>JAJRUT010000025.1 GCA_024277655.1 Deltaproteobacteria bacterium | reverse complement strand
TTAATAAAGCCCTGGTGGAAATTGATCATGTTACCCAGCAAACCGCCGCAAATTCAGAGGAGGCAGCCAGTGCTTCTGATGAGTTAAACAGTCAGGCCTTGCGGCTTGAGGGATATGTCCATGCTCTTATTAGTCTTATCAAGGGAGAAGGGCAGGCGGCTCAGTTATCTTCGGAATCAATGGCTGATACGACTCTTATTCCCTTTGACAGTGGGGATGAGGGTTAATCTCTGTTATTCCCCTGGAGATTAAAGAAAAATTTCAGCCCCTTTTTTATGGTTGGCGAGAATATTTTGGGGGATAAATACGAGCCAACCACCCGTTTATTTATCTCTGTCAAGGTTGGATAGGGATGGCTCCGGCCATGGTGGACAGTTTGACCTTGCCGTTTAGGATCGCCACCCACTCACCGAGCAGATCACCTGCCCTTGGGCCAATAACCTGAACCCCGAGAGGTTTTTCTGACGAGTCAAGGAGCATCTTGATCTTGCCCCGATCACAACCCTCAGCAAGTGCCCTGTCATTTTCACCAAAATGTTCCGTCCACACCTGATAGTCAATGCCTTTCGTCTTGGCTGCCTTTTCATTTAAGCCAATTGAAGCCAGTTCCGGATCAGAGTAGGTCGCCCATGGCATCCATCTGTAATTTGCCTTGCGGGGCAGATGGAAGATAGCGTTACTCACCACAATCCCGCCTTCATATCCGGCAGCATGGGTAAACTGGTAAGCCCCGTTGACATCACCGGGGGCATAGATATGGGAATGGCTGGTGCGGAGGCGGGGATCCACCTTTATCCCTCTAGCCGTCATTTTCACCCCAATATCTGTCAAGCCAAGACCATGGGTATTGGCCTTGCGACCAAGGGCAACAAGGAGGGTCTTCCCTTCAATGATAATCTCTTTCCCCCCCTTATCCGTGATTATAACCTGGCGTTTATCCCCGAGATCATTCACTTGCTTCACCTCAGCGCCAAGATAAAACCGCACTCCATCCTCCTTGAGCGACAGCATGGCGATATCCGCCATGTCCCTATCCTCCCGGCTTAAAATTTGCTCAGATCGCTGAATCACCGTGACCTTGCTGCCCAAGCGGGCAAAGGATTGGGCCATCTCAATGGCAATGGGCCCTGCGCCTAAAACAATGAGGGATTCCGGCAGGGCTGGCAGGGTAAAAATCTCTTTATTGGTGATGTAATTACAGTTTTCAAGGCCGGGGAAAGGTGGGGTGGCAGATGACGAGCCCGTGGCAACCACCCAATGTTTAGCTGAAACCGTCCGCCCGTTTAACTGGACACTATGCTCTTCATTAAAACGGGGAACGCCAAACTCAACTTGCACCCCAAGCTTGGCAAAACGTTCCACCGAATCATGCACCTGAATAACATCAATCACCGACTTGATGCGCGTGGCAATCTTGGCAAAATCCACCGGTGGCAGGTCAATGGCAGGCAGGCCAAAATCAGCCGCCCTCCTCATGGTATGATAGACATGGGCCGACTTGATCAAGGTTTTTGAGGGAACACAGCCAAAATGCAGGCAGTCACCACCAAGGGATGGTTCCCGCTCAACAAGCAGGGTTTTTGCTCCAAGCTGAGCCGCACCTGAACTCACCGTAAGTCCGGCAGCACCACCACCGATCACCCCGATATCATAGTCGAAATGAGCCATTTTCCTACACCACGGTTTGTTTATGGGTGCGAACCAGTCCCAGAACCTTTTTCACCAATAGAGGAAACAGGCCTAAGATAACAAAAGAGACGATCAGGCTTGGTGACAAAATCCCGGCCAGCGAGTCAATTTTGGCAAGTTCTTTGCCGGCATTGACAAAGACCAGGGTGCCAGGCAACATCCCCAGTTGCGATACCCAGAAGAAGGTTGTAAGTCGCATCTTGGTGAGGCCCATCACCAGATTAATCATAAAAAAGGGAAAGACAGGAATAAGACGGAGGGTAAACAGATAAAATGCCCCCTCACGCTCCACCCCTTCATTGATTGTTACAAGCTTATCGCTAAAGCGCTGCTGGACCCAATCCTGCAAAATAAAGCGGGCGGCAAAACAGGCACAGGTAGCACCAATTGTCGAGGCAAAAGAGACGAGGACAAGCCCCACTCCCAATCCAAACAGGGCGCCCCCGGCAAGGGTCATAATTACGGCACCGGGGAGAGATAGAGCCGTGACCAGGATATACAGCAACAGATAACTCCCCATCACCAAAAGGGGGTTGTCAGCATATAAATCGGTAAATCTAACCTGGGACAGCTTCAGGTACTCCAGGCTAAGAAATTGTTGCAGATCGTAAATAAAAAACAGGCTCACCAAGACCCCGCCAGCAATGATAAATCCTATTTTTATATTTGTAGTCATGATAATTCCCGCAAGAAAGAGGCAAAGGCATAGGGGCGAAACCAGAGTCTACGCCATTCTGAGGCATACTCACAGCTTTTTGTTCCACTCAAAAGGCGGAGCAGTAGATTGGTGCTGCCGGTGAAGAAGCTTTTCGGGGGACAAAAGAAATTCGTCCACCAGGTGTTCCGGGTCAAAAAAGTTTTCATTAAAAGCAGAAATCAGATTGAAATGCTCCCAACGGGTCAAATAATATTCGATCAGTTCTGGCAGGTTGGTAAACACCGTTTGCTGGGGGAAGGGGTCCTTGAAACTTGAGCGGTTAAGTTTGTCCGCACAGAGCACCTGACTTTCATAAAAATTTCCCAAAAACATGAGTTCGGCTGGCATCCGCGCCTCGATTCCCAAGCGGGTTAATGCCCTTACGATCTTGGCCAGAATTCTGGCACCAAACCTGGCAATAGAGAGAGGCATGTAAAGATGCAGCGGTTTTGGCAACTCAAGATAACCTTTGACGGTGAGGATCAGTTGGGCCAGAGAGACCTCATTTGTGTCGACAAAATTAAAGACCTGGCCGCTAAACTCTGATCTGTTGGCGAGAATGTAATCCACAAAGGGGCCAACTTTTCTGGCATTGGTATAGGAATGACAGACCGTTTTTTTGGTAAATAACCATGGCATGGACTGGTCGGCAACGGAAAAGAGTAACCGGTGGAATCCCTGAATTTTATGATCATGTTTACCATAGACGATGGCAAGTCTGAGGATGGTGTAATCCAGCCCTTCATTTTCAGCTAGCCAATGTAGACTCTTTTCACACATAAGCTTTGACTTGGCATAATGAGACATCTTTGCCACCAGGGGCAAGGTCTGGTCTTCTTTGAGGTTCAGGCCATTGGGTAAAACAGCGGCAGAACTGATGTAGATATAGGGAATTTTAAGGGCAATGGCTGCCTTGGCAAGGTTGATGCTGCCGGCGTAATTTATTTCATAGGCCATTTGCGGATCACTGTCGATGGCAGCAATCGCCGAATTAATGATAAAATCAGGGCGATAATAGTCAAGGTATTGTTTAATATCATCAATATTCCTGAGGCTCATCTTTTTACTGTTAGGAGCCAGGATCTGCACATTACGGCCATGACATTTTTTAAAATAATAGACAATGGAGCCACCGATAAGGCCGGAACCACCGATAATTACCCCTGTTTTTTTGCCAGGGCTATGTGTTGTCATAATATATCCACCTCAAAGCACCCAAATAATCCGTAGAGAATAGTAAATAATTTATACCACACCGTAGTATATTTATGCTAGATTAAGTGCGCTTCGCGCAGGGGGGACGACGACCTTAAATAAAACAGGAGTTTTTTGTGGAAAGGCAGAAATTTGTAGAAGTACGAGCAAAAATAGGCAAGACCCAGAAGCAGATAGCCGAGCTTCTTGGCCTTTCCCTCAAGGCTATTCATAGTTATGAACAGGGCTGGCGTAAGATTCCGGCCCATGTCGAGCGCCAGATATTTTTTCTTCTTTCACGCAAAAGAGATGACGTGAAAAAACTTAAAAATTGCTGGACCATAAAAAAATGTCCTAAAAAACGCCGGGAATTATGCCCGGCCTGGGAATTTCAGGCCGGAAAACTATGTTGGTTTATTAATGGTACCATCTGTGAGTGCCAATCCATGAAGAATTGGGAAGAAAAAATGGTCATCTGCCAAAGATGTGAGGTGCTGGCAGAGCTACTTTGAAAAATCATGTCCTTAGAAAATAGTCATAAATCGGTTGGTTTAGTTAGCAAGGAGTTCTTCACCTTTGCCAACAACGCCCCCCTGCGCCTTGAAAGTGGCGCTTCACTGGGGCCTATCACCGTGGGCTATGAAACCATGGGCAGCCTGAATAAAGATGGCACCAATGCGATCCTTATTACCCACGCCTTTTCTGGAGATTCCCATGTGGCGGGATATTACAAGGAAGATGACCCCAAGCCCGGCTGGTGGGATATTATGGTGGGCCCAGGAAAACCCATCGACACCGACAGGTATTTTGTTGTTTGTTCCAATATCCTAGGGGGCTGTATGGGCACAACAGGGCCTGCGTCCACTAATCTCGCCACCGGGAAGGCCTATGGTCTCGATTTTCCTGTGGTGACTATTGGTGATATGGTGCGTTGCCAAAAACGGTTAGTGGATTATTTGGGCATAAAAAAACTACTCACGGTGACTGGTGGCTCTGTTGGCGGGATGCAGGTATTAGAATGGGCCATTCGTTACCCGGATATGCTGGTTTCCGCTATTCCACTGGCCACCACCACCCGCCACTCGGCCCTTGCCATCGCCTTTAATGAGATTGGTCGCCAAGCCATTATGTCTGACCCCCACTTCAATAAGGGTGATTATTATGGCAAAGATAAACCGAATCTGGGCCTTGCCTTGGCACGGATGATTGGCCATGTTACCTATTTATCTGACCATGCCATGCGCAAGAAATTTGGGCGAAAATTACAAGATCGTGAAACCCTGGCCTTTGATTTTGAGGCTAATTTTCAGGTGGAGAGTTATCTCCGTTACCAGGGTTCAAAGTTTACCAGACGTTTCGATGCCAACTCCTTTCTCTACATCACCAAGGCGGCTGATTATTATGATGTAAAGCATCAACATGGCAACGGTTCTCTGATGAAAGCCTTTGCCGGAGTTAAGGCCAAGGTGCTGGTGATCTCCTTTACTTCCGATTGGCTTTACCCCACCTACCAGTCGCGGGAGATGGTTAAGGCCATGAAGAAAAATGGTCTAGACGTTAGTTTTTGTGAGATTGAAGCCGAGTGTGGTCACGATGCCTTTCTGGTGGCCAACGATCGCCAGGCCTCGCTGATGCGTAATTTCATTGACCGGCTTGGGTTGGAAGAGGGATACCATGCGTTTTGACCTGCAAATCATAGCCTCATGGATTAAAGAGGGAAGCACCGTTCTTGATCTTGGCTGTGGCGAGGGGGAGTTGCTCAGCTATCTCAAAGACCATAAGCAGGTGCGAGGTACTGGTATTGAGAGTTCTGAGGAAAAAGTCACTGCCTGTATTGAGCGGGGGGTGCAGGTTCTGCAGGGAGATATTACCGAAGAGGTGACAGATTATCCTGACCAGGCCTTTGACTATGTCATCCTCAGTCAAACCCTGCAACAGGTGTACGAGCCGGATAAACTCATAAAGGAGCTTATCCGGGTTGGGCGCCAGATAATTGTGTCATTCCCCAATTTTTGTCATTGGGCAATTCGTCTGCAGATTCTCTTTTATGGATATGCCCCCAAGAACAGGCAGTTACCCTACGAGTGGTATGACACCCCTAATATCAGGGTCATTACCCTCCATGATTTTAGAAGATTTGTTAAGGCGACCAACTGTACCATTATTAAAGAGGCCGCCATCAACACCCATAGCGATAATTTACAGGGACGGATTATCCGTTTTTTACCAAATTTACGGGCGACCTTCGGCATTTTTTTAGTGGAGAAAAGGCCGAAAAATTCTGAAGAGAGTAGTCACGAGTCTAAAAAAACTAACCAGGGCTGAAACCATGCAACACCAGAACCCGGAAAACTTAAACTGTAATAACGATAATAAAGACAATAACCTCATGTATCAGGAAATCCCACCCGTGGTGCGCAAGCTTGCCGCCTCGTGTAATGAGCGGGGGTGTTTCGATCATCTTGGCTCCATTCCGATCCCCACCTATGAAAAAATAATTGAAATCATCAATCAGGCTCGGCGCATCCTTTTTCCTGGCTACTATTCAGCAACTGCAATCACCCCGGCCAACCTTGAGTACTGTTTGGGCCAGGAAACCACCGAGTTGTTTGAAAAACTTACCAGTCAAATCAGCCGGGCTATTCAACATGAATGTTTCAAGTCCCGTGACTCCTGTCGAAAATGCACGGATAACGGCCAGGAAAAGGCCTTAAAGTTCCTGCAAACATTACCGACGATCAGCGACATGCTGTTAAAGGATATCCAGGCAGCCTTGGTTGGAGATCCTGCGGCTAAAGGGCCAGATGAGGTTATCTTCAGTTATCCAGGTTTAAAGGCGCTTAGTATTTTTCGTATGGCCCATGAGTTGTACAAGCTGGACGTGCCAGTTCTGCCCAGAATTATGACCGAGTATGCCCATAGTTTTACCGGAATTGACATTCATCCAGGGGCAAAAATTGGTGAGAGTTTCTTTATCGATCATGGCACAGGTGTGGTGATTGGTGAAACCACGGTGATTGGCAAGGGAGTGCGGATTTATCAGGGGGTTACCCTGGGAGCATTGTCACTCCCCCCTGATGCCGGAATAAAATTACGCGACCAAAAACGTCACCCCACCATTGAAGACGACGTTATTATCTATGCAAATACCACTATTCTTGGGGGCGAAACTGTGATTGGGGCAAGATCAGTCATTGGTGGCAATATCTGGATTACCGAATCTGTTCCGCAGGACACCAAGGTTCTGCTTGAAAAACCGGTACTTATCTATTCGGGTAATGGTAAGAAGAAAACAATAAAATAACCCAAGTAACTCTTGGCTGATACACAAGGATATGTAGTTTGGGTGCACTTTTGTTAGCCTGTTGCCAAAAGCTGACACTCAAGGACTATCCTTCATAAGGAGAATAAATGAATATTTACCCATCTCTACCAAAGACCATCGGCAATACTACGTTGATCAGGCTAAACCTCTGGCCGGATAGCACGGCAACCATTCTGGCCAAAATCGAGGCGGCTAATCCCCTGGGCAGTGTCAAGGACCGGGTAGCAAAGGCCATGCTGGAGGACGGAGAGAAGCAGGGCAAGATAAACCAGGACACGGTTATTGTTGAACCAACTAGTGGTAATACTGGTATTGCCCTGGCCTCAATTTGCGCCTCTAAAGGCTACCGGCTCATCCTTACCATGCCAGATACCATGAGTGTTGAGCGGCGGAAATTACTCACCCATTTTGGCGCAAAGCTCATCCTTACACCTGGGAAAGAAGGCATGAAGGGTGCTATTGCCAGGGCGCGGGTTATTTGCAGTGAGCAGGCAAACAGTTTTATGCCAGATCAGTTTAATAATCCGATAAATCCGGAAACTCATAGGCAGACTACTGCCAGGGAGATCTGGGAGGATACCGAGGGTAAGGTCGATATTGTTGTGGCTGGAGTTGGTACCGGCGGCACCATCACCGGCATTTCAGAGATACTCAAGGAACATAATCCAGATCTTCTCACCATCGCCGTTGAACCCACAGACTCCCCTGTTCTCTCAGGTGGTGAACCAGGGCCCCATAAAATTCAGGGCATAGGGGCTGGATTTATCCCTTCCATTCTCAATCAAGGTACTATTGACGAGGTGATTGCTGTGAGCAACAATCAGGCCATGAATACGGCTCGGGACCTGGCCTCAGAGGAGGGCATTCTCTGTGGTATTTCCTCGGGAGCTGCGGCCTATGCCGCCATGCAGATCGGTACACGTCAGGAATCCACCGGGAAAAATATCGTGGTGATTCTGCCGGATACCGGTGAGCGTTACCTCAGTACAGATCTTGTGTTGTAACCTGTAACAGGCTCTGGACATCTCGTAGGGTGTACAGATAAATTCCGTATTATGTTGATATTGAGAGCAAGAGAAGCTCTTGACCCCCTCATTCCTTCCAGTTCATTGCCAGGGGCGCGGACACGGTCAGGAGAACCCTCGAGCCCTCCTATTGGAATAAGCCTACCAGCTGAAACTCCAGGTGCTAGATAGAGGCAGCTCCACGACGAAGCCAATTCATTCGGTACTCAACCCGCGCATATCAGACTGATCAACCGTCGTTACACGATGCCCCCG
>JAJRUT010000024.1 GCA_024277655.1 Deltaproteobacteria bacterium | reverse complement strand
GTCACCATTCGCGGCAAGAGTAAGATCATAGATGAATTAAAGTCTGCCGCCCGCAAGGCGGATGAAATCTATCTGGCCCCTGACCCTGATCGCGAGGGAGAGGCCATTGCCCACCATATTGCCCACTGTGTCAAGAAGGCGAAAAAGCCACTCCACCGGGTTTTATTTCATGAGTTAACCAAGAAGGCTATTCTGAAGGCCATTGAGAATGCCTCAGAAATTGACCAGAATAAATTTGAGGCCCAACAGGCCAGGCGTATCCTTGATCGGTTGGTGGGTTATCAAATTTCACCCCTGTTATGGGATAAGGTTCGCCGTGGTTTAAGTGCCGGGCGTGTGCAGTCGGTTGCCGTCCGGATGGTTTGTGAGCGTGAGGCGGCTATTGATGCCTTTGATGCCGTTGAGTACTGGTCGGTGACGGCCCAGTTGCAAAAGGACAAGCCCCCTATTTTCCTGGGTAATTTAGCCAAGATTGGTAAGCAGAAGGTTGATAAGGCTGATAACCGTATTGGTGATGAGAAGTCAGCAAAAAACATCGTCAAGGACCTTGAAAAGGCTTCTTTTAAGGTAAGCAAGGTAACAAAAAAAGAAAAACGCCGTTTTTCAAGTCCACCCTTTATCACAAGCTCCATGCAGATGGATGCCAACCGGAAGTTGCGGTTTTCGGCCAAAAAGACCATGACCCTGGCCCAACGCCTCTATGAGGGAGTTGAAATAGGTAGTGATGGGCCCACGGGTCTTATTACCTATATGCGTACTGATTCCACCCGAATTAATGATGAGGCACTGGCCCAGGTTCGGGAGTATATCGAAAAGGAGCAGGGTAAGGAGTATTTACCGGCTGAGCCCAACACCTTTAAGACCAAAAAAGGGGCTCAGGATGCCCATGAGGCCGTGCGACCCACCGATGTCAATCTTACCCCGGACAAGGTAGCTTCGTTCCTTGAGAAAGATATGCTTAGGCTCTACACTTTGGTCTGGAAACGCTTTGTCGCCAGTCAGATGAAGCCTGCGGTGTATGACCAGACTTCGGTGGTGATTGAGGCGGATAAGTGTCAATTTCGCTCCTCTGGGTCGATCATGCGCTTTTTGGGATTTATGTCCCTCTATGTGGAGGCGGCAGATGAAACCGCTAAACCCGTGCAGGGCAGTGGTAAGGATGTGATGCTTCCACCCCTTGAAGAGGGTGATGTCCTTGATATGCTTGCACTTGAGCCAAAACAGCATTTCACTCAACCGCCCCCCCGTTATACTGAGGCTACGCTTGTTAAGGCCCTGGAGGATAATGGGGTTGGTCGTCCTTCAACCTATGCTTCGATTCTTTCGGTGATTCAGGACAAGGAGTATGTCCTTCTTGAGCAGCGTAAATTTGCCCCCACCGATCTCGGCAAGGTCGTGAACGAGTTACTGGTTGAACATTTTCCGGCCATTATGAATGTTGATTTTACCGCATCCATGGAGGGCAATCTCGATAAGGTTGAGGAGGGTAATATCAAATGGTTAGCCCTGCTTAAGGAATTTTATACCCCCTTTAAAGAAACCTTGGAGAAGGCCAAAAAAGAGATGCGCTCGGTGAAACGTAGCGCCATTCCCACAGATATAAAATGTGATGAATGTGGGGGGGTGATGAATATTAAGTGGGGTCGAAATGGCGAGTTTCTGGCCTGTGAAAAATACCCTGAATGTAAAAGCACCACTGATTTCACCAAGGAAAAAGATGGTACCATTGTCCCCCAGAAGAAGGAGGCGCCTGAAGAGTCCGGTGAAAAATGTGAAAAATGCGGGATGCCCATGGTGTATAAACATGGGCGGTTCGGGCGGTTCCTCGCCTGCTCCGGTTACCCCAAGTGTAAAAACATCAAGTCTGAAACCACAGGGGTAAAATGCCCTGAGGATGGTTGCTCGGGGGAGGTCGTCAAAAAGGTCTCAAAGCGTGGCAAGGTGTTCTACAGTTGCGATAACTACCCCAAATGTACCTTTGCCCTGTGGGATAAACCGGTTGCCGAAGCCTGCCCTGATTGCTCCCTGCCCTTTTTGCTTGAGAAAAACACCAAGAAACGCGGGCCGCACCTGCGTTGTTCCGAAAAATCCTGCGGGTATTCGCGGGATATTGAAGAGGACGAGGAGTAGGTCTTTTATTTTAAGGTGGGGGCGGTGGCTAGGCAGGTGATAAAGCTCCTTGCCCGCCGCCTGTAGGCCGTTACCCGTCGACCTGTTCGGGGTTTATATGATGGCCTATGTTTCCGAGTCTACGAGGTCAAGCCGTCATAGACAACACTGCCATCAACAATGGTTAGAACGGCCCTGCCCTGCATCTTGCGATCCAGAAATGGTGAGTTGTGGGAGTTTGAAACCACCGCCTCTTTGCTATATGTAAAAGTCACATCTGGATCAATAACAGTCAGATCTGCTATCTGACCTTCTGCCAGGCTGCCACCACTAACGCCAAGAATCTTGGCGGGATTAACAGACATCAGCTCCACCATCCTTGTTTCTGATATAAGCCCAGCTCGAACCAGCTCCAAAGTCAGCGGTACCGATGTTTCAAGGCCAATAATGCCATTTGCGGCAAGGTCAAATTCCACCTTTTTTTCAACGGAGGAGTGGGGCGCGTGGTCTGTGGCGATGGCATCGATTGTCCCGTCCTGTAATCCCTCCTGAATGGCAAGTCTGTCATCCTCTGAACGCAGGGGTGGATTCATCTTGGCATAGGTGTTATAGCCGAGTACCGCCTCTTCGGTCAGAGTGAAATAATGAGGGGTGGTCTCAGTGGTGACCCTAGTCCCCTTGGCCTTAGCCCTACGGACGAGATCCACCGCCTCGCGGGTAGAAATATGGGCAATATGGATGGGGCGGTTGGTGTATTCTGCCAGGGCAATATCCCGGTATATCATTATTTCCTCTGCAACTCGGGGGATACCCCGGAGTCCCATACGGGTGGAAAGGGGGCTTTCGTTCATTGCTCCTGCGCCACTTAAGCTCATCTCTTCCGGATGGGAAATGATGAGCATGTCGTGGCTACCACTATATTCTAGGGCGCGGCGCATCATCTGGCTGTCTTCAACAGGATGACCATCGTCGGTGACCGCCACAACCCCTGCCCGTCTCATCTCGCCAAACTCAGCGAGAGTATTCCCCTTACTGGCCTTGCTAATGGCACCAACGGGATAGACCTTGGCATAACCGGCCTTCTTGGCCTTAGCAAGAATGAGGTTGGTTACCGCATCATTGTCATTAACCGGATTGGTGTTTGGCATACAGGCCACCGCGCAAAATCCTCCATGGGCCGCAGCCTTTGTGCCCGAGGCAACGGTTTCCTTGTACTCTTCACCCGGCTCCCGGAGATGGACGTGCATATCAATGAACCCAGGACAGATCCATTGGCCCTTTAAATCAATAATACGCGTACCCTCAGGAGGGACGATGGGTGCGGCTGTGGAAATTGCCGAGATTTTCCCCCCGTCAATAAGAACAAAGCCGGTGGCGTCAAGCTTGCCTGTAGGATCAATAATGTGGCCATTTTGTAAGAGGATTGCGTGGGTCATAATTTTTCCTTAAAGAACAGTTCTGGACAGCAGGCAAGCAAGGAGAGAATCATCCTTCTCCGCCTCCCATGATGGCATAGAGCATAGCCATGCGAATAGCGACGCCATTTGTGACTTGATCGAGAATGACGGAGCGGGGGCCATCAGCCAGATCTGGCGCGATCTCAACGCCGCGATTGATTGGCCCGGGATGCATGACGATGGCATCAGGCTTGGCATGGGTTAACACCTGGTTGTTTAGGCCAAAATGGTTGGCATACTCCCTTAGGGATGGAAACAACGGGTCGGTCTGGCGTTCAAGCTGAATCCTGAGCGCCATAACTACATCGGCATCAGCAACAGCCTCTTCAACAGTCGAGCAGACCTTGGCACCCATGGCATCAATACCGACAGGGAGCAAGGTTGCTGGGCCACTGACAGACACCGAGGCCCCCATTTTTGTAAAGCCGCAGATATTGGAGTGGGCAACCCTGGAGTGGGTGATATCACCAATAATGGCAATCTTCATCCCCTTCAAGCGCCCCTTGTGCTCAATAACAGTCATCATGTCGAGGAGTCCCTGGCTTGGGTGTTCATGAAATCCGTCACCGGCATTGATAATGGACGCATTTGTATGTTTTGCCAAGAGCTCCGGAGAGCCGGAATGGGAGTGGCGGACAATAATAATATCCGGGTTCATTGCCGCAAGGTTCAAGGCGGTATCAATAAGGGTTTCACCCTT
>JAJRUT010000002.1 GCA_024277655.1 Deltaproteobacteria bacterium | reverse complement strand
TACTATTTTTCTGCAATGAAAATAAGAACTTACTAGAGTTGCCATAACAATGAAAATCATCTCCAGCCTATCAGTCGCCCTACTGGCATTAATCGCTTGCATAGGTCTTGCCGAAGCCAAAGTCTCAGGTAAGTGTGCCAACTGCCATATTATGCATAACAGTCAGGATGGCAACCCTATCTCCCCAAGCCCTGTAAACAACCTGCTAACCGACTCCTGCGTTGGCTGTCACTCCAGCACCACAGGAGACACGATCACCACCGTTGGTCTGACCAAAATCCCCATTGTCTGGAACATTGGCGCAAGCTACCCCACCCAACCTCTGGCCGCCGGCAACTTTAACAGTATCGGCCAGGGTAGTGTTAACGACTCCCATGGCCATAATGTTTGGGGTATTTCCGATGCTGACCTTGTTTTAACAGAGGCTCCTGGCCGACAAAACTGTTCGTCGACGAGCTTTGGCACCGGTATCTGTCACGCCTCACTGGCCTTCCCTCCCAGCGAGGCCCTTGGTGGCACCGGTAAAACAGGATGCCAGGGTTGTCATACCGTGGTCAATCACCACACCGACACCCCGGCCTATCGTTTTCTCCAGGGTCATGAGAGTGGCAACAACTATGTCATGGGTATTGAATCACCCGACTGGGAGCAGGTGCCAAGCAGTAGCAACCACAATGTCTACAAGGGTGTTGTCAATCCTCCCGACACAAATCTTGCAACGACACATTCCATGTCCAGCTTTTGCGGGGGTTGCCACACTACCTTTCACGAAACCGACAACCTGGGCAACCCCTGGCTACGCCATCCAACCGATATTGCCCTACCAGAGGGAACAACCGAATATAACAACTATGATCCGGTTACAGGCTACGACCCATTGGTTCCTGTTGGCTGGGTGAACACCGCGAACCCGGTAAGAAGCGAGGCCGTGGTTATGTGCTTGTCATGCCATAGGGCCCATGGCACCCAATACCCAGACATCCTCCGCTGGGATTACCTCAACAACTGTGACGCCGGAACGGCTAACAACAACTGCGGTTGCTTTGTTTGTCACTCAACCAAGGATGACCTTTAAGAGAAAAGTCGTAAACACCACATATTCATGACTGAACCCAAAAGTCGTAAGCCACATATATTCGTGGCTTACGACTTTTTTTATTATGAGTGCCCCGGTCGTAACGAATGACTCGCAGGTCAACAAAGAAAACAACCTTTTCACAATATCGACCTTTGCTTTCACCATAAATCTGGTACAACTGAGCACTAAAATTAAGGTAGACCAATCAGGCAGGAGGTTTTTCTGACAGCACAAACACCACTCCCCCATCATTTAGCCGATATTTTCATGGCATCCCAAATAGGGACAGATACTCCTGACCTTGCAATCATAAGGCTTTTATCCGCCATGTGTTTTGATTCCGAGCAAACCCTGGCAATGCAGGCCGACAATGCCCTATACCAAAGGATCATCATTCCCCTCTGTGATGATTTCACAGACTCCGGCGCCAAGGCGGCAAACCTTATTCTGGCAAACCTGATACTCTTCGTCGCTGGCAATGAAAATAGCAGCCTACACCAGCCCCTGAACCTGGAAGGGCTACATACAGCAACACAACTTATCGCCCGACTGCAGCGCATTACAGACAATAAGACTATTAGCCAACGGCACCAGAAACAGCTTAAAAAAATATGTGTCCTTTCCAGAGTGACCATCGGCGCAGACGTCAGCATCACCTCAGTCATTATCCAGCGCCTGCACCACCACTTTCCTAAAGCCCATATAACCCTGATCGGCCCAACCCACCTGCCACAACTCCTCAGTGCCCCCTACTTACACCATATCCTTTTTATCGAAGAAGAGGCCCTTGGCCTTGAACGGCTAAAAAACAGCGGAAAGCTGCAACAGCTTATAAAGAAAGAGCAGGCCAATCTGGATGCCTGTAAGTTTCTCCTCATCGACCCGGACACAAGACTCAGTCAACTGGGCCTCCTGCCCCTGGCCCCTGAACAATCCACCTATATCCTGCCATCCAGAACAGACCAGACGAGCAATTCCCTATCCACAATAACCAACAGTTGGCTTGACACCCTCCTAAACACCAGTGATTACAGCCACCCCGCCATCACAACACCAACTAATCCGCACCAGACCCAGAGCAGCACCTTTACCATTGTTCTTAATTTTGGCGTGGGCCACGATCAAAACAAACGCGTCTCTTTAGTGTTTGAACAGCAACTCATATCGGCCCTTCTCGACCTTGGAGAGGTAAACATCATCCTTGACTCAGGCGCAGGCGAAGATGAACTAAACCAGACCATGACCATTGCAGAATATATCAACCAGCGGTCCGCATCAAAAAGCAGCCAAGGCACCTTCTTCAGGGCCCAGCAATCCGTGGCAGAGCTTGCCAGCCAAATCCACCAGGCGGAACTTTTTATCGGTTACGACTCCTGCAGCGGCCATATTGCCACGGCATGCTCCACCCCGGCCATCATCTGCTTTAAAGGGGCACCCAACCCCCGTTTTTTCACCAGATGGCAACCTGAAAGCAAAAACAAGACAACCTCCTGCCTTAAGGTTAGTCAAAAACGTCTCAGTGAGAACGAAAGGTATTTGCTTATAAAGCGTATTTTTGCTATAGCATCCTCACATTATCAGACTTATCAACAGGCCCCCCTCCTTTAATTTACCCAACAGTACAATTACTATGAACCAACACCTCGTATCTATTGACCATGCGAAACTTCGTGCCGGCCTCCAGCAATTTAACAAGGCCAACATCTTGGTTATCGGCGATATCATTGTCGACCACTTTATTTACGGCTCCGTTACCCGCATCTCCCCCGAGGCTCCGGTACCGGTTGTTAATGTCCAGAAAGAGAGCCTGCTCCTGGGCGGTTCGGCCAATGTTCTCCATAACCTTTACGGACTTGGCGCAAGGGGTACAATCTGTGGTATTATCGGTACCGATTTCATGGGTGAACAGTTTCTGACCCTGCTTGAGGAAATTGATTTTCCCACCAATGGTGTTGTCCGCACTTCCGACCGACCCACCACCAAAAAGACCAGAGTTATCGCCCAGAACCAGCAAATTGTCCGCTTTGATCGGGAACAGTCCACCCCCCTCACGGCTGAAATCTTACAAAGCATGTACGATTTTCTTGATAACCACCTTGGCAAGTTTCAGGCAGTGGTTGTTTCGGATTATAATAAAGGGGTGATCTGCGCCCCACTCATGAACCACCTGCGGATCCTACTTAAAAAACATAATATCCCCATGATTGTTGATCCGAAACCAGGTCATCCTGAGTTTTTTAAAGGAGCCACCATTATCACCCCCAACAACCTTGAAACAAAACTCATGTCCGGAGTGGACATTACCGATGCCGATTCACTCCTTGCGGCTGCGACCAAACTTAAAAAGGAAATTGACAGTGAGGCGGTACTCATCACCCGTGGCGAGGAAGGTATGGCCCTTCTCAGTGGCGATGAACCTCTTTTCAGTATTCCCACCGTGGCCCGTGAGGTGTATGATGTCACCGGTGCCGGAGATACGGTTATTGCCACCCTGGCCATGGGACTTGCCGTGGGCCTGTCCCATAAAGAGGCCGCGACACTTGCCAACTACGCGGCAGGCATTGTCGTGGGTAAGGTCGGCACGGCAACCACCAGTAAAGAAGAGTTACTTGAGGTATTGCAATGAGTTTTCCCCGCTCCATGACCGGCTTTGGCCGGGGAGACCAGACTGGTGACAGTGGCTGGTCTGTAGAAATAAAATCAGTCAACCATCGTTTTTGCGACATTCGCCCCAAGATGTCCCATCGCCTAAATCCCCTTGAAGATAGAATCAAAAAACTGATCTCCACCTCTTTTAGCCGGGCCCATGTTGATGTGGTTATTACCAGCACCGGTTCCGCACGCAGCACCAGTAGACTTGTGGTGGATCATGACCTTAGCCAAGAGTATTACGCCTGCCTGCAAACCCTGGCCACGAACCTTGAGCTTGGCACAAGTCCTTCGGAACTGCTCCGCCTTGTCGCCACCTACCCCCAGGTCATTATCTCAGAAAAACAGGAACAGGATATGGACGAGGTGTGGAACGATCTGCAACCGGCCATCAACATGGCCCTGCACGAGTCGCTGGCCATGCGGGAAAACGAGGGCCACCACCTAAAAAATGATTTGGCCCAGAGATTAAATGATTTCTCCAAGGTCATTGATGAAATTGACCAGGCCCTACCGGAACTTTTGGAACACCGCAAAAAAAATCTGGAAGATAAAATCACAAAACTCTTAAACGGTATTGATCTCGACCCCCTGCGTCTGGCCCAGGAGGTGGTGATCCTCACCGATAAGGCCGATGTCACTGAAGAGGTGGTACGCCTTCATTCCCATATCGACCAATTTCAGGCCTTTTTGGATCTAAACGAACCGGTTGGTCGCAGGCTCGACTTTTTACTCCAGGAATTCCTGCGAGAAATCAACACCCTGGCCTCCAAGATAAGCTCTTCAACCATCGCCCACCAGACCGTGGCCCTGAAAAGCGAAATTGAAAAGATGCGCGAGCAGGTTCAGAATCTGGAGTAAGAACATGACACAACACATGATTAATGTCGGTTTCGGCAACTCAGTGGTGGCAGGCAGGGTCCTCCTTGTGGTGAACCCCAAATCATCCCCGGTGAAGAAACTTAAAGACGAAGCCAAGGCCCAGAAGAAGCTTATCGATGTCACCGAAGGGCGAAAGACCAGATCCATCATCATTCTTGACACCAACCATGTGATCCTCTCAGCCATCCAGCCGGAAACGGTCACCCAACGTTTTAGCGCCTCGCCTATTGACGACAAGGAGAACTAAATGAAAGGCAATATCATTATACTCTCGGCTCCATCCGGCACCGGTAAGACCACCATTTTAAAGAGGGTCATGCCGGAACTTGGCCCCATCAGCTTCTCCATATCCCACACAACCCGTGGGCCACGGGCCGGTGAAAAAAATGGGAGCGATTATCATTTTGTCAGCAAGGATGAATTTCTGCGCCTCAAGGATCAGGGAGATTTTCTGGAATGGGCCGAGGTACATGGTAATTATTACGGCACTTCTGTACACTCTGTGTTGGCTTTACAAGAAACAGGGCAGGATGTTGTTCTCGATATTGATATTCAGGGTGCGCGCCAGGTTCGCCAGAAACTTAAACAACCCTACTCTATCTTTATCATCCCCCCCTCTTGGGAAGAACAGGCAAAAAGACTCCGCGGCAGGGGTACCGATGATGACGCAACCATTGCCCTGCGCCTCAGCAATGCCAAAAAAGAGTTGGGTGACGTAGATTTCTACGACTTTGTCGTGGTAAATGATTCCATTGAGGAGGCTAGTGAGATGTTTCGTGCCATTATTTTAAGTCTGCGGGCAAAGGGGCGACGGCTGGCAAACGGTCAGGAAATTGCCCTACTATAAAGTATGGCATCCATAAACCATGCTTACCAGAGCAAGATCACTCACCTGCTACGATAACATCATTGAACTGCCGCCTGCTAACTGGCGGCTAAACAAAAAAACACCATGACCAAAAAACACAACAAGACTGGCAGACGATTTAACGAGTCTGACTTTATCACCTGGGGTATCCATCCGGTTACTGAGACCCTGCATAAATCCCCCAAGACCATTGCTGAGATATTTATCTTAAAGGGTAAAAAACAGGCCAAGATCCAGGCCATTATAGATCTAGCCAAGCAGAATGGCATCAAGGTTAAATTTGAAGAGGACTTTTATATTGTCGGTGAAGGTAACAACAAATGTAACCACCAGGGTGTTATAGCAAGAACTATGGCCATTGCCACCGTGGACGAAAAAACATTTCTAGCATCCCTTGAAAACAGCAAAACAACACCCTTCCTCCTTGCCCTGGATTCCATCCAGGATCCCCACAACCTTGGGGCAATTTTACGCTCAGCAGCCGCATCAGGGGTTACAGGTGTTATTATCCCCAAGGATCGTTCAGCCCCCCTGGGCGGCACGGTGCAAAAGATTGCCGCCGGAGGATTGAGCCACCTGCAAATCATTATGGTCACCAACCTTGCAAACTTCCTAAAACTCCTAAAACATTATCAAATCTGGAATTATGGTACGGTTAAAGATGACGCTGTCCCCATCTACCAAACCGATTTAAGCGGCCCTCTCTGTATTGTAATTGGTAACGAAGAAAAGGGCATTAGGCCCCTGGTGGCCAAACAATGTGACTTTAAAATCACCATCCCCATGCAGGGCAAGCTTGACTCGCTAAACGCTTCGGTTGCCGCCGGGATCACCCTCTTTGAGGTGGTACGCCAAAGAATGACTGGCACTACTGCAAAGTAAAGAGCCGTGCCACACCACGTGGTCTAACTCAAACAAAATGTGAACAAAAATGAAAAAATCACTCGGAGCCACCCCCCTTGTCTACCCTACACCCGTCTGGGTCATTGCCACCTACAACCAAGGTAACAGTGTCAATGTAATGACCGCCGCCTGGGGAGGAATATGTTGTTCCAAACCACCATGCCTTGCCGTGTCTCTGCGTGAGGCTACCTATACCCACGGCAACATCATGCGCAACAAGGCTTTCACCGTCAATATTGCCACCCGGGAATTTATCACCGAGGTGGACTATTTCGGCATTTCCACCGGTCGCAATACGGACAAGCTTGCGGACACTGGTCTTACCAGCGAAAGCAGTAAAGAGGTCAATGCCCCCATGATCAAGGAATTCCCCCTCAATATCGAGTGCAGGTTAAAAGACGTGGTTGAAATTGGGCTGCACACCCAGTTTATTGGCGAGATTATCGATGTCAAGGCAATGGAAAGCATCCTTGGCGAACAGGATGTCCCGGACGTAGATCTCCTGAACCCCGTGGTCTTTTCCCCCGTGGTCAGAAAATATCACGTTTTAGGAGAAACCATCGGCAGGGCCTTTGATATAGGTAAGAAGTTTCGTCATAAAAAAACAGCTTAAGGATAATTTCATGTTCGAATGGCTAATGACCATCTTCAGCCTGCTTGGCACCTGGCTTAATATAAAAAAGAACATCTACTGCTGGCCTCTGTGGACTATCGCCAACGTTGGTTGGGTCTACTCTTTCGGAACAAAGAGGATGATGGCGGAGTCTATTTTGTTCACGGTCTACTTTTTTCTATCAACCTACGGCTGGTATAAATGGCACCAGGATAGTAAGAAAGAAATAGACCAGTAAAATCATTCACAAAAGTTTTTTTCCAAGAAAACAAAAAAAACATTTGCAAAAGTTGAAAAACATGCGATGATACCGAATAGCATCTTCAATGGAATTTTTCACAAGGTAATTTTCTAAGGTTTAATCGCACGGAATAACCCTTTTTAATAACTTACTTAATTACGCTTTGGGCGTGATTTTAATTTTGATATCTCCAGCAAATGATGTTGATATCACGACCACCAGCAAGGTGGTCAAGCCGGCTCTTGTCGGCTATTTAATAAAGTGGTTCATATTTTTGAACCCGTATAAAGGAGCAGTAAGATGGCAGAAGGTACAGTGAAGTGGTTTAACGACGCAAAAGGTTTTGGTTTCATCGAGCAAGAAGACGGTAGTGATGTTTTTGTTCACCACACAGCAATTCAAGCAGAAGGTTTCAAATCTCTTGAAGAAGGACAACGCGTTTCCTTCGATATCGTTGACGGTCCTAAAGGACTTGCAGCTGATAACGTTCAAAAGCTGTAATACAGGTGAACATTAACCGATGAGATCGCTTTACGTTTGATTTATTCATTGTAAAGTTGTCCAGCTTAGATAAGCGCTTGTCGGGTTCAATCTGTCTTTGACAGAGACTGTAATCAAAAAAAGCCTTTTCCATTTATTGGAAAAGGCTTTTTTTTGTGCATGCATGCCAGACTTCAGCCAATGTTGATGTTAAAAACCAGTCTTGCCCGGTTAGACTCTTGCAAAGGGTAAAAATGTGTTTGCCGTAGAGACAAACAACAATACTTCTAAGTCACTTATAACTATAACTTATTTGCGCCCTCTGCGTTTTGCAGTGCACACGAAGAGTAACATGGCTCTGCCACTTTTCTTAATCTCTGTTTCTACATGGATGGGCAGGATGGGCAGGATACTAAACTACCACCAGCTAAAGCAGGTGATAGTTTTATTAGGACAGATAAGGGGGGGGGGACGATACTCCGAAAGGCGAAGATTTTAGCCCTACACAGAAACAATAAAAGTAATCCTGTCTATCCTGGACATCCATGTCAAAAAAGTGGCCTGAAAAAGAATCTATTTTTCACCAGTCCCTTTTAGCAAATCAGCAAAGGTACCCATTGATGATGTCGTCTTTTTCGTCTTTTCTTGCGAGTAGTGCTGAAACTCTTCACGCAAATCCGGCGCCTTTTGATTGGCATCACGCTTTTTAGCGAGAATATCCTGTTTCTTTTGCTCCACATGGGGCAAGGACAGGGAAATGCGCTTATTCTCCACGTCAATAGCATCTATACTAACCTCCAATTCCTCTCCATCGCTCACCACCTCACGGGGGTGATTAATCCGTCGCCCGGCCCCAAGATTGGAAATATGGAGCAGGCCGTCAATACCGGATGCTACCGTTACAAAGGCCCCAAAATCAGTAATCCGTGCCACCGTACCTGTAACACAAGTCCCTTCAACAATAGTGGACTCAATGATATCCCAAGGGTTGGCCAGGGTATCCTTTAAGCTAAAAGAGAACCTATCGTTATCCCAATCAAGCTTCAGAATAGCCACGGACACCCGTTGCCCCTCCTCAAGAACGGTACGCACGTCTTTAATCCGAGTATAACTGATTTCGGAGACAGGTAAAAGTCCTTCAACGCCACCAATATCGACAAAGGCCCCAAAATCACGGATGGAGGTAATTTCACCCTCAACCACCTGGCCAACCTCAAGCACATCCTTCAACTTCTCCTTTAGCTCCTGTTGCTCCTCTTCAAGAATTGAGCGCCTGGAGAGGATAATATTGCGCCCCCCCTCTTTAAATTCAATGATCTGAAAATTAAAGGTTTGACCAATTAAGGTCTCAGGATCACTGACCCTGCGCAAGGCAACCTGGTAATACGGACAAAAGCCACGAATGGCTTCACCAATATGCACCTCAAAGCCACCCTTGATCTCTTTTTTAATCTCACCCTCAACCGGAATACCATTCTCAAAGGCATTCTCAAGATGGGCCTTGGCGGCGGCACCACCGATTTTTGTGGTGAACAGTTTCTGACCCTGCTCATTGGCCAGATAATAGGCCGAGACCGTCTCTCCTTCCTTGACCGAAATCACACCGTCATCACCAAGCAGTTCCGAGGTTGCCAAGGCTCCCTCACTCTTGCCGCCCAGATCAAGAAACACCCACTCCTTACTGATCCGAACAATTTCAGCTTCAACCAGTTGTCCCGGCTCAAGATTTTCATTTTCCGAAAATGATGATTCAAACATTGCAGCAAAATCGCCACCATCTTTCATACTATCCATTGCTTGGTCACTGGACATAAAGGGCCTCATTATAATTTTAAGTAAAAGATTAGAATTTTTTCAGTTTGAACTACAGCCAGATCAAACAACAAGCCTAGCCTTACAACTCAACTCTCCCACTTGACATATTGTCCTATTATTACGTTGTTATTCAAGTGTCCTACCGAAGCTAATCATATTGAATTAAGAAGTCAGGATTCAGTAAAAACAAGCCAATATGTTGGGCTGAATCCTGACTTCTTAATCCACATATAAGGTTTACAATAAAACCAAACAGACGCAAATTCAGCAGTATGGCACAAGTAGGAAAGTTCAGTTTATATGTTTCCTCTCAGATTTCATCAGGAAAAAACGGCACACCTATATCAACCCGTTCGGTGGTTCTGGAGGTTGTCTCATAAATAACAAACCCAGGTTGCTCCTTGCCACCATGCAGATCGCCAGGATTAATCAACAAGACGTCGCCGACCTCTTCAATATGATAACGATGGGTATGCCCACAGCACACCACATCAAAACCACCCTGGGCCGCAATCATTCTTGCCGTGTGGGGTAGATGATGAAAGGCAAAACGTACCCCGCCAGCCTCAACAGCTCCGAGCAGACCATGGTGGGTGATGCTGGGGTATTTCACCCCACATGACCTGGAAATAAGATGCTGATCGCCAACATTATTCCCATAAACAAGATGAACCGGGCCATTAAACCGCTCAAGCTCAATAAGCATAAAAGGTGAGACAAGGTCACCACAATGAATGAGAAGCTGCACGCCGTAAGAATTACAATATGTAATGGCCGCCCGGCAGTTTGCCATATGGTCGTGGGTGTCTGAAAGTATTGCAATACGCATAGTTTTTTATATATTTCTATTTAAAAGTCAGGAAAGACACTCTTTCATGGCCTGTAGACATTTATTATTTCTCTCTTCACTCTGCAAAGAGATTCTAAAATACTGGTCTGACAGACCATCAAAGGAGTAACAATCACGAATCATGATTCGCCTCTGTAACATATCAGCCCTGAAATCGGCCACAGACCTGGAGCTTGCCAGACGACAGAGAATAAAATTTGTTACCCCGGCAACCGTTTCAAGGCCGGCAATCTGGTTTAAAGACTCAACAAATTCAGGCTTCACCCTATCAATAAAGGCCAGCACCCTGGCGATATAACTATCCCCCTCCCGCAGAAGGAATTCTCCACAAAGCTGGGCCGGGCGATTCACCACCCAGGGTTTCTGACGGGAGAGAATTGGTCGCAAACTATCCTTTGCCGAAACCATAAACCCCAATCTGAGGCCTGGGATACCATAAATTTTGGATGAAGAACAGAGAATAAACAGGTTTGCCAGACGAGGAAAATGAATCAGAGACACCTCATGGGTAAAGGGCAAGTAAGACTCATCGACAACAAAATTTATCTCCGGTCGCAGACGGATAAATTCATGGAGACGCGCCGAATCAACCATCGTCCCTGTCGGGTTATTCGGGTTACAGATAAAGACAAGATCCCCAGCCACAAGGTCACGCCCAAGGCCTGTAAGGGACAGATTAAAATTAGGAGGAAGCAACGTATAACTTCGCCACTCCTTGTCATTATACTCACAGCCAAGCTTATAATCTGAATAAGTGGGGTTAACAATAATAATGCGGCGAGCGGCAATCTTTACAGCCAAATCATAAATAAATTCCGTGGTCCCGTTCCCGGCCACAACCTCAGACAAGTCACACTGGAATTTAGCACAAAACACACCCCGCAAGGACTCACTTGTGGCATCGGGAAGACAGCCTATTTCGGCAAAGGCCTCACGATAAACCGGTTCAAGGCCAGGAACAGGACCCAGGGGAGTCAGGTTCGAGGACATATCTATTAGCTCACTGGGCTTAACCCCAAGTTCCCTTGCCACCGCCAAAATATTACCACCATGAATAAAAGCCATTATAGCCCGCCCTCATCCTTCAAGAGCAGTGGTAATCCGGCTGCAACAAAGACAACCCTCCCAACAACGCCTGCCACCTGCTGATTGGCCCAACCGGCAAGATCACGAAAACGCCTAGCCAAAGCAGATTCAGGCACAATCCCTAAACCGACCTCATTGGCGACAAGCACCACGGTGCAGGGGGGCGTACGCAGAAGATCACAGAGACGGCGTACCTCCTGCTCCATAAAGGTATCGGATGTATCGGCAAGAAGCATATTGGTGATCCACATGGTAAGACAATCAATAAGAACCACACCATTTTCAGGTACCGAACCAAGCACCCCGCAGATATCCCGAGGCTCTTCAACCAGACGCCATTCTACTCCCCTCTGCAACCTGTGCATGGCAATACGCTCGTTCATCTCCTCATCACCGGTGATGGTCATGGTGGCAATATAGGTTCTAAGATCAAACGCGGTTCGGCAATACTCCTCAGCCAAACGACTCTTACCTGAACGACAACCACCAAGATAGAGAATTGTTTTTGCACCATTTTCCGTAACCATCATCGCAACCGTACGGCAAATAAGAAGATGGAGTTATATTCTTTGAACATATTTTTCCCGACAAAATAATTTAAAAATAGCTGTATAGTTTTGCATCCAGGCAACAAAAATCACATATTTCGACAAAGGTTCGTATTTCAAGGATGTAAAGATAAAGCGCCTTGGACATCACATCCCTTCAAGATGTGATGCAAGACAGAACCGGCCATCTGCTCCTGGCGCCCAACGATAAAATCTCCGCCATCACAATATGCCAACACTGGCTCCGTAAAGAGATCTTTACCACGTTCCTTGTGAAACTTCTGCCATTTGCTCACCTTTTTAACCACCCCACGCCAACGTTTTTCCTGAACACGGGGCCCGCCTAGGAGCTTGTCCGAGAACAGGAAGCCGGTTACAAAGCCGGAGAAATTGGCCATTTTCCCGCTATTTTCCCTTAAACAGCCAGATATTCGCAGAAAATGAGCGGAAATATGGTCTCAATTTCGAAGTCTGCGCTTATCTCCACCTTTTCGCTTCGTCTTATATTCTCGGACAAGCTACTAGCTCTACTTTGCCCTCTTTAAAGAGTTTTTGCTAAAGTCACGCTCCCTGAGACCGGTGCGGAATTTAAAATCAGACAGGATCAGTTAAGTAACCTTGCCATTTTGATGATTGGTCATAAGCATGGAGTGAGACTGCCAGTAGGTCTCAATATAGAGATGATAGTCGCTAAAAATAAGCGTCTTTAAATGTGATCCCTTACGGTCATAATACTCCACCTTAAAGGGGCGATATTCAGATTTGTCGAGCCAACTCACCATCCGGGTATAACCGGAATTCTTCACATCCACCGGGTACCTCTCAAGGACAAAACAGTCCATATCAAGATACATCTCATCACGCAAATACTTATAGGTGTACTTCTCGATCTCCTGGCTGGCGATGTCTTCGTAGGCAAACTCACTCCCCATAAACGAGCCGGATTTATTTCTGGAACTGATCCGTTTTACCCGTTTCAAGGCAGGTAAAAACAACCACTGATCATCATCACCGACCTTGTGGCTGAAGGTAAGAAAGGCCGTACCCTTCACATCGCGCGGGGTGTCAAATATTGTCAGACTCTTGTCCCCGTCCCCCTTAACCTCAAGGGTGCGAAGCCGCATCTTCCGGCGACTCTCCTGACCATGTTTGTTGCGAAGCACCATCTCCATATTGGCAGTATAATCACCAAAGCCAGCGCTACGCCGATCCGCCTCTGTGGCGATAACAAGCCCCTTTTCCCCGACTGATTCAGCAAACCCTGAAACGGGAAGTAAAACCAATATTAAACAGGTAACAAAAAATTTCATTACTTCTCCTCAAGCTGCATAAGCAGAGTTGGTAAAAAGAAAAAATCTAGTAAAATGGCAAAAACAATGGTGATCGCCGTCATGGCCCCCATATGGGAATTGATCTGAAAGCCTGACATGGACAGGACTGAAAATCCAATAGTGAGAATCACCGTGGTCACCATAATTGCCGAGCCAACACTCTTAAAGGCGTAACGCACCGCCTCAGAACTCTTCAGGTTATGCTCCCTGCGAGCCCGCTGATATTTCGACAAAAAATGCACCGTATCATCCACCACAATACCAAGGGTCATGGCAATCATCACCGATACCGACAGACCAACCTCTCCCACCGCATAGCCCCAAAAGCCAAAGGCCATAAAGGCCGGAAAGAGATTAGGAAAAAGACTGACAAGTCCAAGCTTAAGGTTACGCAAAACAAGAATCAAAACCAGCGAAATAAGAACCAGGGCCAGAACCGAGGCCATGAGCATGGAGTTAATATTCCGCTCTGAGATATGGGCAAAGACCATGGACAGACCAGAGCCGTGGGTGAACATGGATTTTGGCGCATTAAGCCGTAACCACTGCCGCCCCTTTTCTTCGAGACTGCGAAGCTGTTTGGAGGAAATCCCTGCAAGGTTAACAGTCATCCGGGATGCCGACTTATCTACATTAATTCGATCATTTAAATCAAGACCAAAGGGCAAGCTCATCTCATAAAGCAGGAGATACTGGGCGGCGAGTTCACGCTCCGTTGGCAGGATGTACCAGGCCTCATCATCACCATGCATGGATTTATTCAATTTTTTATAGATATCGGTAATTGAATAGACGTGACGCACCAGATCCTGGGAGCGAAACCAGATGGCAAAAGCCTCTAGGGTCTGGAGATACTCGGGATTATTCACCCCACCCTCTTCACCGGAGGCCAAATCAAAATCAATGATATTAAGGCCGGTGAGATTTGTTTCAGAAAAATCCGAGGCAATGCGAAAGTCATAGCTATGGTCAAAATATTCCACAAAGGTATCATCAAGATCTATGCGAAAAACGCCACTGGAGAAGGCCAGAACCAGCATAAGCATAGACCAAAATACCCTCTTGCGGTGGGCGATAATAAAATCGGCAAAAAGTTCATAGCGATTGACCTGTTTAGAGCATTTCTTCACCCGCACCGGCAACACCGCCATCATGGCCGGCAGAAGTAAAACAGAATAGATAAAGGCTGCAAAGATCCCCATGAAAACAATATTACCGAGATCCCTGAAAGGCGGCGCATCGGAAAAATTCATGGTTAGAAAACCGATAGCAGTGGTCAGGGATGTCACAAATACGGGAGTAAGATTAACCCGTAGCGACTCGGCAATAGCCTCATATTTACCAAGACCCGCCCGCATCTGCTGAAACATGGCAACCAAGATATGAATGGAGTCGGCGACCGCCAGGGTCAAAATAATAACCGGGGCATTGGCTGAGGCTGGGGACAGGTCAAAACCTAGCCATCCAGCAACCCCAAGACCACTGAGCATTGAAAAAACAATGACCACACAGGTCACCAGGGTTCCCTGCAAAGAACGTAACGCCACCGCCATCACCGCAAGCAGCACCAAGAACATACAGGGAATAAGCGTGGATAGATCCCGTTTGGATGCCTCACCAAAGGCGTTATCTACCATCACCCCGCCGGTGATGTAGATCTTTAAGCCCGGATGTTTAAGCTCAATTTGCCGCCCAAGCTTCCGGGCATACTCCGCCATCTCACTAGCTTCGTTATTATGGCGTCCCGGTTTAATGGTATTGACATTAATCCCGGTAACCCTGCCGTCAGCCGAGACAATATAGTCTTTTAAAAGAACATCATTTAAGGCAATGTCCTTGATTCGAGCAATATCTGCTGCGGTAAGGAGCGCCGGGTCAACCACCAGATCGTCAACAAGCAGATCATCTCCCACAGCTCGGGTGTACTGGTAATTTGTCAGGGAATCCACCCGGCTGGAGTAGGGAATCTTCCACGCCTCCTGGGTGAGTTCATACACCGCTGTCAAGGTGTCCTTGGTGAACACCGAAGCCGTGGCAGGCTGAAAGACAAAGATCAGGTTGTCGTATTTGGTATAGGTGTTCTCCAGCGCCTCAAGGGCCTTTAGTTGCGGATTCTCATCACTGAAAAACGTTCTTGAATCATTGACAAATTCAAGTCTGCCAATGCCGGAGGCAGCAAGCCCGGCAAGCATAAAACAGCCGATAATCACAAGCCAGCGATAACGAACAACCGCCCCACCCAGCCACTCTTCAACCTTTTTCATCTTGGTCCCTTATTCTCAATAGGAGCGCAGCGCCGCTCACTTCTCACTTCTCACTT
Source organism: Deltaproteobacteria bacterium (assembly GCA_024277655.1). Lineage (GTDB taxonomy): Bacteria > Desulfobacterota > Desulfobulbia > Desulfobulbales > SURF-16 > JAJRUT01. The sequence goes on along the minus strand of JAJRUT010000002.1, from coordinate 68 downwards.
CTCACTTCTCACTTCTCACTTCTCACTTCTCACTTCTCACTTCTCACTTCTCACTTCTCACTTCTCAC
>JAJRUT010000023.1 GCA_024277655.1 Deltaproteobacteria bacterium | reverse complement strand
TCGTGGCAGGAAATACACAGCTTGTTTGGTTCAACAGGGGGAAGGATAGTGCCAGCCTTGTCAGTTCCATGGCAGGCGGCGCAGTCTCCCTCTTTAACGGGCTTATGGTACTGTGCTTTAAGAAGGCCTTTTGCCTCGGAACTGTGAGGGGTATGGCAACTTATGCAGCCATTACTTGTGGCATATCCGGAGTGCGCCTTTTTGAAGGGGTCTGTTGTGTTGGTGTGGCATTGCAGACACCCCTCGTCGGCTTGTAATTTAAGCAGTTTTTCCTGACCGGCATTATGCGGATTATGGCAGGTCGTACAGCCTTGCTGAACAGGGGGGTGTACGTTTTTACGTTCAAAATCCTGGCGCTCGTGGCATTCATAACAGGATTCGTTTACCGTTTGCGCCAGTAGATTTGGCTTTGGACCATTATGGGGGGCGTGGCATGCTGAACATTTCCCCTGCTGAACGGGTTGATGCACTGAAACATCCTGCAGGCCTGCCGCCATCGTGCCATGGCAACGAAAGCAGAGGGCTGGAGTCTTGTCGCGCATAAATACACCACCAACAATGCCATGGGGCAGATGACAGGCATCGCAGGCATTATCGGCAACAGGTTTATGCACTATGCCAGCCTGCAGGCCTGCCGCCATCTCGGGATGGCAGTCCTTGCAGCCCTTACGTACCACCTTGGGTGACGAGGATTCCTGAACGCAGGAGACCAGGAGCCCTAGGAGTAGGAGCGGGATTATATATTTACTTTGCACTATTTTGGCTGACGAGATCATTGCGAAGCGTAACCCATTTTTTTTGGTTGATCTTGATGGTGGATTTTTCTTTCAGTATAGCCAGAAAATCCTGTTTACTGGAAATATATTTTTCTTTAGCCAGTTTTTGTTTTATCTCAGCTTGTACCCTTTTAAAGGGGATGGGTATTGCTGATTTATGCTGGACTAATTTAACAAGATTTCCGCTGTCATTCATAACGAACGGGGTGCTTACCTCCCCTCTGTTGAGAGCGAGTAATGCCGTTTTAATCTCTGGCTCAAGCTGGGTAATAGCGGACTGTTTGACTGGTAGTCCGCTGGGAAAATGTTTATTAATTACCTCGGTGAAATTAGCCCCCTGGACGATATCCTGGTGGATACGTTTGATCAGCTCAACTTCCCCCTCAACCAGGACAAAACTGACCATTTCAGGGTACGTATATAGTTTTTGATTCTTTTCGTAAAATCGTTGGGCCGCATCTTCAGCAAGGGTCGCCTTGGGTACAATAAAGCGTTTCTCAATCTCCCTAGTAAGTCGATGTTTGCGGTAGAAATCATAGGTGTTTTTGAAGGGAGGTTGTTTTTCATAATGGCGAGCTATGGCCTCCCAGGAAATAAGGGTCTGGGCCAGCATATTCTCCACAACCCTTTTCTTGAGAGTAACAATATCTTCGTTGCTGAAATCGTACTGTTTCCGGAACTTACGCTCCTTGCTTATCATCGTCTGCAAGGCTCCGCCACTGATATTTTCATGATTTGTAGTAATGACAGGTTTGTCTGCCATTTGGGTGTCAAGGGGGGTCTCATCAATGGTGGCCAGAAAGTCTTCATCGATTACAACCTGATATTTTTTCTTCAAATCATCAAGGAGTTGGATGGTGAGGGCTGTGCTTTTTTGTTTACGTACCTTTCTTTCTATGGAGGTTTTTAGGGAGTTGAAGTCCTCTTTTTCAGGGCCGCTTTGGTCAATGAGGTTCAGAAAGATAAAGTAATCCCCCATGGGCCGGGCCGGAGTAATGTAGCCGACTTCCTTTCCCTCAATGGCGGCGAGCCAGTCCTCATTAATCTGCGGACGGCGCAACAATTTTGTCTCGCTGAAGAGTGGGCCACCATCCTTGGCAGGTAAGGCTCTAAGCTCAGCAAGGGAAATTTTCTTTTGGCGGAGAAGGTCAGCCTTTGCAGTGGTCTCTTCTTCTGTTTTAAAGAAGAAAACAGCGATATTTAAGCGGGGGCAGTAATCTTGTTCATACAGGGACCACAGATCGTCATGACTGATCTCCACCTTGGAATCCACCGCGTCATTTTTAAAGATCATCAGGGCGCGAACCTTGAGAAAGGTAGCAATTTTCCGTTGGTAGCTCGGCTCTCCGTCAAGCTGCATCTGCAACCCTTCCTGGGCCATGACCTGCCAGTCTATAAATGAATCAAGGGATGCCGGGACAGACATTTCAGGTTCCTGCCAATGTTGCCACCAGTTTTTATAGTCTTGCTCTGTGAAGGGTTCATCATTGATGGTTACCAGAGGCTCCTTCTGCCAGAACCAGGCGTGGGCATTGGGGCTCGTGGCACTGAGGATGAAACAGGTGCAGAGGAGGATTCCGACTAGTCTTGACATTGTAATAATGCTTCTTCTTTCCATAATAATAAAATTTCCTTAATAATGTTATGGCCAAGTTGGCTGACACTGTTGTTGATTCCAAAATGCATGACTTTGCGGTAGTCTGTGCCTTGTTTTTTATGATAAGTAGACCAGAGACGGGTTCCTGTGGTGCTATTATAGACGCTGAGTTGTAGTTCAATATGGGGATTTATATAATTACCCTCCATGGTCTCCCGCATTTGTAGTATTTCCCCCCCAATTAAAATATCAGCATTGAGCCTGGAGGCTATAATCTGCAGTTGGCCTGGAGAAGGGTGGGTCCAGGGCTTGATGTGCAGTTCCCGGTAGAGATCTATAACATCACCCTCGAGGGTAATGTCCCATGTCTGTTGGCTGACAAGCTGGCTTAGGAGTATTCTGTATAAAATTTTATCGCCCTGATTATAATCAGTTTTGTTGATAAGGGGTAAAATTCCGACCCGGCAGGTCTGGATAGGGTTCAGGGAATAGCGCTGGAGATGGGGCGCCTGCCTTCCGCATCCTGCTAGAATTAAACCACCTATAATCGGGAGGATTAACAGACTTAGAAATCTTCTGCCCATACTTCCTCCCCTGCTATTTTCTTGTCACCCACGCTGGCCAGAAAATTTCCATCATCTTCATCTTTTTCTTCGTCGTTGCTTTTTATTTTTTTATTGGTTTTAGGGGTCAAATCCTTTTGGATGTAGTTTCCTAGCATATCCTGGGCATAAACCCGGTACTTGAGACTCTTTTGCGAGGCCATTTTCAAGGGCAGGATGATCTTGTTTGACTCCTCTGAGCCGCTCCTCTCCGCAAGAATTGTTCCTGTCTTATCTCGCACCTGCAATCGCCAATAGGCCAGGGGGATTTCACCGTAGTAATTAAGTGCTACTGCCAGGGTATGGGGTTGCTTTTTCATGGCAATTGTCATCTCTGGCTTTTTGCGAAAGACCTTGATTGACTCCTGGCTTGATGCCCAGTTGCCAGCGCGGTCCCAGATAGATAGTTCAATGGCGTAGATCCCATCTTTGACCTGAGTGCCATTTTGCTCCTGCCCCCACCAGGTAAACTGGGGAGGGAGGGTTTTGCTGCCTGTTTCATTGACAAGTTGTCGCCCTTCGGCGTTATGTACAGTGAGTTGCCAGCGACTTATGGGCTCAGGGGATTGCAGGGCTGGTATAATCCGCACCTTTTTTTGGAGAATAACAAGTCCATTGAGTTCTTGTCCCCTGACCCGTAATTTTAGCAGTGGTGGTTGGCTATCAACCTGATATTTACCAATAATGACTTCACGGCTTTCCTGGTTGTCGGCTGAAACGGTTGCTGTAACGGTATACTGTTTGTTGTTGCTCTCTGATAGCCATGAGGCCATAAATGCACTGGCCTGGCTGTCATATTGGGCCTCAATGATCTGTTCACCCACAAAGATAGAAACTGTGGTCTCTGTCTGGTCGGTTGTGGTGGCCCCAAGTTTTATTTGGCAGTTAACCTTTTCCCCAGGCTTAACAATTTGGGGACTCAGTTGGACATATTCTATACGGGCCTGGGGGATAATTGGCAATTCCTGCTCGGTATTAATTGGGATTGTTGACAAGGCGTCGCTTGCCACCTGGTATTCTATCTCTGCCTTGTCTCTTAATGTTGAAAGAGCAAGAATACTGACCCTGTTTACGTCACTCTGCTCGGTCGTTTTGGCCCAGATGATTCGGGCGTCTTTGGTGCGAATGAGTTGCAGGTTGAGGTTCAGGGCAAAGGGCGGGGCAGTCCGCTGTTGGCTGATGGAGGCGAGGAGAATGTAGTCAACCTGCAACTCTGTGTGCAGCCTGTAAATATAGGGGGAACTTAGGACACCTAGTCTGCGAACCCGGTTTTTAACCATAAAGGTAATAACTTCGGCCTGGCTACTCACATTAAAGCCTTTGTCGGCAAGAAGTTCTTCCAGGGTCCGGGTTATGGCAAGGTTAAGGCCGTTATCCCCCTGGCTAAGATCTTCCACCGGTAAAACGGCAATGGTCATGGCGTAACAACGGCTCACCGGTGTGGCAAGAATTGTCACTGTTATCCATGACAGCAGTATGAGTAATCTGGAATAAGACATTTTTATTTTCACACTCTAACGGGGTATGGTGTTGAGCATCTTCACCACAAGATTTAGACTGATTTCAAAGGCTCCATCCATGGGCAGGCCAAACAGGCGGCGCCAGGCTGAATCGCCACTCTCATTACCACTTGCCTGCCAGATGATTAGGCCACTTTCCACCTCGACAAGGCGCATGGTCAGGGATAGTTCAGGGAACACAACAGCCCCCTTACGCCCCTCGCCGGCCATGTCAATAGTGCCTAACAGAACGGCTTGAACGTTGAAGCGTTGCCCCAGACGGCGGAGGGTCTGTTTATCCATGGGCTTATCCCTGCTGATGGCCTCTTCCAGGAGATGATTGTCCACTAATCCCTTGTCCACCACGTCAAACAGGCCGTCGGCAAG
>JAJRUT010000022.1 GCA_024277655.1 Deltaproteobacteria bacterium | reverse complement strand
GTGAGCCGTTTGCGGGCCTTATCTCTAGACAATTTTGAAGCGTATTATGCTTATGTGACCTGTGAGTCTGGTCACCATGAAATGGTCAGTATGATAGATGCTGTATCAACAAACAAGACAGATTTTTTCCGTGAGGATAGTCATTTTTCTCTTTTAACAGGAACGATCATCCCCATGCTGATGAAGGGCCGGATTGCCGCCGCGAATCAACTCCATATTTGGAGTGCCGGTTGCTCGAGTGGTGAGGAACCTTATACCATGGGGATGGTGTTATCTGAGTATAGTCGCAACCATCAGAAGTTTGATTTTAAAATATTTGCCACTGATATTTCCACCCGAACCTTAGTTGCCGCGAAAACGGGGATCTATAAGGATGACAAGGTTGCCCATATTCCGACAGAACTTATCCGGCGTTATTTAATGCAGGGGCGGGGCGAGAATGAGGGGTGTCACCGGGTGGTACCTGAGTTGCGGCGTAAAATCAGTTTTAAGAGGGTTAACTTCACCGATACTGTTTTTCCTTTTAGCACGCGGTTTGATGTGATTTTTTGTCGGAATGTGATTATTTATTTTGACCGGAAGACGCAACAGGAGCTGTTTGCCAAATTTTATACCCACCTTAAGCCTGGTGGCTATTTTTTTCTGGGGCATTCGGAAATGATGGCTGATCTCAGTGAGGGGTTTGAGAAAATTGAGTCCACTGTATATCGTAAGAGGCGGTAACCTGCCACATAATTAATGGTATAATGTCCGGATCTATGGATAAATTCAAAGATTTTGCCGAAAAAGATATGCTTGAGCAGATTGATATGCTTGAGCAGGTTGTCACAGATAATGAGATACAGGCAGTGGCTCCGCTTCTGGACCTGTATGGGAGCCAGGTGTGCGACCAGGCGGTGGAGGAGGTTATGTATCATGCCCTGCAGCAGCTGATGCAGGGCCATGATGCTGCGGTTATGCAGGGACTCAGTCATCCGGCAACCGATATCCAACTTCTTGCCATGCGCTGTGGTTGCGAAAGTGGTTCTGCTTATTTTCAAACCTATCTCGTGGAGAAGCTGCACAAGACAACTGATCCCGTGCTCTTGGCGGAAATTATCCGTTCCATGACCGCCTTTGCTGATACTGAGCTGATCACAGTTCTCCTGCCCTATATGCAGCATGTGGATACCGGAGTTGCCGGGAGCTGTATGGATTTACTGACATCCCTCGGGGGGGAGCAGGCCCGGGATGGTTTGATCCAGCTTGTCCAGAGAGAAATGGATCATTTAGACGACATTGGGGGGTGTTCCTTTGTCGCTGCTCTGGGAATGGAGGGTTTGGGCCGTTTTGCGGATAATAAGACCATTGCTTTTCTTATAGCGAATGTTCATCACGACTCGCCAACTTTTCGGCGTTTGGTTAATGAGTCTCTTATTGCCATTGGGCCTGATGCTATTCCAGCCCTTATTCAATGTGTTCGCAAAGGCACGGTTGATGAGAGGATTATGGCGGTGAACAGTATCGGCTTTATCCGCCATCGTAATGGGGCAGAGCTACTTATTGCTGAGCTTGACGCCGAGTACACCGCGGATATTAATGTCAGATTTGCCATGTATGAAGCCATTGGCCGAGTGGATTGTTTGCGTTCAGCCCTATGTCTTGCTGAGGCCCTATCTGCTGAAGAGGATGATTTTATTATTAATGCCGTACTCATGGGGCTTGAACGGATCTGTCATCCGGGGCTTGCCAGGGTGTTTCATGATCTTACCGGTAACGAGTTATGGGTACAGGGGATGGTGCAGAAACTTTTAGCTCTGCGTTCAAATAATATCCTCAAGGTGGTTTATGCCATTCCTGAGTACCGCGCAGTAATTGTCGATAACCTTACCCATAGGGGAGATCAGGGGCTTATTAAGTTCTGTCGCACTCTGTTTAACGATGCAATTCCGCCTCTACCTGAGCAAATTGGCATTGGGACAGAAGAACCGTTGCGCCTTTTTTCCGGTAAACGAATTGTGGTGGTCGATGATTCCAGGGCCATTTTGCGTTTTTACTGTGAGGTCGCATCCGGCGCCGGTTTCGATGTTGTGTCGGTCAGCGATGGTCAGCAGGCCCTGGACTATTTTCAGCAGGAAGATGCTGAAACCATTGATCTTCTTCTCACCGACATGAATATGCCCAATAAGGATGGTATAGAGCTTGTGGAGGCGGTTAGGCAGATTGCCTATTTCCGTGACCTGCCCATCCTTATGGCCACCACCGAATCCGACTCCTCCCAGCGTGATGTGGCACTTCGGGCTGGAGTCTCCGAGTTTATCAGTAAGCCCTTTAGCCGTGAGGTTCTCCTGCAACGGTTGGCGACGATGCTACTTGGGGCCATCTGAAGGAGCAGAGATAGTTTTTCTGTTTGCTGGATGGTGGGGGCATGGTACTCTCAAGGCCGTTAGTCAGGCGGTCTGGCTGGATGGTGAAAAAAATATTCTTTGATTTGATGGAGTTGTATGGACGCTGATTTTCTACAGGTTTTTGATGATTTTGGTCGCCGCTACTGGCCACTCTTGGTGTCTGGTGGTTTTCTTGTGGCCTGGCTCTTTCACTGGTTTCTTTTTCGGCAGCAGATGCAGG
>JAJRUT010000021.1 GCA_024277655.1 Deltaproteobacteria bacterium | reverse complement strand
GTCTATATCGTGCATTTTTTTGTCTCCATTCTTTATGTTTTATCTGACCGGGCCGCGTCGCCAGGGCTACACATAAGCAGTTTGACTAACTTAGCTAATAGCTGCTCTTGTAGACCCTGACCACGGAACGGGTATGGGTGTATCCAAATTACCCTCCATCATGGTGGTGACGGTTGTGTGGCAGCAGTCTATGCTGCCAGGATGACAATATTACGTTCTCTGCGCACCCAGCGACCACTACGTCCTCTGCCACTTGATGTCATGGTCTTACCTTGGCGGAGGAGGCCAGGAGCATGAACTCTGGCGGCTTTAACTAGGGATTTCTTGGCAATGGTACTAACCTTGCCTCTGGGGGATGCCTTGGCAGCATTTTTGGCTGTACTTCCCATCAGGCGAACCACACGTCTGGCGACTTCAAATTCTTGATCTTCTGAACTCAAGGCTTCAAATTCCATATCCATCTCAAACCAACGGCTGGCAACGTTGCCTGCCGCTGAGCCAATGGCTGTGCCAACACCTGGCGCAACAAAAGAGCCTATGGCCCCGCCGACGATGGGCAGTGCTTTTTTTATCAAGGGCTTAGCCAAGCGCATAACACTGCGAAAAATTGGAGACTTCACCGCCCTGCGAACCTTCCTGGAAACCTGTTTGAACAGTTTGCCCAGAAACATCTCCAATTCATCGTCATCACTGATGGATAGGAGTTCGGTAGCAAGCTCCATCTCTTCGGCTTCGGAAAAGGGGCTGTCGTCATATTCAAGCTCAAACTCATCGGTGAACTCAAATTCCTCGTCAAACTCGTTGTCTAATTCATACTCCAGTTCATACATGTCTGCGCTCCTCATAAAGGGGTTAATGTGATATGGCTTTCCCTCTTCCTGTAGCTATATTTATGCCAGGCAGGGAGTAAATCACGGTGGTGGCGCTAAAGGTGCGTTAGAACAGGGAGATCTGCGGGTTGTTGCTGTTTGGCCCGGTCGGGAGTTGCGCTTGGGGGGTGCAGAAAATTGCGCTTGGTGCAGGGTAGTAGGAGAGGTTAACGAAAATTGTTTCGGTGGGGTGCCAGGGGAACTGATATTTTGGATTCAAGTTGTAATTACAACTTTAGGATTACTGCCGGGGGGTAACTCTTCAGCATAACCTTCTTAAAGCTGTCGCAATGTTAGTAAGCTTTGGCATTATTTCACCCATTTTCTGCATGGATGTCAACGTACCTAAGTGGACGACACTGCTGGACAAAGAAAAACCCCGAAAGCTAGTAGCTATCGGGGTTTTCGGTCATTAACGGATGTTAATGTATGTATAAATGGTGCCGAAGGCGAGAATCGAACTCGCACGAGCATGGCTCACTGCGCCCTCAACACAGCGTGTCTACCAATTCCACCACTTCGGCACACAACTTGTCTGGTTCGTCTTGTCAGGTTGTGTGCAGGACAAACCAGATAAATTTATTTGCTTGCTTCCTCGGCTGGAACCGGGGTTGTTACAGGCTCTGTTGTGAGGTCTTCAACAGGCTGCAGGGTTTGTTCTATACCAAGTTTGTCATCTTTTGGCACGACAATTTTATTCATAACTGAACTTGATGAATTATGGGCTGAAACATAGGCGAGACCAAGGCAGGTTAGCATAAAAATAACAGCACAACCTGTAGTGACCTTGCTTAAGATCGGCATGGGGCCGTCTGCACCAAATACGGTTTGACTGGAGCCACCGCCGAAAGCCGCACCCATATCAGCACCCTTACCCTGCTGGAGAAGGACAATGCCAATTAAAAAGAGGCAGGCTAAAACATGAAGAATAGTAAGGACAGTTACACTCATTGGTAGTCTCTACGCGGTATAGTTAATGATTCGTAAAAACGAATCGGTTTGTAATGCTGCACCACCAACTAAAGCGCCGTCGACATCAGGCTCAGCCATCAGTTCATCAACAGTAGTTGGATTGACCGAGCCACCATACAATATTCTTATTTGCTCAGCAATGGTTTTGTCAAAAATATCAGCAAGGGCGGTGCGGATAAAGGCGTGGGCCTCTTGGGCTTGTTTGGATGTGGCTGTTTTTCCTGTGCCAATGGCCCATACCGGCTCATAGGCCACAATGATCTTGGATCTAGAATGGTTGGGGACATTGGTAAGACCTTTCAGTAGTTGGCCTTCGAGAATAGCCAGGGTCTGTTCTTTTTCTCGTTCTTCCAGGGTCTCGCCAATACAGAGTATCGGGATGATGTCATGCTGAAGTGCTCCTAGAAGACGGGTGTTTACCATTTTGTCTGTTTCGCCGAAGATCTGCCGCCGCTCGGAGTGACCGACTATGGCCATGGTTCCTCCAGCTTCTTTCAGCATGGTGGGGGAAATCTCACCGGTAAAGGCACCTTTTGCCTCCCAACAGATATTCTGGCTGGCAAGAATGACGCCTGATTCCCGCAATATTTCACCTACGCCATGTAGGTATGGTGCCGGGGGGGCCAGCATGACCTGCCGTCCTGCTGGAATAGCGGGTGTAGAAATACCCCTGGCAAGTTCGGTGGCCTCTGCAAGGGTGGGAAACATCTTCCAGTTCCCGGCAAGAAGGGGGATTCTCTGCATGGTTAAACCTCTTATTCTTTATTGTTAAGGGCGACAACTCCGGGCAGTTCCTTGCCCTCCATAAGCATCAGAAAAGCGCCGCCCCCAGTGGACATGTATGAAATGTTGTTGGTCTCGCCTGCCCTGTGTACAGCAACATCCGTATCGCCGCCGCCGACAATGGTAAGGGCGTGGGAGGAGGCGACATGTTCCACCATGGCCATGGTGCCACGGGAAAAGGCGTCCATTTCGAAGGCTCCCATGGGGCCGTTCCAGATAATGGTCTTTGCTGTTTCCAGGGCTTCGTGAAAGAGCATGGTGGTGGCAGGGCCAATATCAAGGATCATCCATTTCTCTGGTACTTCCTGCACCGGAATCTGTTTTGTTTCGGCATGGGGGGCAAACTCGTTGGCGATAATACAGTCAACTGGCAGGTAGAGTTTGACACTTTGCCTCTGGGCTGTTTCCATCAGTGATTTTGCTGTGTCAACCAGGTCTTTTTCCAGCAGGGAAGCGCCGGTGCCGTAGCCCATGGCGGCAAGGAAGGTGTTGGCCATGGCTCCACCGATAATCATCTTGTCAACCCGGTCCATCAGATTGCGCAGGGCTCCAAGCTTAGAGGACACTTTGGCGCCACCGATGATAGCTACTAGGGGGCGTCTGGGGTCGGCAACTGAGCGGTGGAAGTAGTCCATTTCCTTTTGCAGGAGAAAGCCTGCCGCGCATTCGTCAAAATGGTGGGTGACTCCCTCCACCGAAGCGTGGGCCCTATGGGCCACGGCAAAGGCATCGTTGATATAAATATCGGCAAGTGAGGCCAAGGCTCCGGCGAAGGCCGAGTCGTTGTCCTGCTCTTCGCTGTAGAACCGCAGGTTCTCAAGGAGGAGGATCTCGCCGGGTTGCATGGCGCCGATCATGCTTTCGACCTCTGAACCGATACAGTCCGGAGCAAGCTTAACCTCTTTTTCCAGTAAGCGACCCAGCCTTTTGGCGGCAGGGGCCAGGCTGAACTTGTCTGTTTTTTGGCCCTTGGGGCGTCCCATATGGGACATAATAATAATTTTTGCCTGTTCATCCAGGGCGTGATTGATGGTGGGTAGGACCCCACGAATCCTGGTGTCGTCGGTAATGTTGCCTAGGTCGTCCAGGGGCACATTGAAGTCAACCCGGATGAGGATTTTCTTTTTTTTGATGTCAAGGTCGCGGATGTTTTTCACAGGACTCTCTTTGTTTTTTTAATTTGAAGGGGTCTTTTTTTGCAGGATATATCCGAAAGAACTGGTTGTTCAAGATACCCTATAGCCTATCATGGGTAGTTTTTCTATCTAAAAGTTGGTGTTGTTTTGGTTTTGTTGATCGGTTACCAGGCTTCTAGTTTCATAATAATAGCATCCTCGGGAGGGGCGGTGTAATATTTTTTTCGGCGGGCCACGGTTCGAAAATTAAAGTTGCTGTAAAGGCACTTTGCTGCGGGATTTGTGGCTCGTAATTCCAGGAAACAACTCGTTGCTTTCTGGTCTGTAAGGAATTTCAGGGTGTGGCGCATAAGGGTAGTGGCCACCGATCTGCGGCGATATGGTTTAGCCACGAGAATCTTATGGATTTCCGCCTCCAGGCCCACAAGTTGACCACAGATAAAGCCGCAGAGTGTACGGTCCAGCTTGTGGCGAACCACAAAGTGGAATGAACAGGGGGCCGTAAGGTGTTGGTCAAAATGTAAAATGGCCCAGCTCGACCCGGTTTCCCGGTCAAGCTCGGCCACTTCTGCGATGTCTTCACCGCTCATGGGTGAAATCAGCAACAAAGGCTAGACCATGGTCTCAGCAATGGTCACGGTGCGATCGGCAAGCAGGTTTGTGTAGCTCCCCAGCTCATTGTCATACCAGCCATAAATAACGGCCTGAGTTACCGGGACATCAAGAAAGTTTGGTTCTCCGTCCTGTTTTGCGCCACAGCCCTCAAGCTTGTTCATGTTGACCTTGATGTTGGCGGTGCGGGTGTGGGTCTCGGTGGCCTCAATGATGGTCGCGGCATTGGG
>JAJRUT010000020.1 GCA_024277655.1 Deltaproteobacteria bacterium | reverse complement strand
TAACATAGCCCCTGACCGTAAGATCAACTTTATCAAGGACCGCCTTGGTCTTTTTGACCTTGGCTGAAGCGATCAAACTTGGCAGCACTGTGGCAATGGTGGAGATAACCAAACCGACAATAACCAGGACAATGGCCATTTCGATAAGGGTAAAGCCCTTATTTTTGATGCACATTCGCGAAAACAACATAGAATCATCCTGATAAATAAGATTTGAGAAAGAAACCCGCCACCATCAACCTATAGTAGCACAACAATATATAGTTATACCACCACCCGACGCCACCACCTGCGACTTAAACAAAACACATAAATCCCAACAATCAGCAGGCTGAACCCAGACAAGAAAACATCTCATCACCATAAAGAAATAGTAAATTAATTCCACTAGATGTGCTATTACTATCCAAAAATAAATTCACTGTTTGTTATCCATAAAAATCACTGGGGGTGTTGTTATGAGTAAGATGTGGAAAAAAGCAGTCAACAACCAAAAGGGTTTCACTCTGGTTGAGATTGCCATTGTCCTGATTATTATCGGCCTAATCCTGGGAGCAACTATTAAGGGCAAGGATCTCATCCAATCGGCCAAGCAAAAGAAGTTTTACAACGCCTTTGTTAAGCAGTGGGAGATTACAGTACTCAACTATTATGATCGAACTGGCGGAGTATTAGGCGACTCTATAGACAACGGTGGTACAACGGCGACAGGTACAGCAAACGGAGCTTTTGACAATATAAATACCGCCGGTGAATTTACGACAGTTGAGACCAGATTACGGGCCGTTGGTCTTGCAATACCAACAACAAACACTGCCACCAGCTACCAGTATTCATTCAAAGGCCAGGAGAGTGGCACCGTGACAATTGGCCTAAACCTCTATTACCTGGCCGCAACCAGCGGTGGTGGTGGTAGCGGCGGCGCTAATGTGTCCAGTAACTGCCTCTATTTCACCGGGATGCCTACCGATTTAGCTATTGCCCTGGATTCAATTATCGATGGTGTTGCTGATGGTCAAAAAGGTAGATTCCGAATGTATACCGATGCCACCGATTGGCCAACAGTTACAGGTACCGTTGTTGTGAATGCCATGTACATCCTCGATGTTCCTTAAATAAAGACACAAATTCTGACCAAACTTCATATCGTAAGCAATGACCATGAGAGCAAAACTCCATGGTCATTGCTTATTTCTGAATAACCTTACCCAAGCTCCCCTTATGGCCAAGGCAACATTCACTTACACTCGCATCATAATTGTCTCGATAAGCCTTAGCGTGGTGTTTGGCTATTCGCTCCACAGATGTCTTGCCGCCTACTCGGACTTTGAGATGGAAACCAGCCGCCTAACCATTGCCAAAAATCAGGTCAGAGAGGCCAGGGAACAGCGCAAACGGGTTGACCAGTACAACACGGCCATGGCGATCCTTGCCACTTTCACAAGCCAGGTGAGACTATTTGGCCTCGCCCCGGAACAGTGGCAAAGCTATGACGTTAGCGTCAGCAAATCTCTAAGCCTTACAGATACCGGCAATATCCTCGACCAGCTCTCCCACGCTAAAACATATTATTTCATCCCGGCCCGCCTGTTCATCGGTACCGGAGCCTACAGGAATGACCCGAGCCTTGCCACCACTGGAACAGGGGAGGAGAGCGCCACTCCACCAACATCAGCAAGCACTGCTGACAGCGAGACAGAATCCACCGACGTCACCTTTTCCGTCCAGGGCAAATTCATGGTGAGGGATGGCAGATGAAAAACAGGGGGCAATATATTCTTGAAATTGGCGACAACATCTTTCGCTACCATAATGGCCATTTCAGCCAAATAGAAGATATCACCGACCAAGAGGAGCCGGTTTGGCTTATCAGCAACTTCCCCTCCGAGACGCAGCAGTCCATCTCCAGAGTCAGCACCGTGGAGACCGAGCTCAAGTATTCTGGCCTCATGGCAGGGAAGAAGTTACAGGAAGAGGGCGAATTCACCGAACCTGTAAATATCATTATCCATGCCGGTAAAAAGAAAGGGAAAAACCGTAGCGAGATTTTTTACACCGCCGTTTCAGCCCAACTGTTTCATCATTACCAGGATCGGATCAATGAAAGTCCGGCAACATTCCTTATCTTTCCCCTCTACCGTGTTCTTCTGCTGATAATTCGCAAGATGAAAACAAAGCAACCTGTGGCCCTCATCTTTCGCCATGGGCGCCATGCCGATTTGCTTATTGCCAGCCACAAAAAGGTGTATTACGCCAATCGCTCTACAAGTTTTGACTCGTCCGAGGACCAGGTTAAATCGCTATGGAGCATGATCCATAACGATTTAACCACCGTTGAACGTGAACACAAAATAAACCTTAGCCAATGTGTAACCTGCAACTGGTTTGATTCCCCGGATCAACCGGATTGGCCTGAGCGTACCATCAGCCAAACGCCATCAAGTCTAGTTACCATCGATGGCGAAAGTAAGAGCTGCTCCCTTCTCCCCCTACTCGACCTTTTGAGTGCCAGTGATTCTATCTCTCCAGTCCTCGAAAGACTGACTCACACGGCAAGACAGATTATTCCCGTAGCTCAGCTTATTCTTGTCATCTTCACTGCAGGTCTATTTGCCGGCACGACCATTCTCCAAACAAAAACAGCAACAGTGCGACAGGAAATAACCGTGACCAAGCAGGAAATTGTTACCCTTGGCCAATTTTCTCTGGCAGCAAAGGTAGATTACCAGGAAACACTGCAGCTCCTTGCCACACTCAACAATTACCGTGTCTCTAAAACATTTAAATCCCTGATCAACGAACTATCCAGCGCCATTTCTAGGCATATGGTTATTGAGCAAATCATTGCAGCCGTTGAAAATAACGAGATGAAAATAGAGATCAGAGGCTCGATCAATGCCGGTTTTCAGGCAGCCTACCAAGGCTATCAAAATCTGCTCCGTAACCTAAAACAGAACAAATACACCATTCAGGATTCAACCTTTAACACCGAAATAGACCAGGCCGAATTTATCCTCACCTACACCAGCCAGATGGGGGATAAATAATGAAACCAAAGTTTATGTCCATACTAGGCCTTCTCATCATTCTCGCCGGCCCAGGTTATGGGGGGTGGCTTATTGCCAGGCGCTCCCCCGCGGCGCTTAATGCCCGTGACATCTTCAGTCTGAACCAGAATAAAACCGGTTTTGCCGTACCATCCGACCGTGATATTGCCACCGTTAAAGATCTCAGCCAAAAACTCATTCTTATTGCCAACCCGCAACTTGACCCCAAAAAAGGCATCAATCTTAAGCTCTTTGGCCAAAACAGGATTGTTAACCAATATAATTACCAAAAGAAACAGGCCAAAACAGCTACCGAGTTTATTTACGACATCACCTTCACCTTTATTTCAACCGAAAACAGCTACTGTTATATCAATAAAAAATTCTATCAGCTCGGCGACGTTATGCCGGATGGCGGCAGAATAAGTGCCATTGAAACCAACCAGGTTCTCATCGTTAAAAATAATATCTCTGAGTGGGTCCAAACAGGAGCTAAAACATCTTCTGCTGTTGACCCCAAGCAGAAGGATTAAAGGGTATTCCAGTATGCCCCCTGTATGTTTCCAGACCAAGCGCCCAGTTCTCTTCTTCATACTCATAACGTTTTTTCTTTTAGTCAGTGGCTGTAGCGGAGGTCGATCATCAATTTCTGATTTTACCCAGCCCCAGAACCCTGAGCTGGGAGCACTGCCGACAATGACAGTGGAAGAATCAGCAAGATTGACCTACGATCAGGAGATGATCCGGGCAAAACTTGAAAAGATACAAACGCCAAAAATAGATATCACTCCGGTTATCCCGAGATACAATCCCCTTGACGGCCATTTTGTCTCTATTTCCCTCGTTAATGAAGAGTTGCGAGTTGCCCTGTTCTCCTTGGCTAAAAACGTCAACATAAACCTCCTTATTGACCCAGATATTGACATGGACAATAAACGGATAACCATTAATTTTGAGAACGCCCCGGCCTCGCTTGTCCTTGAACAAATCCTCAAAGCCTCACAACTGTCCTACACCATTGACACAAATCTCATTCGGATCAGTGGCTTTCAGGAACGTATATTCTCCCTGAACTTTCTCGACATCTCTGCCACTGCAACATACAGTGTCGGCGGTGACGTGCTTGGTGGTGATGACGATGAACTTAACGTAGGGGGACTTAGCGGACGCTTTGCCATTGAAGGCAAGGGGGGCAAGGAAAGTAACCCGTATGTCATTCTGGAAACCATGCTACCAAAAATCCTCTCCCCGGATGGGCGCTATACGATCAACAGCCAAACAGGCTCCCTCTACGTCAGGGATACCACCCAGTCCATTGAGGCCATCAGCAAGATTATCAGCCACATTAAAACCATGATGGAGAGACAAATCCTGATTGAAGCCCAGATCATCGAAGTAGGTTTGCGTGAGGGATACCAGTTTGGGATTGACTGGAGCCACCTCCGAAGCGGGCTTGCCGCCTCAACCAACCTGGTTGACTCTCTGTCCTGGGGACTTGAGTCCGGCCTTGTCATCAATCAGGCGGCCGGTATCCCTGCCAACCAGTTTAACGGTATTATTGAGGCCCTTTCCACCTATGGTGATGCCAGGGTGGTATCAAACCCAACCCTGCGGGTAAAGCATAGCCAACCAGCCCTGATTAGTGTCGGGACCTCCTTCACCTATATCAAGACCGTTACGGTAACCCGCTCAAGTGGCATTGTGGATGGAACCAACAGTACCGAAGTCGAAACATCATCAGTCTTTGATGGTTTGATTCTTGGGGTCATTCCTTTTATTGAAGACGACCATCGCCTGATTCTCCAGATCAACCCCATCAAAAGTGATGTGGATGAACAGAGCCTTGTAGCAGTTAATCTTGGTGAAAATATAGCGGTAGCCCTGCCGGAAGTAGATGTTAAGGAGCTAAGCACCGTAATCGGCCTACAAAACAATGACACCATCGTTCTCGGCGGTCTTATTGACCGGGTCAAGGCCAATGTTTCAAAAGGATTTCCAATTTTTGAGGCTATTCCTTTCCTTGGACAACTGGCACGTGAAGATTATAAAATTTCGGATAATAAGGAACTTGTTATCATCCTCAAGGTTACGATTTTATGAGTGTAATCTACGACGCCCTGAATAAATTAAAAAAATCAAAAGAGGGCCAGAGGAAACAGGCCAACCCAGGACATCACTCTGACAGCAACGTCATCATTTTTGATGATTTGCTAAAAAAACATGCCGTTACAACATATACCATTATTATTTCACTCTCCATCACCATAGGCTACCTGCTCTATCTATTCTCCCAGGCCGATGTCGTTCCGGTAAGATCATACCAATCAAAGGTTAGCTACCAGAAGCTACCAGCCTCTCCAGAAGAGGTCTCCGCAAATATTAAGGCCACGGAAACAACTGAAATTGCTGTGGTCCATATCAAACTTGACCCTATACCAACAGAACCTGATGAATTTCCACCAGAAGAACCGGCAACTACTACTGCCTTTACCTCAGCAAAGCCCAGGGCAAAAGAGACGCCGGCAGAGACCAAGCAACCAGTGAACACGCCCCCCAGCAGAAGGGCACAGCACCTTAATATACCCCCCCCCTTAACCGAACCATCCAGACGGACCAAGGTAGATTTTTTTGTTCCGGAAAGAAACAGCCAGGCCCCCTTTTTTTCCCAGCCTGTCCCAACACCGCCACCCCAAACACAAAACCCAGCGCCCAAAGAGCTCCAGCCGCGTGGGACGAAAACTATCCGCAACATAACCGATTTTAGTCCAGTAATCCACCGCCTGAATGAGGAGCTACACCAATCAATCCGCCTCCATGACTTAGAGTCAAGCCGAGAAATACTCCAGGAACTTGAGAATCTTCTGGGCCCTGATTCCTATTACATATTGAACCTTACGGCCTATTTCCATATCCAAAATAATGATCTGGACGAGGCCCAAAAAGTCCTGACCCTAATTTTACAGAAGAATGACACAGACCTTGATGCCGGCCTGAATATGATCGTTGTCCTTTGCCGACAGGGAAAACTGAAACCTGCCAGTCGCAGAATAAACACCCTCCTGGACTACTACCCGGCAAACCCGACATTGCTCCACTTTAAACAACAATTAGGAGAGTAACCCACACCAGTGAATTTCAGTGGATCCTTTACGAATAAACTCATAGCTATAAGCCTTTACACGGCATTGCTTCTTGTCACTGTATCGGCAGGAGTCAAGACGATCAACTTTGCCCTTGACCAGAAATTCACTTCAACATTTATCTTGGGCTGGCAACAGGCGATACTGAACCTGCAGGAAAAAGAACCCGTACTTCCGCCGATGAACGATGGACAACTGGTGACAGGAATGAACAACATAGAACAGCTAGCAAAAAAACATTCAGTGAACTTACCTAGCACCAATACCAGTCACGCCTATGCCCATATCCTAAAAAAGCTGAACCAGCCGCAGCAACAGATCTTTCTCATTGTAAAACGTGAGAGGATCATCATCTACGGTATGAGCCAACAAACCATGCAACGCGCAGATAAACAGATTGATGGGGTGCTGGACACCAGGGCCGGTAAATTCACGGCCCGTAGTGGGAAAGACAGGGGAACCTACACAGGAATTTTAACATTATGACCATAAGTAGTGAACTTCCATATCTTCATTTTTTAGGGCTGAGCAGAAGCCCTTTTCCGGTCACACCTGATGCCGACGACTTCTTTGAGTCAACTGATATTGACACGACCATCACTGAGCTCGTCCACGGTATCAGCACCAGAAAGGGCTTTTTTGTCCTCACCGGAGAGGTCGGGGTGGGGAAAACTACCATCAGCCGGCGAATATTACAATTACTGACTGACGCTGGGGTCAGCACATCCCTGGTCTTTCATTCACTCCTGCCAAAGCTTGGTCTTATTAAGCATATCAATAAGGATTTCGGTGTTGCCGATCAGGATTCTAATCTTGACGATGAGCTTGGCAAACTCAGCGATTTTGTCCTCAAGGAAAATGAACTTGGCAACAACTGCGCTATTATTATTGATGACGCCCAAAACCTGAGTTGGGAATCCCTTGAAATCATCCGCATGATTTCAAACCTTGAGGGCAACAGCCAAAAACTTGTGCAAATTCTTCTTATAGGCCAACCAGAACTTGCTGAAAAACTCAACTCCAACAATCTCCGCCAGTTAAAATCCCGGATTGTTATCCAGAGGGAAATATCCACCCTGAGCAAAGACGGATTACGAAAATACATCGACTTCAAACTGACAGTAGCAGGCCCTACACGGTTGCAAACCCCCGATAAGGTTATTAAAACCATCCACACCATCACCGGAGGAAATTTGCGCGGCGTCAATATCCTGATGGACCGCTGCCTCTATATTGCCTACGCAGATCAGTCTCACACCTTAACCCCCCAAATGGTCCACAAGGCAGCAACTGATCTTAAAATGCCGTCCAAGGGACTATCACGCCACCCTAAACTTATCATCGCCACCCTTGTTTTGTTCACCGCTGGCCTTGCCACCCTTGGCCTGAACAGACCGCTGCAAACAAGCCTCAGCTCAACGCCCCCCCCTGCTAGCCAGAAGACCACAACCGGGACAATTGCCCAAAATAGCATTGTCCCGGAAGCGGTCACCACCTTTTTGCAGGGCTATAACCTTCTCGAATATGCTCAACCATTCTGGCGGGGAATCGAAAACGGCAATCTCCATACAATCCGCCAGGAGATACAAAAATCGACAGGGCTTGAAATCGTCACCTTGCCCTGCCTGCCAAAGTCTCTACAAAACATGGATGTCCTGCAGATATCAACAAGACTTGACAAACTCCCCCGTTTTCTCTTCTTCTGGCAACCACAACTGGTTATCGATGACTTTTACTATAATTTTCAGGGTAATAAAATTGTCCAACTTCAGTATATGCTGGCCGCTGGACATTATTACCAGGGTGCCATTGATGGCATTGTCGGCCGCAAATTGCTGCAGGCCATTATTGATTTTCAGGTGGATATGGGCCTATCCTTATCAGGTCTCCCAGACCAACCAACCCTCTTTGTCTTATGTTCATTAACCACCCCTTCAGGACGTAAATAATGACCGAACAAGACCCAATACAAGAAAAACGTAAACCCATTGGTGCCATCCTCCAAGACAAGGGAGTCATCAACGATGACCATGTTAAATTTGCCCTTATGGAACAAAAAATTTCCTCTGAACGTTTTGGAGAAATTCTCGAACTATTGGGATTTATTACCCAATATGACGTGGCAACCACCCTGGCCGAACAGGAAAACATCCCCTATCTTGACCTTGAAGGGGTGATTCCAGGCGAACGTGAGCTTAAACTCTTTAACAAAAACATCTGCCTTAAAAACATCTTTTTGCCGATCCGGATTAACACAAATGAGATACTCATCGCCATTGCCGACCTGTCTAACTTAAAAGTCATCAGCCAACTCATCACCCGCCAGACAGGCCTTAAACCCCGCATTAACTTTTCTGAAGAAAACAAGATCATCAACGCCATTAACTCCAACGATTACTTCCTGGAAAACCCCATCGAAGAACTCCTGGACAAGGAGATTAACCTCCTCAACCAGGACACCGAACACGCTCGGGGCTATGACAGATTCATGGGTCTCATTCTCCAGTATGCCATCAAAATGCGGGCCACTGATATCCACTTTAGACCGATGGAACGATCCTTGAGCATTGCCTTTCGGGTTGACGGAGTTTTAGTTACTGTCCTTGCCGTTCCAGTCAACCTGCTGCGGGTCATCGGTGCATTGAAGATGAAGGCCGAGATTGATATTGCCGAGCAACGCCTCCCCCAGGATGGTAGGTTCTCAGAAAAAATTCTAAGTAATGACTATGACTTTCGGGTATCAACCATTGTGACGGAACATGGGGAAAACGTCGTCATTCGGATTTTGCCACTCGCCACCTCGGTTATGGGACTCTCCCAGTTGGGGTTTTACGATGAGGATGTAAAAATTGCCGAAGAGATCTTCAAGGAGCCTTCAGGCATTGTTCTCCTCACCGGCCCGACCGGCTCCGGCAAGTCGACAACCCTGTTTGCCGGCATCCGCTGTCTGGACTTAATGAAACAAAATGTCGTTACGGTTGAAAACCCCATTGAATATCGTATCCCCCTCCTGCGCCAAACCCAAGTGAACGAAAAGGCGGGATACACCTTTGCAAATGCCATTCGTTATTTTCTCCGGCATGACCCAGACGTCATTCTGGTGGGTGAGATCAGAGACCATGAAACAGCAGAAACGGCGGTTTCTGCGTCAACAACTGGCCATCTGGTTCTCTCAACCCTGCACACAAACAGCGCCATCGGCTCCATCTCCAGACTTAAAGACCTGGGGGTGAACTCCTTTCTTATCGCCGACTCACTCCTTGGTATTGTCAGCCAACGGTTGATCAGGAAAATTTGCCCAGCCTGCAAAGAGGGCTACACCCCAACAGATGAAGAGAAGACGTATCTGGGCGATACCAGCATCGAAACATTGTACCGCGGAGCAACCTGTAAAAGTTGTGCCGGCACTGGCTATCTGGGCCGCACCCTTGTTTATGAGATTCTTAAAGTAGATCAGGGCCTTGCCGCACTGATTGACAACAATGAACCTCTTGATATTATTGTTAAATATGCCTTGGCTCAAGGCTTCAACTCAATATTCAATATTTGTGCACGTAAGGTCAAAGAGGGAATCACCACGGTGGACGAGTGTAAACGTGCCCTGGGAAAAATGAGAACGTAAGTGACCTATTTCAGATTTAAAATACTTCGCAAGACAGGGCGAGTGAGTTCAGGGGTGATTCAACTCCCCTATGACAACGTCCTATCCGCCATGAGTCATCTTGAACGTGGCAACGATACCATTATTTTTGTAAAAAAACTCCACCCTTTTCTTGCGGCCCTACTCTCATTTTTTGTTTACGGCTTTCAGGGCAACTCTATAAAGCGCTCCGAACTTGCTGAATTTTTCAACAATGTTTCGGTGATGCTCAAGGCCGGGATACCACTTCTTGTTGCTTTGAAGGACGCCGGAGAAGGGTTAAACAAGGGGCGATTTTCGACAATACTAAGCGGTCTCATCATTGATGTTGAATCCGGAGCTACCCTCTCTGAGGCTCTGGCCAAACACCCCCGCATCTTTCAGGGAACGGTGGTCCACCTCATCACAATTGGTGAAGAAACAGGTACCCTTGACCGGATGCTACTAAACTGCTCTCTCCACCTTAAAAAAATTGATGAGATCATCCGCAACACCAAGCAGGCCATGATCTATCCCTCCATCGTCCTCACCCTAATCACCGGCGGGATGCTGTTTTGGTTCTACTCCGTTGTCCCGAAGATCCTCACCCTCTTTGATGAAATGGAGGTGGAGCTTCCACCACTGACCAAGGCGATCCTCTGGGTCTCAGAATACGTGCAGGAATATATTTTTACGCTTCTGGCTGTATCATTTATTAGTATTCTCCTTATTTATATCGGCAATCATAGCAGTATCACTATGCGCAAATTCTTCCAGCAAACCCTCATCCGTATGCCGGTATTCAAGACCATTATTATTGCCTCAAACCTTGCCTTTATCACCGAGTACTTCAGCCTGTTACTCAATGCCGGCATTGATGTTGTCCGTTCTGTAAAGATTCTGTCAGAATCGGTATCCAACGAGATTTATCGGGAGAAAATGCTTCTTATCGGCGCCAGACTTGCGAGTGGTTATACCATCGCCGAATCGTTCACCATCAGGGAATTATTCCCCGCCTTTGTCCTGAGAATGATCAAGGTCGGAGAACAGAGCGGCTCACTCCCCGAACAACTCGAATACATTGCCGATGACTACCGAACCAGACTGAGTACCGTCGTCGAGACGATTGGCAAACTGATTGAACCTGTGGTCCTCGTCATCGCCGGTGGCATGTTTGCTGTTATTCTCGCCGGCCTTTTTCTGCCCATCTATGACCTTGTCAGCCAGGTTGGCACTCAATAGACAGCACCTCCCCTCAATCCTGACTTTTGCCCGCCCTTTAAAATTAGGTTCCAAAATCACATGCCATGGTTTATCTTGTTTGCCAGTATCGTAAGAACACCCCCATTCTAGAGGATTTACCATGTCAGCCCATGAACAGCTTAGTGCCAGCCTTGAAGATTATCTGGAGACTATCGCCAATATTGTCGCCGAAAAAAAGGTTGCTCGCGCCAAAGAGATTGCCGCAGGTCTTGGTGTTTCCAGATCCTCGGTGACAGAGGCCCTAAGATCCCTATCAAAAAAAGGTCTTATTAATTATGCGCCCTACGAGGTTATTACCATAACTCCGGAGGGGGAGGTTGTCAGTGCCGATATTATTCATCGCCATAAAGCCCTGCAGGACTTTTTTGTCAAGGTCCTAGCCATAGACCCCAAAATAGCCGACGAAGGGGCGTGCAAGGTTGAGCATGCTGCTCCACGGGAGATTATCAATCGCATGATCCACTTTGTAAAATTCGTTGAGGAATGTCCGCGGGGTGGGGCTGACTGGATAGAAAGTTTTCGAGAATACTGCGCGTCCGGCACGACCCGTGATAATTGTAAGGCGTGCATCGCTAACTGTCTTGACAAGTAAGTCTTTCATTTCATAGAATAATTCTATGTAACGGCTTTCAAGTACGGTACAGGATCTTTTTCAAAAAAATATCTCTCACAGGGCAAACACATGCAAGGCGCATACGAAGCAGGTTTTTACGAGCACCCAAACCTCGGGCTTATCAAAATTTTCATCAAAGATAACACATGGGTCTATCAATGCTATAAACGCAATGGTTCAAAGCCCCTATCATCCGCCAAACCACTGGATCAGTGGACGTGGACAATGAGCGTTGAACACGTTTAAACTCCACCAGCCTCTGCAAAAAAGGTCTGTATCATTGTGATATGATATGGGCCTTTTTTATGGCAAACAGAATAGAAGACATAAACTCAGGGTGGCCTAAAGAGATCAAACCACTGGATTCTTCATGTTTGCGCTAGGTATAGTACAAGTAGAGTCGTTAGATAGAATGCCCACTGTTTACAAATCCCAACCCGTGAATGACAATGTCTCTTTCCCAGCAATCTCTGATTTCAATTCTCATTATTGATGATGAGGAGATAAACGTATTACTTCTGGAGGAAACCCTTTCCCTCTCGGGGTACACAACATTGTCCGCCACAAACGGTTCTGATGGTCGTGCCATCGCCAGAAAGGAGATGCCCGATCTTATTCTACTAGATATTTCCATGCCAAACGAGGATGGATTTGAGGTCCTGGCAAAGCTCAAGCTTGATAGCAAAACCAACCATATCCCCGTTATATTTCTCACCGCATCCACCGATGTGGGAAAAAAGCTCAAAGGGTTTGAGCTCGGTGCGGTGGATTATATTGTCAAACCATTCCACTCCCTGGAGGTGGTGGCAAGAATTAATCTGCACCTTAAACTAAGCCGAGCCACCAACGCCGTTATCGAGAATCAGGCCCGTAAACTCCAACAGATAGCAGAGGCCCAGACCAACTTTTTATTACAACCTGAGTCCCTGCCTGATGCCAAATTCTCCATATTCTATAAATCACTGCATGAGGCGGGGGGTGACTTCTATGATGTTATCCAGATATCAAAGAAGATCACCTGCTACGTGGTGGCGGATATTTCCGGTCATGATATCGGCTCAAGTTTTATGACATCAGCCTTAAAGGCTCTGCTTAAACAGAATGTATCCCTGATCTATACCCCGATGGAAACCATGCATCTGCTCAATTCCATCATGCGCGAGATTATGCCGCCGGGTAAATTTATCACAGCCTGCATTACCATATTAAACCGCGAAACAGGAATGATGCAAATCTGCAATGCGGCTCATCCTCCCCTGCTCTACATCCCGCAAAAAGGTGACCCCAAGTTGATCCCTTGCAATGGTGACGCCCTTGGGGTTTTTAAGGATGTCAGCTTTGAGATGCAAACCATCGCAGTTGCGCCAAACGACAATTTCATTATCTATACCGATGGTCTGATTGAACGGGCAACAAGGCAAAAGGTCTGGTCCAGTGAACTATGGCGACTGCTTGAGGCAGCAGGAAAAATGGGCGGTGTTGATTTAAGCAAGCGGGCGGTAACCTTTAAGGATTACGTCACCGATGTAAACGCCGAGGAGGATGATGATGATATCGTTGTCATGGCGGTGGAAATTTAGCCCGCCCCCCAATAGCCAAAACGCAAAAAAAAGCCCCATGGAAAACCATGGGGCTTTTTTTATACAGACAACCTTGTGAGTTATCTTAACACTAGCTTAAATTGCTTAGAGCCTCTTTCAAGCGGCGCATACCCTCTTTAATATCGTCCATGGATGCGGCAAAAGAGAAACGCACAAATTCATCGGCACCAAAGGCGGCACCTGGCACAGTTGCCATAAAACTCTTTTCAAGCAGATAGGCCGACATATCAACAGAACCTTCAATCTTTTTGCCCTCAAAGGCCTTGCCAAAATAGGCTGACAAATTTGGGAAGACATAGAAGGCCCCGTTGGGCACAACACAGGTAACTCCGGCAATGGAGGTAAGCTCGGCAATAATAAAATCACGCCGGGGCTGAAAAGACACCTTCATATCCCGGGGGAAATTTTGTGGCCCACTAACGGCGGCAAGGGCTGCCCGCTGGGCAACGGACGATGGATTAGAGGTGGACTGACTCTGAATCTTGTTCATGCCGGCAATAATATGCTTTGGCCCCAGGGAGTAACCAATCC
The DNA here is from genome assembly GCA_024277655.1 of Deltaproteobacteria bacterium. Classification (GTDB taxonomy): domain Bacteria; phylum Desulfobacterota; class Desulfobulbia; order Desulfobulbales; family SURF-16; genus JAJRUT01. Next base: position 21,805 of record JAJRUT010000020.1, on the reverse strand, counting down.
GCCAACCAGGCATGGCAAATGACTTCGAAACACCATTTAAAATAATGACCTGATCCTTAAGTTTTGGCTCAATATCAAGGATATGGGGCAGAGGCTCATCGTTGTAAACAATAGTGTCATAGATATCATCAACAATAACAACCCAACCCTCAGCGAGTGCCATATCAGCAACGGCGCGCAGAGATTTCTCGGAAAATACAGCTCCAGTTGGATTCGAGGGACTATTTAAAATGATCCCTTTAGTTTTTGCGGTGGCAAATGCCTTCAGGTTTTCTGCCGTTAAATCAAAATCATCCTTTTCCTCCAGGGGCACCTCAACAGGGGTGGCTCCAGCAAGGGTGACGATGGGCGGATAGGATACCCAGTATGGGGTGGGAATGAGAACCTCATCTCCCGCGCCAAAAAGGGCTTGGGCCATATTGTACAGACCATGTTTACCACCACAGGAAACCTGAACCTGGTCAGGCTCATACTCCCAGCCATGATCTTCCTTAAAACGATCCACAATGGCCTGCCGTAATTCGATAATGCCTGGCACAGCCGTATACCTGGTAAATTTTTCTTCAATGGCTTTAATTCCAGCAGCACACACATGATCCGGCGTGGCAAAATCAGGCTCACCAACACTGAAATTAAGGATATCAGCACCTTCTGCTTTCATCTGTTTAGCCTTGGCATTCACAGCCAGAGTTGGAGAAGGTTTAACCAGTGACATCCTTTGTGCTAGTGCAATCACGTTTTCGCCCATTATCTTATTCCTTATAAGCCTTGAAGTTAGTAACTAAATGAATATTGATATTTTATCCGCCAGCGAAAGATTTACTGTATCACCAAGTAAGTTGCAAGCACTCTTCGTTCTTTACCTGTTTTCATTGATGTCATCAACCAGACAGGTTAGCCAATAAGCCAATATCATAAATCACTGCTCAGAAACTGGAGGGCGACCACCGCTCACAAAGCCCCATTCACCCCACGCCCCCAACAACCACATTTAACTGTATTTACGCACAATACAAGGTGTAAAAAAGTTACAGGCCGCAGATAAAGAGCTAAAGGCATATATCTTGCTGGGAGTTAGACATAACGTTGAGGCGTCCCCTTCCTGTTTGAAAATCCTTCCTCAGTTTACCTCCAATCAGGAAGGGGAATGCCGCAACATTTTTCCTATTTACCCCTCTGACAACCCACTAGACCATCCCCTCAAGCGTACTCAACCCGGTGCAGAAACAGACCACAGGCCGGTGCTGTTGGCCCGGCAAACGTGCGATCCTCAGCCAGAACCACCCTGGTAAACTCCGCAACCGACATCCGTCCGACCCCAACCTCAAACAATGTGCCGGCAATATTTCGCACCATTTTACGCAGAAACCCATCCCCATGTAAAATAAGCTTATATTCCTCTGGAAATTGGGGATCACTGGCTTCAATGGCGACCTTTGTCAGGGTGCGTTCTGCCCCTCGACCGGTTGTCCGGGAAAGATCTCTGGAACCAACAGCCTCAAAGGAGGCAAAATTATGGGTTCCGAGCAAAAACGGCAAACACTCACGCATTCGCTCAAGATATTTGAGTTTTGGTAGATGGGCCACCAGCGGAATACGAGTGGCAGCAAGAACTTCGGCACAGGAAAAGAAGTACCAATACTGTTTGGAGATGGCACTTTTACGGGCATGGAAAGATGCGGGAACATCATCTGCAGCATGAACACGGATGGTGGAAGAGAGAAGAGAGTTCAAACCACGTAGCAGTTTATAGCCAGAAATCAGGCTTGTCGTTTGAAAATGGGCCACCATCCCATGGGCATGAACCCCGGCATCTGTACGCCCTGCCCCGTGAAGAGTAATCGACTCATTGCAGACCTGACTGAGCACATCCTCAAGGGCACCTTGAATAGTGGCTTGATTCTTCTGCCGCTGCCAACCTGCGTAATGACACCCATCAAAACTAATCAGCAACTTGACTGTCCGCATTGCCCCCCCTAAATATCAGACCGGACTTACTTACTTATACTTAAGGAAAGAGAGGCACCACAGAAAGCCCCAGACCCTCTTCAAGACCTAAAACCAGGTTCATATTCTGAACGGCCTGCCCGGCAGCCCCCTTGACCAAATTATCAATGGCAGAGACAATGACAATTCGCCCGGTCCGCAGGTCAACCTTGGTTCCAATATCACAATAGTTACTGCCACGGACAAACTGGGTTGCCGGAAATGAACCAGGAGAACAGGGCCGAACAAAAGGCTCATCCTTATAAAAATCCAAATAAAGCTCATCCACTTCCACTTGGCTTACCTCTTTTATAAGTGAGCCATATACGGTACTTAAAATTCCGCGCACCATGGGAACCAGATGGGGAGTAAAAGATATCTTTACTCCGCTACCTGCAAGCTTTGAGATTTCCTGCTCAATCTCAGGGGTATGGCGATGATTACCAACCCCATAGGCCTTGAAACCATCCGTCACCTCACAATATAGGGTGGCCTGTTTAGCCCCACGTCCGGCACCGGAGGTTCCAGATTTACTATCGGCTATAATCGTCTGGGGATCGATAATCCCCTCTCTTAACAGTGGCGCTAAACCAAGGATGATGGAGGTTGGATAGCAACCGGGATTGGCAATAAGCCTGGCCTTGGTAATTGCCCCACGATTAAGTTCAGGTAAACCATACACCGCTTCTTCAAGGTACTCTTTAGCAATATGGGTCTGATACCACTCTTCATAAACCGTAGCATCATCAATCCGAAAATCAGCACTGAGATCGACAACCTTTTTCCCTGCTTCAAGAAAGGCAGGAACAATATTCATCGCCGTTTGATGGGGAACCGCGGTAAAGAATAGATCAGCCTTATCCACCAGTTCAGCAAGCACCACATCTTCACAGACAATATCAGTGATCCCCCGCAGGTTAGGGTAGACATCTGCCAGTTTCTGACCGGCATATTGTCTGGAGGTGGCAACAACAAGGTCCACCTTGGGATGATTTACCAACAACCGTGTAAGCTCGACCCCGGTGTAACCGGAAGCACCAACGATACCAACTTTAATCATAATCGTATCCCCACCACCTTACAAAACAGTAGCAACCACGAAGGTTAAATGGCTACCAAAACGAAAACTTCGAGCCTCCGTGGTGAAATAAAAAAAGGGGAAAGTGAATAGCTCACCTTCCCCTTCCAAACCTGCAGACCAGCAATCACGCCGGGTCCAATTATCGTTTCGAGAACTGGAAACGGGCGCGAGCGCCTTTTTGACCATATTTCTTACGCTCTTTGACTCGTGAATCACGGGTCAGGAGACCAGCCTTTTTCAGAGTACCACGCAAGTTAATGTCAATTTCGGTAAGGGCTTTGGAAATACCGTGACGCAGGGCATCAGCCTGAGCCGATTTGCCACCACCCTTAAGGGTAACCATAACATTATACTTGCCAGTAGTATCAGTGAGGATAAAAGGCTTCAGAATCAAATTAAGATCCTGAGCACCACCAAAATACTCAGTCATGGAATCCTTCTTGTTCACGACAACAGTACCGTCACCAGCAGAAAGCCACACACGGGCAACTGCACTTTTACGTTTTCCTGTAGCGTAATATCTTTGTTCAGCCATTACTTTTCTCCGAATCTATAACTTTAATTCTTCAGGCTGTTGCGCGTCATGGGGATGATCTCCACCGGCATAAACCTTCAATTTTTTCAATTGGGCACGACCAAGGCTATTCTTGGGAAGCATCCCCTGAACCGCTTTAAACAAAACGTCAGTAGGGTGTTTTTCCAAAAGCTCTTCAGCCGTACACTCTTTTAGACCACCAATATAACCTGTATGGTGGTAGTATTTTTTACCGGTAAGCTTCTTGCCGGTCAAACGCACCTTCTCGGCATTGACCACAACAACGAAATCACCCACATCCTGAAATGTAGAATAATTTGGCTTGTGCTTACCACGCAAACGAGTAGCAATTTCTGTCGCCAAGCGACCAAGAATTTTGCTCTCAGCATCGACAATAAACCATTTCCGTTCGATTTCATTGACCGGTGTCAGAACTGTGGTCATAGTATTTTCCTCAAAATAAAATAAGATCGACGGACTTATTCTTGAATAAGCCGGCCAATCCAGATATGACAAAAAAAGGTTCGAAAATTTCGAACCTTGATATTCATGGAGCGGGAAACGAGACTTGAACTCGCGACCCCAACCTTGGCAAGGTTGTGCTCTACCAACTGAGCTATTCCCGCATTTCAGTAAAATCCGCAGTAGCGCATTAGCGTTGCTATTGTTGCGAAATCAGGGGCTGTTATATCGGAGATGGTATTTGTTGTCAATAAAAAGTTTCACGGGAAACCGCTTATATTTCTCATTATTCAACAGATAATGATTAAGCTCCCAATAAAGAATAAACCATCCCCCACCAACATTTATGGTTATAAGATATTTTTTTAACAAAAGCAGGCTATATTTAGGGTTCAGGGTTGCAAACCCTACAATCTGACTGGTATAAGAAACATCTGCAAAAACAAAAAGTTACCCATATTTAAATAAGGAGATGTTATGGCTACGGCAGCATCACGAATCAACAAACAAGAGAGAATCACCGGGGAAACAGCCATTAAACTTAATCTCACCCTTGATGGTCAGGGACGACACACCATTGACACCGGCGTTCCCTTCCTCGACCATATGCTCAGACTCCTTACCGTGCATGGCTTTTTTAATCTTGAGCTTTCCTGCGTTGGCGACACCCCAATCGACGACCATCATTCCGTGGAGGATATTGGCATCTGTCTTGGCACCGCTTTCAAACAGGCCCTTGGTGATTTTTCAGCAATCACCCGTTATGGCAATTTTGCCATTCCCATGGATGAAACCCTGGCTCGGGTGTCCCTTGATTTCTCAAACCGTCCCTTCCTGCATTACGATGTGGTGCAACTTGATCAGAAGACCGGTACCTTTGATACTGCCCTTACCGAAGAGTTTTTACGGGCCTTTGCCTTTAATGCTGGTATTACCCTGCATGTGGAAGTAAAATACGGGAGTAATACCCACCATATCATAGAGGCCATCTTCAAAGCGTTGGGACGCACCCTTGATATGGCAAGCCAAATTGACCCCAGGGTCACCGGCACCTTATCATCCAAAGGGTGCCTCTAGAAACCACTGCCAAGCAAATGAGGAAACCGATGAAACAAAACCATATTATAATCCTGCTTTCTTGCCTTCTTTTCCTCACCCCTTCCTGCTCAAGCCAAAACAAGACAATCGCCTACCCGTCACCAGATGTTGCAACTAGTGACCCATACGATGATAAAGAGCTAAACCTTGACGCTATTATCGTTCTCCCCACCCAACACACCCTGACCCCAACAAAATTTAACCAGACTGAAATTGCAGCCCTAAACACAGGTGCCCAAACCTTGACAAATCTCATGGGCGAGTATTTTATAAACACCACAAAGGTCTCCCTGCTTAGTCCGCCCCAGGTTGACTCCTACCTCGGATCATACATCGGCAACCAACTCAAAGAAGCCCGTTATATTGGGATGCAGGCCGGGGCTGATGCCGTACTTATTTCCCAAATCTACCGTTTTCAGGAGCTTGACGGCAAAAAATATGGTGCCAATGCCCCTGCTTCGGTTAGTTTCGACTACCAGCTTATCCATCTTGAATCAGGGATGGTGCTATGCAGAGGAACGTTTGATGAGACCCAGCAACCCCTGTTGTCAAACCTTCTCTCCTTTGGCAAGGCATCGAAACGAAAGTTCAAATTTGTGAAAGGAGCCGCGCTTTTACAAGAAGGCGTTGAGGAAAAATTCTCCCAATGTAGCCACCTAAAGTCAGTAAAGCCCTAGATCACATGGTGTTACCCGCTAAAACCAATAGGCTCATTGGCCAGGCCCTGGCCAAGTTTGATATGATTGCCGATGGTGATCGAATCCTTATCGCCGTTTCAGGCGGAGTTGACAGTCTGGTCCTGGCTTCAGTGCTACACCTGTGGCAGAAAAAAGCTCCAATCTCCTACGATATTCACTGTATCCATCTCGAAATGGGGTTCCAGGACAGCAATCAACCCCTGATCCAAGCAGAACTGGACAAGATAGGTGTCTCCTCCGAGATCATCCACACGACCCTGGGACTTGATGCCCAAAGGGAGGCCACCGGCAACCTCTGCTACCATTGTGCCAGGAACCGGCGAACAAAATTCTTCGATCTTTGCCGGGAGAGAGGGTTTAACAAGCTTGCCCTGGGCCACCACAAGGAGGATATTGTTGAGACACTCTTTATCAATCTCTTTTATGGCGGCAATATCTCAACCATGCTGCCCAAACAACAACTCTTCAAGGGCAACCTCCACATCATCCGCCCCCTCTCCCTGCTGATCAAGAAAGATATTATTGAACTCTCTGACCTGTTTGGTTACCAGCCGGTAAAAAATCCATGCCCCCAATCAGGAACCTCTAAGCGAGATTATGTCCGAGGAATTTTAAACGGCCTATACGCCACAGATGAGAAGCTTGTGCATAATATATACGCCGCCATGACCAACGTCCGGCCGGAGTATCTTCTGGATGAAATACTCAAGAAATCGTTAATGGGTACCTTGAAAAACTAGATGCCTGGCCGAGACTTAGGCTGACAAACTGCTCGTAAAACAGCCATCCCTTCGCTGTTATTCGCCCGGTAAGTGAGGGACGATACTCCGAAAGGCGAAGGTTTTAACCCTACACAGAAACAATAAAAAATGAAAACCTCCCTGGACTGTCTTCCCTGCTTCCTCAAGCAGACCCTCCAAGCCGCGCGGCTTGCCACAGACGACACCCTATTGCAGAAAAAAATCCTCTACCGGGTCGCAAGACTACTACCAAATCTTGATTTCGACTTATCCCCACCGGAAAATTCGGTGCGGGTCTACGACACCATTGCCACCCTTTCAGGCTGCGCCGACCCCTTTGCCGCCATCAAAAAACAATCCAACGATCTCGGCAAATCCCTTACCCCCCTTGCCTGGCAAAACATTAAAACCGCGCAAGATCCGCTCTACACCGCCTGCCTCTATTCTGTGGCTGGGAATATTATTGATTACGGGGCAAACCATGAATGTAATGCCGAAGAGATAATAAAGGGGTGCCTAGACCAGTCTTTTGTCCTAAACGACTACAACCGGTTTAAGAATGAGTTAGCTTCAGCATCTTCACTTATTTACCTTGGTGACAATAGTGGCGAGATTGTCTTTGACACCCTGGTTGTCAAACAGCTCATCCACCAGTTTCCCAAACTACGTATTACCTTTGTGGTCAAGCAACGAGCCATTATTAATGATGCCCTGCTGGCAGATGCCAAGAGCTGCGGACTTAACAACCTCTGCACCATCATCGACAACGGCACAGGATGCCCCGGTTCACCCCTTGCCGAATGCTCAGCTGAATTTAGAGATTATTTCAGCAAGGCAGACATAATTATCAGCAAGGGACAGGGGAATTTTGAAACCCTCTCTGACCAGACAGGGCTTTACTTTTTACTGATCTGCAAATGCCCGGTGGTGGCGGGACATCTGCAAACATTAAGTGGCAAGGACATCAAACTTGGCGATTTAATTTTCTATCACCGGGATGCCCCTCAGCCTGCAGGGAAAACAAAACTCACAGCAAAGACGCAAAGGCCTCAGAGTTTTTAATGGTGTTGTTCTTTGCTGGGCCGATCCCCCCCACCCACACAACACAAGAACAAGCACGAACGCCAAGACTCCGAGGAAACACCCTTAGCCCCGCAACATCCGCGCCATATCCTTGGCACCGTAGGTAATAACGATATCGGCACCGGCCCTGACGATACTCAGAATGGTCTCATGGAGAACCCGGTCACCATCAATCCAACCATTGGCAGCAGCGGCCTTGATCATGGCGTATTCACCACTGACATGGTAGGCCGCAATGGGCATATCACACTCATCCCGCAGAGATTTGATAATATCGAGATAGGCCACGGCAGGTTTCACCATTAAGATGTCGGCCCCCTCATCAATATCAAGATTGGCCTCCCGCAACGCCTCACGGCTGTTGCCAGGATCCATCTGATACCCCTGACGATCACCCTCCTGAGGCGCACATGCAGCGGCATCACGAAACGGGCCGTAAAAGGCCGAAGCGTATTTTACAGCGTAGCTCATAATGGGTACCTGATCGAAATGATTTTCATCAAGGGCCGCCCGAATCTCGGAGATTCGCCCATCCATCATGTCGGAAGGAGCAACAATATCTGCCCCGGCCTCAGCATGGGACAGGGCAATCCTCCCCAACTGCTCAATAGTTGCATCATTATCCACCTGCCCCTGCACTATAATCCCGCAATGACCATGACTGGTGTACTCACACATACAGACATCAGTGGTCACCATCAGATCCGGAGCCTTGTTCTTTAATTCCTTAATGGCAAGCTGGACAATACCATCCCGCCCGAAGGCTCCGGAACCAGCCGGATCTTTTTTAGCAGGGAGTCCAAAGAGTAAAACATGGTTGATGCCAAGTTTTTGCAATTCCTTGGCCTCAGCAGCAAGCTGATCAATACTTAAGCGAAATACTCCTGGCATTGAGCTTATCGGCTCCTTGATCTTTTTGCCGGGCATAATAAACAACGGGTAGACCAGCTGCTCAACGGATACGCGAGTTTCACAGATCAAGGAACGTAACTGCCTATTGCGACGCATACGACGGGGGCGATATTCGGGGAAAACCATTTTTGCATCCTTTCTATATTTTTTAAACAACCATGCACACTAAGGAAATAAAATTCGTGTCTTTGTGTCTATTAGTGGTTCTTACAATTTAAAACTTTCATCCAGTGTTTCATTGATAAACTGCTCCGGCGATTCCACCCCGGAGACAGGAATAATCATAGCATTACTATCACTCTTCTGACCAATGAGGCGCAGGCCATAATCGAGAGCCATAAACATTTTTTCACAGATCTCACTCACCGATTCAAGGGTCAGACTACTCATGGCAAGGATTCTGTCGATGGCCTCCTCTTCAAAGGTAATATTGAGATTACACTCTTCAGAAGCGGTAATGGCATAATCGCGAATATAATCAATGAGGATGATAAACTCATCACAAACATCGTGAATATCAAGAATTTCATCAAGACAGAGATTGACCATAAGGTTAATCCGCTGCCCGGTGAGTTCAATATCATGCTCGAGGAGGTGGGATGCATGCGAGTGTTCAAGCACCTCCTGCAACCGCCCAAACTCAAAACCGCGCAGTTCATTATAGCGCTGCTTATGCCTTTGGGATGGAGAGTCTTTGGCCGACAAGATGGCCGCAAGTGTCCCCTGGGGGTCAGCCACAAGCTCCTCTGAGACCACAAGATACTCAACTCTGGTTGATGGCAAATTTTTCTCAAAGACAAGCAGCACCGATTCCATAACACTGAGTAAACCACGAGCCCCTGTCTTTTCAGCCACAGCCAGCCTGGCGATGGCGGTAAAGGCCTCAGGCTCAAACTGCAATTTAATCCCATAGCCGTTAAAATCCTGCTTCTTACCCCGCACTACAGAGGAATTCAGGCCCTGCAAAATTTCAACAAAGTCGGCCTCGGTTAGAGGATCTAGAGTCGCCACCACCGGCAGCCTGCCAACAAACTCACTTTCAAAACCATAATTAATAAGATCCTCGGCCTTCACCCTCTGCAGCATGCCAAGATCTGCCTTTTTCGAGTCAAGGCGACTGCCAAAGCCAATGGAGCGCTCACTACAACGCTTATGGATCACCTCGGTCAGCCCAGCAAAGGCGCCACTCATCACAAAGAGAATATTACGGGTATTCACCACCTTTTTTTCCCGTTTACCCGTCAGGCGATACTGTTCCATGGCCTCCATCTGGCTCACCGGATCATGGGGAACCTTCATCTCCACCTCAGTCTCCTCCATGGGTTTTAAAAAGGCGCGTTGCACCCCGGCCCTGGAAACATCCGCCCCGATACGGCTTGGGTTTGTGGCAATCTTATCAATCTCATCCACATAGACGATGCCAAACTCGGCCTGGGGGATATTACCACCCGCCTCCCGCACCAGATCACGGATAAGATCCTCAACGTCCCCACCGACATAGCCAGTTTCAGAAAATTTGGTGGCATCACCTTTCACAAAGGGAATCCCAATCTTCCGCGCCAGGAGTTTGACCATATAGGTCTTCCCCACCCCGGTTGGCCCGAGGAGAAGCACGTTGGCCTTAATCCGCCCCACCTGCCCCCTTGAGGTACGTCCGGTATCAATCTCATGCTGGATACGGTTAAAGTGGGTGCAGATTTTAGTGGCAAGGACATCCTTGGCCTCGGCCTGACCGACAACATAATCATCAAGATACCGCACCAGTTCCTGCGGCTTCATCCGAAACTCAAAGTCAATCTTCTGCTCCGTACCAGCTGCATCCTTCTTTTCACCGTGGGGAAGAGCCATCATTCCGGCCGAAACAATCTTGACCTGACCGCCATACTTATTAGTGAGGTAATCACCAAGCTCTTTTTCCAGTTCCTTTTCGTTGGGGAATTGTTGTTTTTCATCCATAGCTATCATTTCGTGGTTACTGTTCTATTCCAAACCATACTGTTTAATCTTCTTGTGCAGGTTACTGCGTTCCATGCCAATCTGCTCGGCAGTTCTTGAGACATTACCCTCATTTTCAGCAAGTTTTGCCCTTAGAAAATCAGCTTCAAATTTCTTTTTGGCATCTTTTAGGTTCAGAGCCGCCAAGCCGGAGGACAACGCCTCTACTTTGGAGGGTTCAACCGCAGGGGCCGCCCCACCAAGAAGCATGGAGATAATTTCCCCATTCACCGTTTAATCAGGACACATGATTAAAACCCGTTCAATAAAATTTCTGAGTTCACGGATATTACCAGGCCAGTTATGGGCCTGCATCACCTGAATTGCCCCAGGTAAAAACTCCTTGGGTTTAAAACCTTTCTGAATAAACCCCACCAGCATATCTGCAATAAGAAAGGGAATATCCTCAAGACGATCACGAAGCGGTGGCAGGGTCACCGGCACAACATTAAGCCTATAAAAGAGATCCGCTCGGAACCTGCCCTGGTCAATCTCTTCCTCAAGATTCTTGTTGGTGGCGGCAATCACCCGCACATTCACGGAAATTGTTTTAGAGCCACCGACCCGTTCAAATTTCTGTTCCTGCAAAATCCGCAAGACCTTGGCCTGAGCTGAAAGACTCATATCGCCAATTTCATCCAAAAAGAGAATAGAGCCATCGGCCAGATCAAATTTCCCACGTTTGGCAGATGTGGCACCGGTGAACGCCCCTTTCTCGTGGCCAAACAGCTCACTTTCAATAAGCTCATCAGGAATTGCCGCACAATTCACCTCCACCATGGGCTTTAACGATGTTGCCGAATTGCGATGAACCATCTGGGCAGCAAGCTCCTTGCCGGTACCATGTTCACCCCGAATCAAAACCCACGACGGGGTGGGGGCCACCATAACAAGCTGCTGTTTTACGGCTGTTATGGCTGGAGAATGCCCAGAAAGCTCGATATGCTCCGTATTTTGCTCTCTTAGTATTTTATTCTCCCTGGTAAGCTCTGAAAGTTTAACCGCATTGGTCACCGACAGAACAATTTTATCGTAGGATGGTGGTTTCTCGATAAAGTCATAGGCCCCTTTCTTTGTGGCCAGTACCGCTGTTTCAATATTACCATGCCCGGAAATCATGATAACCGGGAGAGTTGGATACAACTCCTTGATTTTATCAAGGGCCTCCATCCCATCCATCTCAGGCATCCAGATATCGAGAAGAACCAGGTCGACATCCTCATTTTCAAGCACAGGAAAGGCCTCAATAGCACTCTCAACCGACAGGGGATCAAACCCCTCGTCCATGAGAATCCCTGCCAACGACTCCCGGATAAGCTCTTCATCATCAACGATTAAAACTTTTTTTGACATTTTTATAGGCCCGCTACTCAGTTTTTAGTCTGAATCCTAAATTCTCAATCCTGAATCCTGAATCCTGAATCCTGAATTCTTAATCCTGAATTCTTAATTCTCAATCCTCAATTCATAACAGTGGCAACTCCACCACAAAACGCGCCCCACAAGGTTTATTATCCTGCACCCGAATATAGCCACCATGATCCGCCACAATGGTGGAGGCAATGGAAAGGCCCAACCCCGTCCCTGTTTTCTTGGTGGTGTAATATGGTTCAAACAAATGCAACTTGTCGGCATCTTTGACCCCTGAACCATTATCAGCAACCTTAAGGAAAACCCTATTTTCAGTAACATCTTTTACAACCGTGATTATAACCTCACCACCATCAGCCGGAACCGCAGCCACGGCGTTATCAAGGAGATTAATAAGTACACGGTTCATCTGGGTTTCATCAAAGGAAAAATGCGGAATTTCCTCTTCACTCTCCACCCCAAAATAGATACTCGGGTGGGCTTCAACATACAAGACAACAGCCCCCTGCACCATTCTAATAAAATCACCCTTCTTTTTCACCACAGCTGGCATTCTGGCAAAATTGGAGAACTCACTCACCAGATGCTTTAGAGCATCAACCTGAGAGACAATGGTCTTGGTGCATTTATCAAACACCTCGGTATCATCACCAAGCTTGTCCATATATCTTCGCCTAAGACGTTGAGCCGACAGGCTTATTGGGGTCAAAGGGTTCTTTACCTCGTGGGCGATACGCCGAGCAACCTCACGCCAAGCCGCCATCCGTTGTGCCTTCTCCAGTTCGGTAAGATTATCAAACACCAGGATAACACCAATATAGGTATTATTCTCATCAAAAAGTTTTGTAACATTAACCCGCAGGGAGAAGGTCTCATCACCAATGGAGAGTTGCAAGGAACGCACAAGGGTTGATTTTCCAGAACCTTGCAGTTGCTCAAAAAACTGATCCAGGATAGCACTGTGCTGAGGCGCCAGAACATCCTGATAGGCATGACCAAGATAGCCGTCAGAGTCCATGTGCAGGAGGTTCTCAGCAAAGGTATTCACCGAAGTGATCCGCCCCGCGCCATCAAGGGAGATTACCCCGGCAGGGACATTCTGGAGGATTGTTTCGGTGTACCGCCTCCGGTTTTCAAGTTCAAAGTTAAAACGCTCAAGACTCCGCTGACCGGCAGAAAGGTCGCGGGTCATCTTGTTAAACGACTCAACCAGAGTCCCCATCTCATCACCGGATTCACGCTCAATTACAAAGTCGAGTTCTCCTCCAGCAACCCTCTTGGTGGCCTCCGCCAATTTGCCGATGGGATCGGTGAGACCACTTGCCATATAAAAGCCAAACCAGATTGCCGAGAAAATAATAAGCAACGTCACAATAAGAAGAATAACCAATAAACTGGTTTTGATTGGTTGCTGGAGCAACATAAGCTGTCGGTACCCCTCGAGACCTGCCGAAATTTTCTGGAGCTGTTCCAGTTTTCTCTGGGGGATAAACAACGAGGTAACAAGAACATGGGCAGCATCATTCCCGCGGCCAATATTGACCAGAGAGATATTACGAATCAGTTCACCACCGGCGTAACTTTGAATTTCAACAAGCCCAGACTCCCCCTTAAATCCTTTACGAATTAGAGAGGCCGGAATCTCCGGCAGGGTAATGTCAGGATCAAGCTCATCAGACAAAACCTGCACCCGAACCTTACGATCCGGACGAATGAGTTGCAAAACGTCAAGACCACGACTGTCAACAATATCAGCAAGAAAGAGATCAAGGGAGGTGGTGGTGAGCTGGTAATAACGCTTGGCCTCCAACTGCGCACCGATGGTTTTACCAAGACGAATGGAATCATCCTTCTTCTCTTTATAGACATTACGGCCAATCTGCACCGATTCCTGCAAGGCCTGCTCCACATTACTATTGAACCAGTAATCCATTGAAGTAGAGACAAACTGCAGAGCCATGAAGAATAAAATTCCGGTGGGGATGAGGGACATCGACACAAAGGAAATAACAAGTTTGGTCCGCAGTCTGGTACCAAGCACCCGGCGCTTGCGATCAAAAATAAGTTGCACCAGATTACGCAGAACAAGAAAAACAATAAGTAGCAGCAGAATAATATTGAAGTTGATGAGAACATACATCAACACATTGCCACTCACAGGGAACTCAACCGTACCGAGAGTAACGACCCTGGTTTCAAGATAGGTAAAGCCCACCATCAGTAGCACGGCCACCAAAATAACCCAGCCAATCCGCCTCTTCTTAAGCGCCCGCTGCTTTTTCTGGTCTGCTGCGTGGGAACTCATGGTTGCGATCCTCCAGCAATTGGGATTGCCTTGGGAACAGCAAATGAGAATTCCTGCCAACTGGTCTCAAAATCCCAGAGTTTAAGCAGGGTTACCATTTCATTTACTTCACCAGGAAGATTTGTCTTTGCGAGCGCCGATTTAATTCGCACCGTATAGCTTGCCTGGGGCTTTAAGCTGGCAAGGGAAATCACCACAAAGTCAGAAACCACCGCCATCCGATACCTGGCTCTGGCAAAATCTTCATAAATGACTTGCTGATCATTACGCTCTGACAGGATGACCTTATACCGATCTTTCAGGGTATCGTAGGTGATAGTATGCCTGAAACTTTTGCTGAGAAGTGGCACAAGAGGTTGACCTTGCTGCTGTTCAAGAAGTTCCACAAAGAAGGTGAAGGCCACGGGAATACCGTTCTTTATGCCCTGCTCCATCTGCGGAGAAAAGCTACCGTTTAAACCAAAAAAGAGAAGAAGCTCGGTCTGGGAGTTAATCACAAAGGAGTCAACAACCCGCACCTCCTGCCTGGCCCAACTGGAGAGCGGACAGAAAAACAACAGGAGAAGGAAAAGGCCAACAGTTCGTTTCATGCCTCGCCCCGCCCCCACTCTTTTAGCACCCGCAGTTGTGATTCATGCATAAAGGCCGTGAATGTCTCAGGCTGGATGGCACTTACCGCCACGCCCTCATATATCCGCAACTGGTCTTCCACAAAGGATGGTTCCAGGCGGTCAATCTTGTTAAACACCCGGAGAACAGGAATATGGGAAAGATCAAGGTCCCTTAAAATATCATCAACCACCTGCATATGCCGCTCAAACTGGGGATTTGATATATCTATCACATGCAGCAGGAGATCTGCCTCATGCAACTCTTCAAGGGTGGCCTTAAAGGCCTGCATTAACTCGTCTGGCAAGTGACGAATAAACCCCACAGTATCGGTGATAATCACCTCAACGTCCTCAGGAAAACGTAGTCGCCTTGAGGTGGGATCCAGGGTGGCAAAGAGTTTATCCTCGGCCAAAATCTTGCTCCTCGTAAGGGCATTAAGCAGAGTAGATTTCCCGGCATTGGTGTAACCCACAAGACTCATCACTGGCAGGTTCTTTTTACGCCTTCGTGAACGCCGGTGAAAACGCTCCCGGCCTATTTTTTTTAGTTCCTTGGCAAGACGCGCCAAACGGTCGTTAATCCGCCTACGATC
The DNA here is from genome assembly GCA_024277655.1 of Deltaproteobacteria bacterium. Taxonomy (GTDB): domain Bacteria; phylum Desulfobacterota; class Desulfobulbia; order Desulfobulbales; family SURF-16; genus JAJRUT01. Next base: position 6,335 of record JAJRUT010000020.1, on the reverse strand, counting down.
AATTTCAAGTTTGGTCTCACCAGGGCCACGCCCACCGATGCCACCGGTAAGACGTGACAGGGAATCATCCCGCAAGCCAAGGCGCGGCCGCAGATATTTTAGCTGGGCCATCTCGATCTGCAAACGCCCCTCCCTGCTAAGGGCCCTTCTGGCAAAAATATCAAGAATCAGCTGGGAACGATCCACCACCCGCATTTCGGTGTGTTTAGTGATGGAATTAACCTGGGAGGGGTTTAGTTCCTGATCAAAAATAAGAAGATTGGCATGGTGACGCAATGCCATGAGCATAATTTCGCTAAGCTTACCGGTGCCAAGAATAAATTTAGGATTGATCTTGTGACGCCTTTGAATCACCGTTTCAAGCACCGTCACATCCGCTGAACGTACCAGTTCTTTAAGCTCATCCATGGAATCACTGGCCTCAGCCTTGCTGCGGCTCGTCACACTAATTAAAATAGCCCGATCACGCCCCTTATCCACTTCTTTCAAAGGTTTTAAGCGGGTAAATTCCTGCTCCAGAGAGTCAATGAGTTGCCGGATATCACCAGTCTGATTGGCCGGATGGACAGCGGCCAGATAACCAAAATCCTCCCCACCTTGAGAGCTTGGATTAAGATGCACAGAGAGAAGGGTGTCAGGCAGGCCATCTTTAACCTGCAATACCCCCATAAGATCAAGCCTGAGAAAGAGTAGATCCATCAGGTCATCCTGACTGATCTTCTCACGGGTGAGATGGGTGTGAACGCAACGCAACCCCTTCAAACGCCCGCCCACGGTACGGCCAAGACCAAGATCAGGGATCATAATATGGCGATGGTCGCCAACAATCACAAGCTCCACCGCCCCACTCCGGGAAATAAGCACCCCCACCTGACGATTAAACTCAGCAGAAAGCTCAGCCATTTCCCTGGCAAGCTCAGGACTCACCACTTCGGCGGGATCGATACGCCTTGAAGCGCACCGCTCCAGACGCTTTAATTGCGCGGTCTTTAAACCGGAGGTATTACCATAAATATTTGCGATGGGAGAAACTCCATGTGCTTATATGAAAATTTTATACTCTGTAAATCTTACAACCAACTAACCGCGAATGCGGGTTTACAAAAAGCTATGTTCGCTTTTCCCGTAATATCCGCTTATCACCAACCCGCAGGGTCAGTTTTTCTTTATCGAAATATTCAAGCAAGGGGATGGAAAACTTACGGGTGAGTCCGGTGAGTTCTTTAAAACGTGGGGCATCAATATCGCCCTCACGCTGAATAAATTCATAAAGATCCGTCTTTAACTGCTCCAGAACCATGGTGCTAAAATACAGATCCTCATTCACCTTGACCATATCGTTGCGGGACACAAGCACCATAAGCATATCTTTAATAAAGGCCGGCTCAAGTTTTGGGAAACGGGCATAGGCCTCTTTGATGGTTGGTGTTTTCAACCCACCGGCAAGATAAAACTGTAACAACTCATCCTGGGTCTTAGACTCATCAGCTAAAAAGACCACCTTATGGTCAAAGAGACGAAGCATGGCATCTTCAACATGAATCAATTTCTGTTTAACAAGACTGACCAGAAGCGTCCGAAAAATCCTGCCATTTAAATAGCCAAACTCCCTGGAGCGTAACTCTTCCTTGTCAAGACCTGGCTTTTGGGGGTTCTGCGTATGATACTCCGTTAGTAAAGCAATGATCTTTGCTGACAATAACTCAAAATTCTCACCACTGACCATAAGACGTGAATCAGAATCAACGACAATAATCCTGCGTCCGGAGATGGGCCGTTGCAACGCCTTATCAAGTTTCTTGCCAAACAGACCACATTTTACCCCAAGCTCTACCTGGGTCAGTCCAGAAAAACCACTCTCCTTGAGGCGAAGGAGAAAAATCTCCTCCAGATCGTCCCGTTCATAAATCGCAAAGACATCATTATTTTCAGGCTTAAACCGTTTACGTTTCCGGGGCGAGGTGCCATAGACAACTCCACCGCCGATGGTGGCAACCGGAGAATAACTGCGCACCACATAGCGATCCTTGGGCCAGCAGCCACACGGTTCTTCAAGGAGAATCTGGATATTGGCCTCACTGCCTGGGGCCAGTGTCTCATCATCAAGCAGGACAACCCGCCCCATGATCTCGGCCGAACCGATATGAACCCGCACCCTGGTTCTATTCTTCAGGGGCTTCTCTCTGGATGATAGATAGGAGAACCTAGCATCAAACATATAGGAGGACTCAACACAGCCAGGGGTAATAAGTTGATTGCCCCGCTCGATTTCATCCTGGGAAACACCCTGAACATTAATAGCCGTACGCTTTCCAGCCTCAACCATATCCACCGTCTCACCGTGGGACTGAATACCGCGCACCTTACCGAAGAGAGACTTGGGGAATAGTTCAACATCATCCCCAAGTTTAATTCGACCGGTCAAAGAAGTACCAGTTACCACCGCACCAAAGCCCTTCATGGAAAAAACCCGGTCAACGGGCAAACGAAAAGGGCCGTAGGTTTCCGCAAAAGAAAACCCCTTGACCAGGGTATCAATCCTGGCTTTGAGATCATCCATCCCAGCACCGGTGGTCGAAGAAACGGCAACAAGCTCCGCCTCCTCAAGAAAGGTGCCGACAAAATAGTCCCGCACCTCTTCTGTTACCATCTCAAGCCAGTCAGACTCCACCATATCAACCTTGGTGAGAACAATAATACCCCGCTCAACCCCAAGGAGGCGACAGATCTCAAAATGCTCTGTGGTCTGGGGCATAATGCCCTCATCAGCCGCAACAACAAAGATAACAAAATCAATACCAGCGGCACCAGCCACCATGTTCTTTACAAATTTTTCATGACCGGGAACATCCACCAGACCGACGCGATGACCACAGGGGAGATCAAGGAAGGCAAAACCAAGTTCAATGGTGATGCCACGTTTCTGCTCCTCTTTAAGGCGATCTGTTTCAATACCCGTGAGGGCGCGAACCAGACTGGTTTTGCCATGGTCAACATGACCGGCTGTTCCGAGCACAATCTCCCGCATATCAGGCTCCGGAGATGTAAGGGTTAGATCTTTTTTCTTCACCGATAGTGGAACGTGAACCGCCATACCCATGGCCTGGCCACACCACAGTGTCATCGGGCAAGACCAGCAGTTTCTCGCGGATGGATTGCATAAAAGCACTCATACTGCCACCGGGAAAATCAGTCCGACCAATGGCTCCAACAAAGAGGGTATCGCCGGTAAACACGTCTGTGCCGTTATACAGGCAGATGCCTCCAGGGGTATGGCCCGGTGTATGAAAGACTTCCAGAGACTGCTTGCCAAAGGTGATGGTATCACCGTCATGAACAAGCATATCGGCTGGAGGGGAAAAGGCCAAACCAAGCATAGCAAAATACTGCTTAACATCGGCCTTACCAATCCATTCTGCCTCATCGGCATGCATGATAATTTTAGCGCCTGTCTCATCCTGAATACGCTTATTGCCACAGACATGATCGGGATGGGCATGGGTGGCAATAATATATTCAATATCCAGTCCTGCCTTTTCTACTATCTGCAGGATGGTAGACTCATCACCGCCAGGATCAATCACAACACCCTTTTTTGTCTCTTCACAACCAAGGACGTAGCAGCAGACCGCCATGGAGCCTACCGTTTTTTGTTTGATAATCATTAATATTCCTTTCGTACTTAAAGGTAAAAGATCAAAGGCTAAAAGTTGCAGAAGCCCTACCCCACCCCTATATTTTAACCTTTTAAATCAACTCAACTTTCCCACTTGTGCTATATTGATGGGTTATCGTCGTTTTATGCTCTTGTAAATGTGAAATATTATTTAAATTCAGGATTCAGCACAACATGTTTTCTTGCCATTCTACTGAATCCTGGCTTCTGAATCCTGAATTTAAAATAAGAGATTTTGCCTTTACTCGCAAACAACCTCACAATAACCGGCCTATACAGCAAGTGGGAAAGTTGAGAAATTAACAGTCACAGGTATCAGGATTGCATTTTCCACCACAACCACAGGAGGAACCCATATCTGCCATTGGCAGTTCCACCTTCTTCTTGGAGAGAACCTGTTCAACCATGCTCACTACCCCTTGAAAAGCTTTAGTGGCGGGGGAATCGCTATCGGAGGAAAGAAAAGGTGTGCCATCGTCACCACCGATAACAACCCGTGGATCAAGGGGAACCTTGCCAAGGAAGCGCAGGTTGAAATCATCCGCAATCTCCTGACCACCACCTGACTTAAAGATCTCTACGGTTTCACTACATTTTGGGCAGACAAATCCTGACATATTCTCAACGATGCCAACAACGTCCATTTCAAGTTGCTTGCAGAAGTTTAATGACTTACGCACATCGGCAAGGGCAACCTGCTGGGGTGTTGTTACCACCACGGCACAGGCATCAGAAATAGTCTGGGCAACCGTCAAAGGCTCATCACCGGTTCCCGGAGGCGCATCGATGATCAGATAATCAAGATCACCCCAGTCCATATCAGCGATAAACTGACGGATAGCCTGCACCTTCATGGGGCCACGCCAGATCACCGGGGCATCACGATCCTCCATCATATACTCAAGGGAGATCACCTTGAGATTCTCACCAACCTGCATGGGAGGAAGTAAACCATCTTTCTTAACATCGGCATCCATTAAACGGCTGGTCAGATTGAGCATCCGGCAAACATCGGGGCCATGGAGATCAACATCCATCAGACCAACTTTATACCCACGATTAGCCAGGCCAAGGGCCATATTCACCGACACGGTTGACTTGCCAACCCCGCCCTTTCCAGACATCACCAGAACCTTGTTTTTAATCCGGTCAAGGGATGACGAAATCGCCATGTCCTGCTGGGCAATCTTTGCATCCACCGACCCGCAACTACCACTATCACAACTGGAACCACTGCCACATCCTGCCATTGTACTACCTCCTGAAATTATAAAAAAAACATTATAAAACATAATGTTATCATCGTAAGAGAATACAGACCCCCGATTAGAGAAAAAACGCTTTTATGTAAAGTAACCTCGCCGTTACACGACTGCCCTGAGGACACCATTTAACGACCACTGAGGCAAAGTCCATATATACTGCACTCCCGTCATTTTTTAAAGTAACAAAAGATACTTGCTTGCCATTTCATTTTTTAACTATAATCAACCCTAGGAGTCTGTCGGACTTAGGCAAAACCTACTGCAAATTTGACAAATAGGCCCATACCCCCATGTCTTTTCGTTAAATAGCCCAGCTATTAGCCTCAAACACATGACAATATGGTCTCTATTTCTCAAACTTTCGTTACGATTCTCTAAGTCCGACAGACTCCTATGGTTGTTACCCTAACCTGAAAGCTGATCTTTTTTGCCTGTTAAATTAAGGAGATACGATGTTAAATTTTCATTTCGGTAGAGCTACATCAGCACTAAATGAGGCCGAGAACCTCCTGGGAGAAGTTACGGATGGTAATTTTAGCAAAATAACCACCAAAGATTCTACCATCCCCATCCTGCGAGCGATAGCCACCATGCAAACATCCCTTGCCAACATATTTGCCACCGTCATGGGGAGTGCTGCCAGCATGAACCTCTCATCCAGCGAGCTCGGAGAGCTTGCTAAAGCCATGCGTGACACAGCAACCGAGATGGCAAACCAGACTGCCGAGGTTGATAGCTCCACCACGGAAATGGAAAGAAATCTCTCCTCTATTGCCCATGAAGCGGAACAGGTCAACAAGGCCATGGCCGACATATCCACAAATGCATATCAATCGGCTGAAAACCTGCACACCGTCACCTCATCGTCGGACGAAATGACCTCAACCATCACCGAGATTGCTGAAAATGCTGAACGGGCAAGGGAGGTGGCGAACCAGGCCTCAGACGCTGTTACCAATGCCACCGAACGTGTGGCCACCCTTGGCCAGGCAGCAGAAGAGGTCAATAAGGTTATCGGAGTCATCTCTGATATCTCTGACCAGACTAAACTTCTGGCCTTAAATGCCACCATTGAGGCTGCCCGGGCCGGAGAGGCTGGCAAAGGCTTTGCCGTTGTGGCAAACGAGGTAAAGACCCTGGCCTCCCAGACCAGTACCGCCACAGGGGACATCAGCAAAAAAGTAGAGGCCATACACACCGCCACCCAGGCAACCATTGAGGAAATATCCACCATTAAACAGGTTATTTCAGATGTGAATAACGTTGTGTCCACCATTGCCGCAGCCGTCGAGGAACAATCAGTTACCAGTCTGGATATTTCAGAAAACATCAACAGCGTTGCCGCAGGTATCACAAAAATGACCGAGTCAGTGAGTGATGCATCCAAGGCCATT
>JAJRUT010000019.1 GCA_024277655.1 Deltaproteobacteria bacterium | reverse complement strand
TGCAAGATTGTCAGTCGCAGCCCGATTTCTCGCAATCAAACCCTGATGCTCAGGCTTGTTTTACCGGAGGGGTTCTTCCATGAAGGTGAACTGGTCTTTGAGGCCAGAAGTGTCTGGTCGGCCAACGACATAAATCCCGATTTTTTTGATACCGGCTTCGAAGTTCCCCATCTTGGCCTCGAATCGCGCAAGGTGATTCGTCGCCTGATTGAGCGGGTTGGTTTTAATGATTAACGAGAGTTGGGCGAGAGAGATTCCTTTCTTTTTTTCTAACATCTTCGTGGTTAGAAAAAATATCTAGTTGCCCTGTTTTTTCTAGCAGGCTGAAGTTGGGTGGTATTCACTATTCTTTATCTTTTCTACCTTCTGCAATTCTTACTCGGGATTAACAGAGGCGAAACTATAATTCATATTTTCGTTCATTTAAATTAAGACGGTGAATATTTACACCTTTTTCACCATAATTGGTTCGGACCAGTCATTGTGCATAAACTGACTTTCGTCCGGTTTCTCCGGTTTTTCTTCAAGAAGGCGTTGCTTAAGCCATTTTAAAACATTGGCAAATTCACTGTTCATTTCAGCCAGGGCCCTGCCCCGGTGGCTGATCTTGTTTTTTTCTGCCATGTCAGCTTCAGCAAAGGTTTTGCCAAGCTCTGGCGAGAAAAAGACAGGGTCATAGCCAAAGCCAGCATCACCTTTTTGTGTGCGGAGAATTTCGCCTTCACACATCCCTTCATAGGTCAAAGCGGGGCCAGAAGGCACCGCCAGGGAGAGGACACACATAAAGGCGGCCTTACGGTTGCCGACCCCCTCCATATCTCGAAGTAGCTTGTCAATATTATCCTGGTCGCTGGCATCCTCTCCGGCAAAGCGGGCCGAGTAGACTCCCGGTTTTCCATCTAAAGCCTTAACCGTCAGGCCGGAATCATCAGCAATGGCTGGAAGCCCCAGTACCTTGGCGGTGAACAGGGCCTTTTTGTAGGCATTATCGTCAAAGGTTTCACCATCTTCAATAACCTCAGGGATGGGGCCAAAGTCAGCAAGGGACAGGATCTCAATGGGTTGATCCTTTAATAACTCCCGAAATTCCTTTAATTTCCCCTGATTTGTGGTGGCAATAACAATGGCAAGTGGACGGCTCATGATAGATGCTCCTTAGTTAAAAGAACGTTCAACGTTCAACTTCCAACGTTGAATAAGGAGGCGCAGTGACAAAAGTACATCATTCGACGTTGGACGTCGGAGTCTGCGCTTACCTCGATGTTGGAAGTTCAACAAAAGTTAATTTGATGTCCCAAAATATATCCTATGTAAGCAGAAACCAAAACAGAAAATTGGTGGGATCCGCTCCTTGTGGCAATTTGGAGAAGTTGAGACGTAAGGGTTTGAGAAATAAGAAAACTACCTGCCTCTCAACTTCTTTTAGAAAAAGCCTTAATCTTCTGTCGTTACCTTGCGAATCTTGTCGCCTTTTATGTCATCCTTGAACAGGGAGTGGCCCCGTTCCATGGCGCAGAAATCACCACACATGGTGCAGGTCTTGCTATTGCCAGGGGTGCGGTCTTTACGGATTTCCGCTGCTTTTTCAGGAAATAACAACCCCTTAAAGTGGTCATCCCAGGCCATATCACGTCTTGCAAGGGCCACCTGCTTTTCACGTTCGCGGCGCTCAGGGTATTTGGCAATATCGCCGATGTGGGCGGCAAGTTTGGTGGCGCGTACACCTTCCCGAACATCCTCTTCGTTGGGCAGGGCCAGATGTTCAGCCGGGGTGATGTAGCAGATTAGATCTGCCCCATGCCGGGCCGAAGTCGCAGCCCCGATGGCAGCGGTGATATGGTCATAACCGGCCCCACAATCGGCAGGCAGTGGCCCGAGAACGTAATAGGGGGCGTTGCCGCTCATCCGTTTTTCCAGCATGATATTACCAGCAATCTCATCCAGTGGCACATGACCTGGGCCCTCCACCATCATCTGGCACCCCATTTCACGACCAAGTTCGGCAAGCTCGCAGTTGATAATCATCTCCGCCATCTGGGCCCTGTCGTGGCTGTCATGGATGGCCCCAGCTCTGATACCGTTGCCAAGAGAAAGCACGGCATCGTACTTTTTCATCAGTTCGCAGACCCGGTCGAATTGTTCATACAGAGGGTTTTCACAATTATTATGCTCCATCCACGACACCATAAAGGTGCCGCCTTTGGAAACCAGACCACCATAACGAAACCCCTGCTTACGCAGACGCTCGATGGAGAAACGATTGATTCCACAATGGATTGCCATAAACGACAAGCCGTCAGCCAGTTGTTTTTCAATCAGGTCAAACAGATATTCTGGGTCGAGTTTGTTGGGGTTCTTGTACTTGCGCGAATAATGGTTAAAGGCCTGGTAGAGTGGCACATTACCAATGGGCAGGTTACAGCAACCAAGGATCTCCCTGCGAATTTTATCGAGATCGCCTCCGGTGGAGAGTTCCATCAGGGTATCGGCCCCTTCCTTTTCAGCAATGATGGCCTTGCGTTTTTCAAGCTCAATATCGTGGATATCAGAGGACGTGCCAATGGAGGCGTTTATCTTGGTACGCAGGCCCATGCCGATACCAACGGCTTTTTGGAGGGGGCGGTTGGGGTTGTTGGGGATGACGACTTCCCCCATGGCGACTTTGTCACGGATTGATTCAGGGCTGAAAACTTCATTTTCTGCGACCTGTTGCATAACTTTGGTGATAACGCCCTCGCGGGCCAGTTCAAGTTGAGTTTTCATGAGTGTTTCCTTAAATTGTTTGGGCATAAAAAAATCCGCATGGATTTCTCCATACGGACTGATGTGGACGATCATTCCTCTTTACCTCGCCATGGCAGGTCTTCTGACTTGCGGATCATTCCAGATTCACCGCCTTCCCATCCTTATAGACAGTGGCTTCGTGGTGACCCAGTCCCCGCTTACAGCGCTGGTCCAGCGTTACGGATTTGCACCGTATTCCCTTTTCATCATGTTTTTATGTAAACATGACACCTTGATCAGGTTTCGTTAAGTTGTAAGGAGCTATTTAAATAGTCTTTACGAAAAATGCCAGCTTTTTTGTGGGTTAAATTAAGTTCTTGTCTGTCTGGCGACTTTGTATATTTCCGCTGAAAAGAGTTTGGGGAGGTGTGAGGGCCTGTGATACCATTACTATTGATTATTATGATGCTGGTTTTAGATGGAATAGGGGCATAAAATATGGCAGAGAAAGTAGAGTCACCACAAAAGTGTTGTGGTGGTATTGATATGGAGTCTGTGTCGTCTCTTGCAGGTCTTTTCTTCTGGCAGGTTTCCGATCTTGGCCTTTTTACCAAGGTACTGCCTGGGGTTGCCAAGGTTCTTGGCTATACTCCGGAGGAGCTTATTGGCAAAAAACAGTTTGCGGATCTGCAGGATGTAAAGTTTCGCGATTGTTTAGGTGAGGTGGAAGATTTTTTTCTGCAGGCAGAGCGATTTTCGCAACTTGTTTTGATGTATAGACATCGTGACGGAGCGCCGGTGTGGCTGTCTCTAAGTGGTGAGCCGATCTACCACGCCGGCCTGTTTCAGGGGTTCCAGGGAGTGGCTATCAATGTCACATCCCAGGTGGAGACCCAGGATAGTTTGACGGAAAGAGCTACGATGTTCCGCACCATGTTTGACTCTGAGTCCGAGGCTATTATTCTTGTCAGGGCGCAGAGGGTTGTTGATTGTAATCCTGCGGCCGCAGAGTTATTTGGCTATGCTGATGCCAGTGAACTATGCACCAAAAGTATTGAAGATTTATCCCCTGCCATGCAGCCCAATGGTCAGCGCTCTCTTGATCTTGCCGGGATACGGCTCAAAACGGTGTTACAAAAGGGAACCCACCGTTTTGAGTGGCAACACCGCAAACAGGACGGCACTCTTTTTCCAGCAGAGGTGACACTTTCAACCATTCCATATCTTGGTGGCACGGCGTTACAAGGGATTATTCGCGATATTAGCAAGCGCAAACGGATTGAAGATATTCAGCAAAAATCACTCTGGTGGAAGCAGGGGCTGAATGATCTCCATGACAGGCTCTATCCTCTGGCCACCTTAAGCGAGCAGTTGTTTGAAATAACACGCTCGGCCGTTGATATCTTTGAACTTGAGTTATGCCAGGTTTGGTTAACTGCCCCCGGTGATCGTTGTCTTTATTGTCCCCATCGTCTGCGGGAAAACTGTACAGGTAAGGTTGATTGTTTGCACCTTGTCAGTGAACACTCGCAGTTGATGTGTCCCCTTATTTGGCCGAGATATCCCTTGGGACACGGACAAATCGGTGAGCTTGCACCAACCGGAGACAATAAAAAGATGTTACTTCACGATATTGATTCTGAGCTATTTGATATCGATTTCGGCTGGTTTTTACAGCGTAAGGTGCAAGATTTCAGTGGCTGTCGTATGCGCCGCATTAATGGTGAATCCATAGGAATTATAGGCTTTTACAGCGGTCACACCATTTCATTTGAGGAAGAAAATGTTCTGGAGAATATGGCTGGTGCTGCCGGTTACGCGATTCAATCTTTTCAGGACAGTGAATCACTCAGGCAGGCAAAAGAGTCGGCTGAACAGGCTTCTTTGATTAAGAGTGAGTTTCTGGCGAATATGAGCCATGAAATAAGGACGCCCATGAACGGGATTATGGGCATGACAGATTTGCTCCTTGGCGCTGGTCTGGGTGAGGATGCCGAGCAGAAGCTTGCTATGGTTAGGTCGTCTGCGGTTAGACTTCTGGCAATTATCAATGATATTCTTGATTTCTCCAAGATTGAGGCGGGGAAACTAGAGCTTGAGTCGATCTGTTTTAAGATGCAGGATACCGTGGATGAACTCCTGAATCTATTTACTGGTATGGCCAGGGAAAAGGGGGTGACCCTGAGCTGCTCTGTTGGGACTGATGTTCCTGCGGTTCTTATTGGTGACCCTAACCGGTTGTTTCAGATTATCAGTAATCTGGTGTCAAATAGTTTGAAGTTCACCCATGAAGGCCTGGTGTCGGTGCGCGTATCGGCGGTGGAGTTGCGGGATGACTCTGAAGTGGTGATACGTTTTGAGGTTGCTGACACTGGTATTGGTATTCCGCCAGAGAAACAGGATGTAGTTTTCTCGTCATTTAGTCAGGCGGATTCCTCCCATACTAGGAGATTTGGGGGGACAGGCCTTGGGCTGTCCATTGCTGAGAGTCTTGTACGCCTAATGGGTGGGGAGATTGGCCTTGAGAGTGATGTTGACTCCGGAACGCTGTTCTGGTTTACCTGTGTCATGGGGATTGGCACTGATTCCTGTATTGTCCTGGCCGATGATGTCGGGGCTTCGCAAACCTTTACGGAGATGTTGGGGCGGACTGTTCGGGTTCTGGTTGCCGAGGACGAATTGATTAATCAAACCTTGATTGATCTGGTGCTTAAGCAGGAGGGGGTGGCTGTTACCCTTGTAAGTAATGGGTTTGAGGCGGTTGAGAGTTTTCAGAAGGAACCCTTTGATCTGATTTTGATGGATATTCAGATGCCGGAGCTAAATGGTTATGGCGCAGTACAGAAGATTCGTGAGCTTGAGGCTGGCAAGGGGAAGATTCCGATTATTGCCCTCACCGCCCATGCCATGAAGGGGGATCGGGAGCGGTGTCTTGCGGCCGGGATGGATGAATATGTCACCAAACCAATTGTCAGGGACGTTCTGCTTTCGAAGATGGCAAAGCTCCTGAAGTAACTGCTGGCCGTTTTTCGGGTGGACTAAAGGCCATTTTTGGGGGATAATAATCTGGCGAGTATTATGTATGTTTCTGGGTCGTCCAGGCGAAATTTGAAAAAGGAAATGAATATGTCTAAAAATAACTATCCCTTGGCTCCAGTAACTAATTCTTCCGATGAATTTGCCGGTTTTGATGATGGCCCTGTGCCACCTGAGCGTAAGAAACCTATTTCTCTAAAATTTCAGATTGCCGCCCCACCCCTGGTTATTATCTGTTTCCTTCTGGCTGTTTCGGCCTTTGCCTATTTTAGTTTTAACCGGGTTATACTTGCTGTGTCGGGTATTGCTGATACGGCCGAGCAGAGTCTTGAATCTGAAATTTCCATGGCCTATCTCATTAGTAGGGTTCAGCAGGATGCCAGTCGCTATTTTTTTACGGCCAGCAAGGCTGATCTACTTAAGGCGAATATTGCCCTTACCGAGCTTGAACGGGTTCTTGCCACGCTTGACAATGGTACGGAGGCACAGCAGGCTGGAGTGCGCATAAAAAAACTGGTTGAGGCCGCCACGGCGCGTTTTGAGAGTTTGAAGAATCAGCGCAAGTCGGTGGCCGGTACCGTGTCAGAGGTGCTCGGTTTAAACAGTGAAATGACGCCTGTTATGCTCCAGCGTTTTATCCGTTTGGTGGATGCGGTTGCTAACGATATGCAGGCCCCTTCCCTTAGAAAAAAGAAGGATATTGATCAGGAGTTTGAGGCGCTAACCCAAATGGCAACCAGTAAGGATCTGCGTTTTGCCCTCGAAGACTATTGGGATTTATGGCTGGGCTATATCGCCGTTTACTCAAAGCTCCAGTCTGATATTAAACAGAAACTGGAGACCGGTCTGGCAGTGCTTGTCAGGTTTCAGCAAGACTCCATAGAATCCACCCGTAATGTTTTATCCGACACACGGCAAAAAACGGAAGAAGAGGTTGCCATGGCAGGCTACCTTATTGGTGCTGCCTCTGCGGTCGCCATTGTCCTTGGTCTTTTGCTGACGATTTTTCTGGTGCGCCATATTCTGGTTATTCTGGGGAATATTATTGCCGGACTTCAGGAGAGCGCTGTTGATCTGACAGAGGCGGCAGGCTCCATGAGCTCCACCTCAATGTCCTTTGCCGATGGTTCGGAAAGTCAGGCCGGGGCGGTGTATGATATTTCAAGTTCCCTTGAGGAGGTGAGTACGACAACGCAAAGTACGGCAGATAATGCCCAGCAGGTGGAGCTACTGATGACCAAGACAAAGGCCATTGTTGATGAGGCCACAGGCCAATTGACCAGGCTCAATGGCGTTATGACAGAAATCTCGGATGCCAATCAGGAAACCACCAAGATCATCAACACCATCGAGCAAATTGCCTTTCAGACCAATCTCCTGGCCCTGAATGCTGCGGTGGAAGCGGCCCGGGCCGGTGAGGCCGGAGCCGGATTTGCGGTGGTGGCTGAAGAGGTTAGGAGCCTGGCTCAGCGCACCGCCGAGGCCTCTAATTCGTCCACCGATCTTATCGATGGCCAGACCTCAATCATCAAGGATGGGGCGGATGTAGCGACCCTTGTCTCGGAGAGTTACCAGGATGTTATTGCTGCGGTGAATAAAGTTGGCACTATGATTACTGAAATCACGGTGTCTACCACAGAGCAGGCCACAGGGGTTGATCGTATCAAAGGGGCGGTATATTCTGTAGATAAGGTGACCCAGGAAAATGTGGCAAATTCAGAAGAACTTGCGGCAAGCGCCGATACCCTGCGCTCCCAGGCTACGCAGTTGCAGAGCTATGTTGCTGATTTGGCGGGGCTAATGGGTGGTGGCGACGGTCATCATTCCTGATTTGTTTCACGGGGAATTCTTTTAGTAAAAACTCGATAAACCGGTATGGGTATGCTATAGATTTTACTAGGCTTTTACCTTAAGTTGGTTATTTGGTATGGAAATAGCTACTGAGTTTAGTTTGGCCCATTGGGGGCGCGATAAGAGAAAAAAGAACCTGAAAGGGGGGGAAGTATGAAGAGGAGTCTGGCTCTGAGTGTGGTGTTGTCCTTGGCAATACTAGCACCTTCAGCAATGGCTGATGATGGCTCATCCGTGTTTCTGGCGAAATGTGGATCATGTCACGTTAAGGGTGGGCAGGCAACACCTGTCAACCCTGCTGACAAGGCATCTGTGGTTTGGGGAAAGTATTTTAAACGAGGAAGACATCCTGTGGATTTTTCAGCAACCGTTAGCGGTGATGATTTGGCTGCAATTGTTGAATACTTAAAAGATCATGCGGCTGATAGTGATCAGCCTGCTGTTGCTGTTATTCCGAAGTAAAGCGAGGAGGAGGAAGAATAATGAAAAAAGTATTATTAACCGCAGGAGCGATGTTGCTTTGGACTGGCATAGCAAGTGGTGCCGGAGCCGGAGACATGGTTCGTATCCCAGCGGATGATTATCGAGCTATTTTGAAGAAGCTTGATGCTCTGCAAAATAGGGTGAATACCCTTGAGGGACGCCCTGTTTCAGCCCGTCCTGCATCACGGCCTGCCGCACCTGCCGGCTCCGATGATACCCGGATCAATAAGCTGCAAAACGACGTAAACAATATTTACGACACCCTGGATCAGGTTGAGACCAAAACCCTGAAAGATCGCATCAACTTTGGTGGTGAGTATCGTCTGCGCTATGATTCTTTTAAGTATAAGGATCTGCGGGTTACAGATTATACAACAGGAACCCAGACAGTTCGTGGTACCGAGCATAAGGATAATCTGTTCACCAACCGTTTCCGTTTGAATATGGATGCCAATATCTCCAAGTCCTTGAAGTTTCATGGGCGGATGGCGGTGTACCACGCCTGGGGTGACCATGATACCAACACCGTCACCAATATGTATAACGATGGTAATGCGGTTCATGCCTTAGGTGACGACACCTTGAAGCTTGATCGTTTCTATGTTGACTGGATTCCCCAAGGGTTCCCGATTCCACTTGCGATTACAGTTGGTCGTCACCCCTCCACCGAGGGACCACCGGTTGAATTTAAGGAGAATCGTAAGCGTCAATCCACCTATCCTGCCATCTTCTTTGATGGTGAGACAGATGGTATCGTCGCCACCCTTGGTCTGGAGAATATGACCGGGTTGAAAAACGGTGGTCTGCGTCTGGCCTATGGTAAGATCTATCATTCTGATGTGAATACCACTGATAACTCTATTATTGATCATAAGGATACCAAAGATTCAAATATCTTTGCGGCCTTTATGGAATCGCAGATTCCCGGAGTCAATAAGAGTTTAATGGTCTTTAGTTATGCCCATGTCTTTGATATGCCAGCAAATATGACTGAAATGGAAGTGACTCCTCCATCGGGATATGATGGTGTTACTCTGGGTGATGCGGATTTCTATGGCTTGCATTTTCAGGCCGCCGATATTGCTAGTTCCGGGCTTGATCTCTATGTGTCTGGTTCTTTGATTGAAACAGATCCCGAGGATAATTCCCTAGTATCTAATGTGAGTTTTCTGACCAATGGCGATGACACATCCAACACCGGTTGGTCGGTACTAGTTGGCGGTCGTTATGAGATTCCTAGTCAGGCGCTGAATAATCCCAAGCTTGGTTTTGAGTACAACCACGGAAGTCGCTATCATTTCAGTATGACGGCTGGTTCCAACGAGCTGTATAATAAGCTTGCCACCCGTGGTGATGCCTATGAACTCTACTATATTCAGCCTGTAAGCCGTAATCTGTTCTTTAGAGCAGGCTACACCTATATTGAATATGATTACACCGGTTCAGGCCAGGCTGGTTTTAAGCCGCTGAAGTTTAGTGATTCTAACCTGGATCCCACCATGGACAATATCTACATGCTTATGGACGTACGTTTCTAAGCAGAGTCCTGGTAGTTTATGCATAAAAAAAGAGCTGATTGGCCTTGCGCCGATCAGCTCTTTTTTTATGCTTTCTCACTTCTCAACAATCATTCCCGTTGCAATTCGACAAGGGTCCAGGCCAGGGCGATAAATGGTGCCATAAATAACGATGTCAGGAGGATACCCTTTTTCTGAATCCCCCTGTCCGTGGTGAGTTGGATCAGCCAGTCGAAGGATGGCGTGTCGCCCAGGGTGGCATTGATGGCTGGAAAGAGCAGGAGCATGACAAGGATACCTGCCGATTCACAGATCAGCAGTTTTTTGGCAAAGATCCGCAAGCCGTTCATGATCGTGCGAATAAGGAGGAGGCGACCGTATTCTTTTTTGGTGGTCTGGTAGCCTGTCGTTACCTGGCGTGCGAGGCTGATGGCCTCCTTGGTGGCTCTTCCGCTGTTCTCCTTGAGGAGTTTTATGGATTTTCGGCACTGGTTTAATGTTTGGATAACGGCAGGGTAGAAGTTCTTATCTAATCTCTTGTAGGGGTATCTCTTCCAGAATTTATAGTAACCGTCCAGTTGTCTATGGTAGCGCGCCAGTTCGTAGCTGAGTTGGTCGGCCAGTGCTTTACGCAGGCGGCGACAGGTGAAAAAGAGGCCATTACTCTTTTCGGAGACATCGAGTTTGTGAAAATAACTTTTTTTACCTATTTGTTCCTGGAGAGACTCGATAGATTTATGGTTCTCTGCTTTTCGTTTATCCCCTGGTTCTAACCATATTGCCAGCCTCTTTACCTCTTCTTCGGCTTCTTGCAGATTATGGTCGGCATCGAAGGCGATGGTTTTAAATTGCTTACTAAGGGCTTCATTTAATACCCCCTGGGCCGAGACGAGTGATGGGTCAAGAAGGGCGCGAATAAATATATCTTTTTGGCCTATAATCATAGAGCGCAGTTGTTTTAACTCTCTGCTATCCATATTGTTTTCGCGGATACTGAGTTGCACCCGCCGATACTGCACATCAAGGCAGTCATAATCTGCTTTCAGGGCGTTGGTAACGGCTTCCTTGGCACTCCAAAAATCTTTAATAATCTCAAAGTGGCGGGATAAGATAAGATTGGTGTAGATGACTTCAGTGGTGGTCTTGCTGTTGTTCCGGGCCGCTTCAAAATACCGACCCACATCAGAGTTGCGGTCAGATTCCAGAGAAAGCAGGGCGAGACCAATGTTGGCCGCAAATTTATGACCGTCACGCCGCTTGATTTCATTTTGCAGCATCTCTTCAGCCTGATCATATTGCCCCACCCGCAGACAGTCGAGACCCAGATGGAGGTTGCGGTTGTCTATTTTAACCTTACCGGTCTGGTAAATGGTTTCCCACTTGGAATAGGTTGAAAAGGCGTAGTTCCACAGGAAGCGTAGTTGAAAGATAACAGAAAGATCAAAAAAAGAGACAAAGACCAGAAGCTCCTTGTCCTTGCGTAGGTTCATGGTCTTGACTCCGCCACTGAGCTTTGCCACGAGGGCTGGTTTTTCCGGGAAGACCTGTTTGTACAAACTGTTTAGCTCCGAAAAGCTGAGATAGCCGATATCACTGAGTCCCCATGAGTCCATCCCCAGCATTTTTGAGGGGCATTGAGACGGGTGGTGACTTGCCATGCCGCAATAGAAGCATTCACTCCCCTTTTGGGAAACGGGCAGGGAGCGATAGGCAAAGAGAGTTTTTTGTTTACCAAGGTCGTGGACTGAGAATGTTATTTTTATAAGGTCATCAGCTTTTGGGCCAAGCTTATGGTTTGGAAAGTTCGGCTGTGAGGCGAATTCTTGCCATTGTTCCTGGAGTGTTGGGCCGAGATAGACTGTCTCCGCTTGTATTTTAGTCCATATTTCATCATCAGGCAGATCTGACTCGCGAAGAGGGGTTTTACTCCCGAGGAGATCAATAATAAAATTGAGTGGGGTTGCGCTACTGGCATCCGGCCAGTGATAGGTCTGTTTGCTTTTATCCAGGGCCGAAAAGAGGGCTGAAAACGGAGTGTAATGACCGGTAAAGGTGAAGATGAGCCTCGTATCGGTGCTTAAACTATGTTCATCACCATGGCGTCCGAGCTCTTCGCGCAACTGTTCGATAAAGGGCAGCCAGCGATTGCCAAGGATTCTCTCCCCCTGGGTGGCATGATTACGAATGATCAGTACAAGTGTTGGTTCCACACGTATCCCTTTGCTCTAAGTTGGTGAAAATAAATAAAAACTTCCTGCCATTTTTGTTATGAACATTGATTAAGGATTTGCCTGGCCTCTGCATTGTCCGGCTCAATCTGCAATGCCTTGGCGGCCCATTTGTCGGCCATAATAAGACGTCCCATGTCAAGGTGGCATTTGGCTAGGGAGAGCAAGAGTTCCACGTCCTGGTGGAATTTGGCCACTGCCCGTTCCAGATATATGGATGCCTCATTATGTTTGCCCTGTCGTTGTAGTTGAATCCCCAAACACTTATGGATTGCCAGTTGTCTTGGTGAACGTTTGAGGATAGTTTTATAACAGCGAACGGCAAGGTCATTGAAGTTATGGCAGGCGGCAATGGTTGAAATTTGTTCTAGGATCTTGATGTTTTCCATATTATGGCGCAGGACAATTTTAAGGATTTTCTCGGCCTTTTTAAGTTCCCTTTTATTGACAAGCAGATCAACGAATTTAAAGGCCCGGTCGGAATGGCGGGGGCTAATGTCCATGGCGCAGGAGTAGGCTTTTATCGCTTTATCGACCTTGCCCTGATGAAAATATAGTTGGCCAAGGTAATGGTAGGAGGTCACATCCAGTCTGTTTAGTTCAATGGCGGTGCTGAACTCTTTTACGGCCTCAGTGACTTTTTTCAGTTTAAGGTGGAGGCGGCCAAGTTCCCGGTGGGGTCTTGACAATCCTGGTTTAAGTGTGGCCGCGGCATGGATTAGTTGCATGGCCTTGGGTATATTGCCCTTACTTTCCACAAGCCTTGCCTCCCTGAGAAGCAGGGTTGCCTGATCCGGATTATACAGGTTGTTTAATAGCTCATCGATTTTTGATTCAAGAGAGGCGGTGACAAAGGGCTTGGTAAGATAGGCATCTACTTCATGTTCTGCGGCCTCGGCAACAACCTCGGTGTTGGCCTCAGCCGTAATCATTAGAAAGGGTATATCTCGCAGTTTTGGCTCTTTACGCATGGTGTTCAGGAGTTCTGTACCCTTCATCAGCGGCATATTCTGGTCGCAAATAATAAAATCAATGGGCCCTTCGTCCTTTGAATTGAGAATCTTCCAGGCCTCGTTACCATTTGGGGCTTCATAAATGTTTTTCCCGTAGTTGATAAGCTTCAACATGGCCCGGACAGAGCGGCGCATATTGTCCATGTCATCAACGACAAGAAAATTCATTTGGTTCGGTAATTTGGGGATCATGGCTTCCGCTGGTAATGGCCTTAGGTCACTTAGGGTTAGTGTTATATCTGCTGGTCAGTTTTTTACAAATCATAGCTGGGGACGCCTCAATCATAAGGAAGTTCGATAAAAAAATAACTTCCCTCCCCTTCGGTTCCTTCAACCCATATTTGGCCACCGTGTAATTTGACGGCCAGTTGGCAGAAATGGAGACCAAGTCCTGTACCCATAGGTAGATCTTTTGCCTTAGAAATTCGGGCATACTTATCAAAGATAACGTCACGCATCTCCTGCGGGATACCCGCTCCCTGGTCAGCAAAAACGAAGCGAACCTGTTTATTTGTAAGGGAGATGTCCACTGTGATTTTTGAGCCTGGCGGGGAGTAGCTCACGGCATTTGCGAGAATGTTTTGAAAGACCCTGAGCATCAAATTTCGATCAATGATAATCGGGTGCATGGGGCAGGCCTCACAGGAAAAAATGGTTTCAATTTCTTTTAGTCTGGCCAGGTTTTTTATGGATGTCATTGCCTCCTGTACCAGTTGATCCGGATATACCTCTTCCCGGAGGAGCTGTTGCTTGTCGTCGGAAATTTTGTCGATGGTAACGAGGTTACTCACCATGCGGATGGCCCGATCGCAGCCAATTTGAGCCCCCTCAATAAATTCTTTATTCTCTTCGGTGGCGGAGTAGGAGAGAATATCAAGGCTGGCCACGACCTCGGCAAGGGGGGATTTTAGGTCATGGATTAGCATGGAGGAGAGTTGCGAGCGCAGGGTTTCCTGCTTTTTGAGTTCTAAATTACGTTTCCTGAGGGTGGAGCGTTGTTTTTTCAGGGTGGCCTGGAGGTCATCGAGGATAATGTTCCACAGGAGAATTGAGCTAAAATAGAGGAGGATTTGCCCGTCCTGTTTCAGAAGTTCGCGCTTACCGGTCTTGTCCGAGACATTAATGACCCCCGCCACCTTGTTTTGGTGGAAAATCGGGACACAGAGGAGGGCATCTTTTTTATAGCCCCGTGAGCCCTTTTTGGCAAAACGCGGGTCCTGGTCAATATCCTCAATAAACAGATGTTCTCCTTCCCTGGCAACCCAGGCCGAGACCGAGTCGGAGTCGATTGATTGCTTTTTGCCGATAATCTCCGGTCTGGATGCTGCGTGAACAACTAACTGTCGGCGTTCAAGGATCATAATGGACCCTTGCTCGGCCTTGAGATATTCAAGGACAATGGTCAGGATCTGTTGCATCCTCTTTTTGGAAGAAAGTTTGGCCTGGTTTAGGGTATCGGTGATATGGAGGATGCAGTCAAGGAGCTGGGGCGCGGTCTCTTTGGGGAGATCCGCAATGGCTTGAAAACGGCTGGGAGGCGTCATGTTCTTATCCTTGGTCTTTCGTCAGCTAAAGAATGATTGAGTGGCTTCTTTAGTTTACAACAGACGGCAGGCAAAGGAAAAGCGCAGAATTAAATAATTGGGGATGAAAAATAAGAATTCAGGCTTCAGAAGTCTACCCTACAATCCTGAAGCCTTTTTTTAATAATCTTTGGCGTTCAACAGGCTGATATTCATTGCTTCAACCTTGTTTGCATCCCGCGAGGTTGGGGCTATCTGAAATTCAAATATTTTCCCGGGGGCGGTGAAGACCTGCGGGTCATTTTCATGCTCCGACTTTGAGCAGTGGAAGAATACAGTTTTAGCTTTTAGTTGGTTTTCGCCAAAATAAAAATAGCGGAAGAAGCCAAAGCCCCGATCAGCCTTGTAGGTCGCAACGATGCCCCGGTGCCAATTGTCGCCATCGTAATCCATGGGGAAGGGCAGGAGTCCAGGGACTAGAAAGCCTGAGGTGTAAATATCGGCCGATTCCCGGAGGTCATTACTGACGTTGTTGAAACCGATAATCTCAACGCGACACCCCTTATTTTGCAGGGCAGTCACCAGTCGGACAAAGTCGCCATCACCGGTGAGGAGGATGATCCGGTCAAGATTGCGTGACTGGAGGATGGCGTCAATGGCAAGATCCATATCGGCATTGGCCTTAGTGGTGACAACCCCCTCGTCATCCACATAATGTTTCACATATTTTTTGATGACCTTAAATCCACATTTACGCAGGACATCGTGGTAGGCATACAGTTTATGCCGATAATCTTGGTCAACCTCGGTGCGTTTTTGGTCTTCGGCCAGATAGGAGTTGGCGCGAAGCATGATAGAGTTATCCATGTTGGCGAGATCAACAAGGATGTCATAGCGCATCCCGTAGCCTCCGCAGAGACGAATGTTTTCAGCATCTACATAAATTCCGGTTTTTAACATGGCGATAAGTTTTTTTTTAAGGTTTTTGGTTTGTGATCAGAATTCAGGATTTGATAATTTGAGAACTTGGAGAAGGTGTTTACTTTTTATCCACGATAACGGCTGGGTAAACGTTGCTCCAGAATTCTGATTTTTTTAAGTTTTTTTGTCGTCTCCTGAATTCTCAAGTTGTTATTCCCACTCAATGGTTGCTGGTGGCTTGGATGATACATCCAGCACCACCCGGTTCACCCCTACCACCTCGTTGATAATTCGGTTGGATATACGACCAATGAGATCGTAAGGTAACCTTGACCAGTCAGCAGTCATGGCGTCAAGACTATCCACACAGCGCAGGGCGATAACGTGCTCGTAGGTGCGTTCATCCCCCATGACACCTACGGTCTGGATGGGCAGAAGTACGGCGAATGATTGCCATACCTTGCCATACCAACCGCTTGATTTCATCTCTTCAAGGACAATAACATCCGCCTTTCTGAGGATGTCAAGGCGGTCGCCGGTGATTTCACCCATGATGCGGATACCAAGCCCAGGGCCAGGAAAGGGCTGGCGGAACACGGCCTCATCCGGCAGGCCAAGTTCAAGGCCTAACAGGCGCACCTCGTCTTTAAATAACTCCCGTAACGGCTCGATCAGGTCAAGCTTCATAATGTCTGGCAGGCCGCCGACATTATGGTGCGACTTAATCACGGTGGCACCGGCAAGAGCCACAGACTCAATGACATCAGGATACAGGGTTCCCTGGGCAAGGTATTTGATATCGCCCAGTTTTTTTGCCTCTTCTTCAAATATTTTAATAAAGCCGTAACCGATTTTCTTACGTTTTATTTCAGGATCTACCACTCCGGCAAGCTCGCTGAGAAAATAGTCCTCAGCATCAATATCAATAACCTTCAGCTTGGTGGTTTCATCGAAAAACTTAAGCAGGGAACCGGTTTCTCCGGTACGCATCAGGCCATTGTTTACATAAATACAGGTGAGTTGGTCGCCGATTGCCTTGTGGATGAGTGCTGCTGTCACGGCAGAGTCAACGCCGCCGGAGAGGGCACATAATACCTGGTCTGAACCGACCTTTTTACGGATGGCCTCAACCGTGGTGTCGACAAAGGAACCCATGGTCCAGTTACCTTCACATTTGCAGATGCCGAACAGGAAGTTTTTCAGGATATCACTACCTATAAGGGTATGGGCAACCTCCGGGTGGAATTGTACGCCCATTAGATTCTTTTCGGTGTGACGAATGGCGGCAAAGGGTGAGTGTTCGCTCTCGGCTGAAACTGTAAACCCTTCTGGAAGTTTTTCGATGCGATCACCGTGGCTCATCCACACCTGGAGGGATGTTTCAGCATTTTCAAGCCCGGCAAACAGGCCACCATCAAACTTTATGTCAATATGGGATTTACCAAATTCGCGTTTGTCTGCCTTTTCCACCACACCACCCATGGATTGAATCATAAGCTGGGCGCCGTAGCAGATGCCGAGGATGGGGATGTTCTGGGCAAAGATCGCTGCATCAATGGATGGCGCATCTTTGTCATACACCGAGCATGGCCCGCCGGAGAGAATGATGCCGGTTGGCTTATGCTTAAGGATGGTGGCAAGTTCGGTGGTGTAGGGGTGGATCTCGCAATACACCTTATGCTCTCGCACACGTCGGGCAATAAGTTGGGTGGTTTGGGAACCGAAATCAACGATGATTATTTTTTCGCTATGGATGTTCATATTTGGAGTCTTTGTGATAAATTATTGTTTGGTATTTCTGAGCTGGAATATAAAGAATTAAAGAAGATAAAGAAGGGTGATGAATCTTTATCTTCCTGTATCTTCTCTATCTTCTGCTTTTTATCCCATCCTGTAATTCGGTGCCTCTTTGGTAATAATAACATCATGGACATGGCTCTCTTTAAGGCCGGCCGGGCTGATCTTGACGAATTTTGCCTTCTTTTGTAACTCGTCGACCCTGGCCGCACCAACGTAGCCCATTCCGGAGCGCAGGCCACCCATGAGTTGATAGATGATATCAACCAGGGAGCCTTTGTAGTGTACCTTGCCTTCAATACCTTCCGGGACGTGTTTGGCCGATTTTTCCTGAAAATAACGGTCGGAACTACCCTTCTTCATGGCACCCAGTGATCCCATTCCCCGGTAGCCCTTGTAGGTTCGACCCTGATAGAGAAAGGTGTCGCCCGGTGCTTCGTCGGTCCCTGCAAACAGCGACCCTGCCATGATGGTACAGGCTCCCATGCCAATGGCCTTGGTAATGTCACCGGAATGTTTGATTCCGCCGTCACCAATAATGGGCACGCCATGTTTCTTGGCGACCTGGGCACAGTTGTAAATTGCTGATAGTTGTGGTACACCAACGCCGGCGACAATTCTGGTGGTGCAGATTGAACCTGGGCCAACTCCGACCTTGACCGCATCGGCTCCCGCTTCAATGAGGGCGGTGGTGCCATCTGCAGTGGCAACGTTTCCAGCAATAACCTGCACTTCAGGGAAGGTTGCCTTGATCTCTTTTAAGGTGCTTAGGACATTATGTGAATGGCCATGGGCCGAGTCAAGACCAAGGACATCAACCCCTGCTGCCATCAGTTGTTCAATGGATTCCATGGGCGTTCCTATGCCGATTGCGGCACCA
Source organism: Deltaproteobacteria bacterium (assembly GCA_024277655.1). Classification (GTDB taxonomy): domain Bacteria; phylum Desulfobacterota; class Desulfobulbia; order Desulfobulbales; family SURF-16; genus JAJRUT01. Next base: position 24,539 of record JAJRUT010000019.1, on the reverse strand, counting down.
ACACGCAGGCGACCGAGATCATCCTTGGTGGAATTGGGATATTTCTTGATCTTCTCAAGGTCCTTAATGGTAATAAGGCCTTGCAGTCCACCGTCGTCGTCAACGATAAGAAGCTTTTCAATTCGATGTTCATGCAGTCTGGCCTTGGATTGCTCAAAACTGATGCCCGCCTTGGCCGTGACCAGGTTTTTGCTGGTCATAACATCCTTGACCCTAAGGTCCTGGTGGGAGACAAAGCGCAGGTCGCGATTGGTGACAATGCCAACTAGTTTTATGCCTCGTACTACGGGGACGCCGGAAATATGAAACTCACGCATGATCTGCTGGACGTCGGCCACCGTAGAATTCTCGGTGGTTGTTACTGGGTCGATAATCATCCCTGATTCAGATTTTTTTACCCGCTTTACTTCGAGGATCTGTTCCTCCAGGGTCATGTTTTTATGGATGATGCCAATTCCGCCTTCACGGGCAAGGCAAATCGCCGTACGGTGTTCGGTTACGGAGTCCATTGCCGCACCGATTATGGGCAGGTTGATCCAGATGTTTCGGGTGAGTTGACTGGTGAGATCAACCTCATTGGGTAGCACCTTAGAGGCACATGGCATAAGGAGGAGATCATCAAAAGTGTAGGCATGTTCAATTTTTTCAGATAGCATGGTCGCCCCTATTGAGTAAACTTGGAAAAGTATTTAAGTATATGTTTTTTTTATTTAGTTGACAACCTAGTAATAAAACACGAAAAAAAGAAAAGGCCTGCCGGACAAAGCAGGCCATTATCGTTAAGAAATTAGAAGAGTCCCTTATGTTATATATTAATGCTGAAAACCCCCAACAACGCTTAATTGATCAGGCCGTAGAAATTCTTAAACGGGGTGGAATCGTCTGTTATCCAACCGACACAATGTATGGTATCGGCTGTGATATCTTCAATCAAAAAGCCGTGAAGCGTTTGCATCAAATAAAAAACAGGCCAAAAAAGAAACCCTTTAGTTTTATGTGCTGTAGCCTAAAAAGGGTAAGTACCTACTGTCACCTGTCCAACAGCGCCTACCGGATTATGAAAAAAAATCTGCCGGGTGCCTATACCTTTGTTTTACCAACCATGAAGATTGTGCCAAAAATCATGATCACCAAGCAAAAAACTGTGGGAATCCGTGTGCCTGATAACCCCATTTGCAAGATGCTTGTGGAGTCCCTTGGCCATCCCATCGTTACCACCAGTGCTGCAAAAACCGATGAAGAACAACCTTGCTCGGCCTATGAGGTTGAGTTGTTGTTCGGTAATCAGGTGGATGAAATTATTGATGGTGGTGATGTTTTTCCTTCCCCTTCGTCTGTTGTTTCTCTCATCCGCGATACGCCGGAGATTCTCCGTGAGGGCAAAGGCGATATTTCTATCTTTTATTAATCAGCCTAGGTGCTTTCAGGTGTAGTTAGCGTTCCCTTCTGGGCTACCCCTTTTTCACCAGTGGGTCTTTCAGCGATTTACTCATGGTAAAATGAATAGTTTTTCGGGGTGGAATATGCATGATCTTGCCGGTTCGGGGGTTTTTTGTTGACCTGGCCTTGCGGTGGCGTATAGAGAAGCTACCAAAACCCCTGATCTCAACTCGGCGTTCCTCTTCTAGGGCTTCGGCGATGGAATCAAGCATGATATCGATGGCTTGGCCCACATCTTTTTTCAGGTATCCGTCCATCTGGTTTGATACTGCATCAACAAGATCTCTTTTTAACATTTGTCCATCTCTCTCTATATGTAAATATCTCAAAAGTACGTTAGGTTAAATACTTATAACGCTTGGAAATATGCCACAGCTTCAATTTGCCTGCAAGGTCTAAAATTGGCTCAGATTATTTTATCTGGCCGGTGAGGGAGGCTGAACCGTTCCACTCGTAGGCAAGTTGTGGTTGCATGCGTTGCAGGGTGCCAAACAGGTTTAGTTTTGTCGTGCTAAGTAGGGTGCTGAGGAAACCTACGGCATCTTTGGGGGGGTATACCAGTTCCGGGAAAGAGCTGGTGTCCATTTCGGCAAGTTTAGCTGCCAGTAAGATGGCATCGTTAAAATTGCCAAGTTCATCAATCAGGCCAAGCTCTTTGGCCTGTTCCCCAGAGAAGATACGACCGTCGGCAACCTTAGTTACCTCGGCAACGGTTAAGGCCCTGGATTCGGCAATATCGGTAATAAATTGGCGATGAACGGTGTCGATAACGTCCTGTAGCAGGGCGCGTTCCTCAGGTGTAATGGTGCGATCTGTGGCACCAATATCCTTAAATTTGCCACTCTTGATGGTCTCGCTCCTGTAACCGATTTTCTGGAAGATCTCTTCCAAATTGGGGAACTTCATAATGACACCCATGGAACCGGTGAGTGTCCCAGGGGAGGCGACAATCTTGTCAGCACCGATGGCGGCGTAAAATCCGCCTGATGCAGCAACGGAGCCAAGGGAGGCCACCACGGGCTTGTCCCTGCCCAGTCGTTTGATTTCGGTAAAAAGTTCCTGGGATGCACCAACGGCACCACCAGGACTATCAATGCGGATCACCACCGCTTTAATGGTCTCTTCCTGACGGAAAAGCTGAATGTTGCGCAAGAGGCCTTCAGTGTCTGTGATCATTCCCTTAACGTCAATGACACCGATGCCATCTGCTGTTCTGGTCAAAAAAGGGTCAGACTGTGAAGCTACCTTGGTGATAAGGTAGGAGAGTCCTGCAAAAAAAATAACCCCGAACATGGACATAAAGATAAAGCCCGTGAAGAAGGGGTGGCGGGTGGTAAATGCAGGTGTCGTAGGCATGGCATGACCTGGGGGAAGTGAACAGAATATAGAGGAGATAAAGAATGTAAAGGATGTAAGGAATTAAATGACATCAGCTCAGGCTGACAATCGTTCTCTTCCCTATCTCCTCTATATTCTTTACCTTCTTTATCTCCTGCCTAAAAAAAACTACTTATCGTCGTCCATCTTGGATTGCAACAGATCACCAAAGGTGGAAGGTTCGTTTGATGCTTCCTTCTTGTAATCGCCGTAATCAGCATCAGGACTGGTGAGAGCCTTGATTGACAGGCCAATCTTACGTTCCTTGGCAGAAACATTGATGACCTTGGCTTCAATGGTGTCACCCACGTTGTAAATTCCCACAGGGGTGGAGATTTTCTCGGTGGAGATCTCGGAAACATGAATAAGACCTTCAATGCCTTCCTGAACCTCAACAAAGATACCGAAGTCGGTAACATTGGTGATTTTACCTTCAAGTTTTGATCCTAAAGGATGGGTCTCAATGGTGGTTTGCCATGGATCTGGCTCAAGTTGCTTGATGCCGAGGGAGAAACGCTCATTTTCACGATCAATTTTCAGTACAGCTGCCTGAATGGTGTCGCCTTTGGCAAATTTCTCTGAAGGATGCTTGATCCGTTCGGTCCAGGAAAGATCGGATACGTGGATCAGACCGTCAATACCCTCTTCGATACCGATGAAAATACCAAAGTCAGTGATATTCTTGACCTTGCCTTCGATGATGGCACCAACCGGGTAGTTCTCGGTGACGAGATCCCAGGGATTAGGTTGCAGCTGCTTCATACCGAGGGAGATACGCTTGGCATCAACATCAATATTGAGAACAGCAACATCCACCTTGTCGCCAACGGTAACGATCTTGGATGGGTGGCGGGTTTTTTTGGACCAGGACATTTCAGAGACGTGAATAAGACCTTCAACGCCTTCTTCAAGTTCAGCAAAGACACCATAGTCGGTGATGGAAACAACCTTACCAGTTGTCTTATCGCCAATGGGGTAACGGTCAGCGACGGTGGCCCATGGGTCTTCTTTGAGCTGCTTGATGCCGAGGGATACCTTGTCGGTGTCCTTGTCAAATTTAAGGATCTTGACTTCAACTTCCTCACCAACCTTAAACAGCTTGGATGGATGGGAAACACGGCCCCAGGAAAGATCGGTGATGTGACAGAGTCCGTCAAGACCACCAAGGTCAATGAAGATACCGTAATCGGTAATGTTGGTGATAGAGCCGGAAACAATCGCATTTTCCTGCAGGGTGGAACGCATCTCTTCGCGCAGTTTCTGGCGGGCCTCTTCGAGGATGGCACGGCGAGAAATAACAACGTTGTTGCGTTTCTTATTATATTTTAAAATCTTGAAGTCAAAGGACTCGCCGATTAAGGCATCGAGGTCTTTAACTGGACGAAGATCAATTTGTGAGTAGGGGAGGAAGGCCGGAACGCCGATATCAACGGAGAGACCACCCTTAACGCGGTTGTCAATGCGTCCAGGAATGGTGCCGTCTTCTTCCTGAATATTGGCAATATCTTCCCAGACCTTGATGCCGATGGCCTTTTCGCGGGAGAGGCGGAGTCCGCCTTCTGCTTCACGCCGTTCAACGAAGACGTCAAAAACGTCACCGATGTTGACTTCAACGTTTTCACCGTCATTTTTGAATTCTGAAAGGAGGATTTCACTTTCAGATTTGTCGCCACAGTCTACGATGGCAAAGTTGTCGGACAGGTCAATAACTGTGCCTTCAACAACATCACCTACGGATACAACGACCATTTCGTCAGAGTTGAAAAGCTCTGCGAAACTCATTTCTTCTGTTTCTGTTGTGGTTTGAGTGTTACCCATTGGACAAGTTCCTTTTACGATTCTAACCTTTATTAATAAGAGCGCTCTGGTGTCGGTGGTTAGTGGTTTGGCAGGATCAGGCTGAAACGTCGAACCTGCCATATTGCCGATATTGAGCGGAAAAGAGATCTTATACCAAAGACAACATGTAAAAAGCAACCAAAAATTATGGATTTCTGCTTAAGGAGACAGGGATAGTTTTAGGGATTACGCTGAAAATAATCTTGAAGAATGGCGTAATGATCAAAGACGAGTCGGGGTAGGTTGCCTCTGCTGTAGACCCTGGCCTCTGCCGCATCGTCGCCAGCCCTAAGCGTACCGGTTGCTGTGGCAGTGTAGACGGTAGTGATGGTGTGCAGGCGGGCGTCGCGCCTCGGGTCGGAATAGGTGTGAAACTGCCCCGTCAGTTTGATGTCAAGCCCCGTTTCTTCCTTGGCCTCCCGCCCGGCCGCTGTCTCCAGATCCTCGCCGTAATCGACAAACCCACCTGGTAGCGCCCAGCCGTGGGGTGGGTTCCGGCGTTTTATGAGGACGATACCCTGCCTGTATATAATGATGATATCAACGGTGGGAACCGGGTTTTTGTACGTCTCGATCTGGTGGTGGCATTTGGGGCATTGCATGGTTTTTTTGAAGGGTGAAGGGTGAAGGGTGAAGGGTGAAGGGTGGATGTTTTTTTTTGGAACTTCCAAGCGTCCAACTTTTAACGTTCAACATCCGTCGCTGTAACCGTTGCCGCTCACTTTCGTTAAAAGCAGCAGTCGTGGATGTCCTGCCAGTTGCGGACGACAGACAACTGGTGTCTGCCGTGGTTCCAGGGTTGGTCGTAGACAATGGCGGTGATGTCTCTGGTGTCGAGATGTTCACAGGTTTCGTGCCGGTCGTCGATAAAGTGACTGATACCAAGACTCTTGACATGTTCCCCCTTGCCGTCATGGTCGCCCATGGCGATAATCTGCATATCGGCGGTGGCTGGCTGACCCAACTCGTGCCGGAGCCAGTCGGCAATGGGGGCTTCCTCGGGCCGGGCCGTGATAAAGGTCAGGGGGGCATGGTGTTGGATCTTGTGTAGGACTCTTCTTGCCCCCGGCAACATCTTCATTCCATAACCGATAGGGTCAACCATCAGTTTGTGGAAGATGCCATCGGCGATTGCCGTCTCCATATCAAGGCATTCCTCAACATTAAAACGGGTGATCTGTTCAGGGACAACGGTGATACCATGCTCCTCATGTGCCAGACGAATAAAGGCCTCCATGGTATCCGCCACCACACAGTCAATATCAAACCCCAGTGAGTCCAATGGAATGTCTTTTTTGTGAAGATTCATATCCCACTGTTTACCAGATGGCCTTTTTTTTAGAAAGGGCTGAGGCCACCCGCCACTTGACAAAAAACGCTGGGAGGGGCATAGTCGCGTGGGATCCGTTATTGGGTCAGTTTTAATAAAATTTTGAGTGTTCTCAGAAAAACGTAATTATTTGAGTCACTTTGATACTATTCGGTTTCTGTATTCACTTCCCTGTCTGTTGTGCTAGGGCGGGAGGGGCGCAGGAAAACCTTTGAGAATGGTTGTGACAAAAAAAAATAAAGTACCAGCCCCCCGTGTGGTGAGGGTTGAAGATCATGGCATTACTGCCGGAAAAATAGATTCTGATGCCGCCTATGTCCTCAGGAAATTGACCAGGGCAGGGTACAAGGCGTATCTTGTCGGTGGTGGTGTTCGTGATCTCTATCAGCAGATTTTCCCCAAGGATTTTGATCTTTCCACCAGTGCCAGCCCTTCCCAGGTCCGCAAGTTGTTTCGCAACTCCCGGGTGATTGGTCGGCGTTTTCGTCTTGTTCAGGTTTTTTTCTCCGGCAATAAAATTATTGAACTCTCTACCTTTCGTTGTCGGAGTGAATGTGAGGACGGCAAGAAGGATCAGGTGCTTGCGGCCAATAATACCTTTGGCTCTGAGCGGGATGATGCCTTTCGCCGTGATCTTACAATAAATGGCTTGTTTTACGATCTTGATCGGGAAGCTATCATTGATTACGTGGGCGGGGTGCAGGATCTTGACGATAAAATTGTCCGAGTGATTGGTGACCCTGATGTACGTATCACTCGTGATCCGGTACGGATGATGCGGGCGGTGCGCCATGCGGCAAGGTCAGGCTTTAGGATTGAAGATACTACTTGGTCAGCAATCAAGAGTCATTGTCAGTCGTTATCGGTGTGTCCGGTTTCCCGCATCCGGGATGAGCTGTTTAAGGATCTTCATGGGCGAGCCTGTGGGGAGTGGATAAGGCTTTCTGCCCGCTCTGGTCTGCTTGGCAGTCTCCTACCGTTTTATGACGATATTCTGACCGATGAGCTGGTGGATGAACTGGGTTCGCTTATGCATAGTGTTGACCTGGCGCAGGCCGGAGGCGGTTTGCTCAAAGATGATATTCTTCTCGCCATGTTGCTTTTGCCGTGGGCGAGGCAGCAATTCCCTGAGTTAAAGGGCGGCTTGAAAACAGGCGACGCCTTTGCCCTGTCCAGGGTTATCAGGGATTATCTCAAAAAGAATATGGGCCATCTCGATATAAAACGGGCCCTGAAAGAGCAGATTTCCACAACTCTCACTCTGCTGCCTCTCCTTGTCCAAAACAGCAAAAAAGATTGGCCTAAATGGTTGTGTAAGAAGAGTTATTTTAACCATGGCCTGCTCTTTTACAGTCTGGTTAACCAGGCCAAAGGTGGTGAGCCTGTGGCGGAATATCTCTTGCCAAAACCCCCTAAAGTGTCAAAAAAATCCGCTCCGGTAATGCCACCCCAATCAACCCGTGGTCGCGGCCCTGCTTACGCCAACAACAAGCGTCAGGGCGGTGTCTTCGGCTTTCGCAGGTCCTGAAATCATGACTCATGAAAATCCCTTTGCCCAGATGACAACGCTGGATCTGATGGATCAGGCGTTGAGATTAAAACTTGCCAAGCGCAAGGATAGATTTTCGCTCTGCTCCATTATTAATGCCAAGTCCGGTAAGTGCAGTGAAAACTGTGCATTTTGTGCCCAGTCGGCCCATTTTATAACGGATTCTCCAGAGTATCCCCTTGTGGATGTGGGCGAAGCCGTGGCTGCGGCGCAACTGGCTAAGGAGAATGGGGCCTCCCGTTTTTCCCTTGTAACTTCCGGGCGGGGGCCTGTGGGGGATGAGACTAAGGCCTACGCCGATCTTCTGGCTGCTATTCGTGCCAAGGTGGATATTGACCTCTGTGGTTCCTTTGGCATTGCCACAAGGGACGAGCTTCAGCAGTGGGCTGATGCCGGTATGAGCCGTTATCATCATAACCTTGAATCATCCAGGGAGTTCTTTGGCACGGTGTGCACCACCCATAGCTTCGAGGATAGGGTTGCCACTGTTAAGGATGCCCATGGTGTGGGTCTTTCGGTTTGTAGTGGTGGTATTCTGGGCCTTGGTGAGACCGAGGCCGATCGTGTTTCCCTGGCCAGGACTTTGGCTGAACTCAAGGTTGATTCCGTGCCGATAAATATCCTGATCGCCATATCCGGCACCAGATTTGCCGAGGTTGAACCCTTGAGCCAGGATGAAATTCTCAGGGCCATTGCCATTTTTCGTATTATTCTGCCCGATGTGCCTGTGCGTCTGGCTGCAGGGCGTGAGTCGGCCCTGGGGGACTTTTTAAGTTCGGCCTTTATGGCTGGGGCCGACGGTATGATGATTGGTGGTTATCTTACCCAACGAGGCCGGACGCCTGCCCAGGATCTGGCCTTTGTGGAGCAGGTTCAGCAGATATGGAACCGCTAGATTGGCTTAAGCAGCGGAAGTCTTGCGGGTTGTTGCGCTCGTTACATCCGCTGAAACGAGCGGTTGGAGGTGGTGTTTTCTCCTTGGCCGATTCCCGGTCTCTGGTTGATTTTTCCTCGAATGATTATCTTGCCCTCTCCCATCATCCAGCAGTTGTTGAATCCGGGCTGAAATATCTAAAAAAATATGGCACAGGGGCTGGTGCTGCCAGGCTTATGAGTGGTGACTGTGATTACCACCACGAACTTGAGCGGGCCATCGCAAGGTATAAGGGTAAGGCTGCGGCCCTGCTCTTTGGAAATGGTTATATGGCTAATGCCGGTATAATTCCAGCCCTTGTTGGGCGCCACGATGTGATCTTTTCTGATCGTCTGAATCATGCCTCTATTGTCGATGGCTGCCAGCTTTCCGGGGCCAAAACCTGGCGTTTTCGCCATAATGATATGGCCCATCTGCAGGAACTTCTGCAAGAAAAACGGGGTGATGGTCGTGCTCTTGTTATTGTTGAATCCCTCTATTCCATGGATGGCGATCGAGCGCCCCTTGGTGAACTTGTCCGCTTGAAACAACAGTTTGATTGTGTTTTGCTTGTGGATGAGGCCCATGCCACGGGGCTATTTGGTGCCACGGGTTCAGGTCTTGTTGAGGAGGCCGGGGTGACTGCTGAGGTGGAACTTGTCATGGGAACCTTTGGTAAAGGCCTGGGGAGTTACGGGGCCTATGTGGCAGCAGATTCGGTTTGGATTGATTTCCTGATGAATCGGGCCCGGAGTTTTATCTATTCCACCGCACTTCCGCCAGCAGTGATTGGTGCCAGTCTTGGTGCACTCAAGGTGGTGCAGACGGAGCCTCGTCTTGCTGGCGACTTACGGCGTAAAACATTATTCCTTGAATCCTGTTTTGCTAAAGAGGGGATTGTCCTTGGTTCAGGTTCGCAGATTGTCCCGCTGATGATTGGGGAAAGTGATCGGGCTATGAGGATTGCCGGGGAGTTGCGGCAGCAAGGTTTTTATGTGACAGCGGTGCGGCCGCCCACGGTTCCGGAGAATACGGCGCGGTTACGTTTTTCGGTGACCTTGCACCAGTCGGATGAAGAACTGTTGGGGCTTGCTAGGGCTGTGTCTGCTTTATTCCACGAGTAAACTGCGGAGGACGGCTCTGACCTCTTCAGGCTCAAACGGCTTGGTGACATAGTCATTCATGCCTTTTTGCAGACATTTTTCCCGGTCACCACTAAGGGCATTGGCGGTCATGGCAACGATTGGGGTGTAGGTGCCGGCAAGCTGGGTCTGTAATATCTCCTTTAGGGTTTCGTCAAGTTCCACCGTCACGGGTTCTGACTGCTCGAACTGGCGGATGGCTTCGGTGGTAAGTAGCCCATCGAGCATGGGCATCTGTATATCCATAAAGATTAAATCAAATTTTTCCTGGGCCATGGCCTCAAGTGCTTCCACGCCATTGACGGCACAGAGGACGAAATGACTATCCGCCACAAGGACAGCCTTGGCAACGATGCTGTTGATGTCGTTGTCTTCAACCACCAGAATCTTTTTACCCGTTAGGGCTGGTTGGTCTGAGATGGTGTTTTGCGATATATCGTTCTGACCTCGTTTTTCCAGGGTAAGGCTGAAGAAGAATGTTGTGCCGCGGCCATCCTTATTCTGTTCAAACCAGATCTTGCCACCCATCATGGTCACCAGCTGTTTGCAGATGGAAAGTCCAAGACCTGTTCCACCAAATCTTCTTGATGTTGATTCATCGCCTTGATGAAAGATTAAAAAGATATGCTCCTTGAATTCTTCGGGGATGCCTATTCCGGTGTCCCTGACACTAAACAGGAGTTCTGTTCGGTCGGGTTCATTTTCAAGGTCGCTTTGGCTGACTCTAAGTTCCACCCGGCCTTCCTTGGTGAATTTTATGGCGTTGCCAGTCAGATTGATCAGGATCTGGCGCAAGCGGAATTTGTCACCGCTGAAATAGTCGTGGGGTTGCGGTTCGCTGGCTATGGACAGGGTAAGACCCTTTTCTTTTGCCGAAAAGCTAAGGGTCTCGACAACTCCTGCCAAGAGGTCAGGCAGAGAAAAGGCCTGTGAGCTAATGGTTAGTTCTCCGGCTTCGATCTTTGAGGTGTCGAGGATGTCGTTGAGTAACTCTAGGAGGCTGTCGGCTGATTTTTTGATATTACGGATGGTGGTGGCGAGTGGTTCGGTGGGGCTGGTATCAAGGGCTATGCGGGCAAGGCCTATGATACCACTCATGGGGGTACGAATTTCATGGCTCATGTTGGCAAGAAATGCCGACCTACTGGCAACGGCCTGCTCTGCCTGTTCCTTCGCCTCTTTTAGTTTGGTGGCATTTTCTGTTGCCTCCATGGAGAGCCTGATATTGCCAAAACTGTTGTTGTTGATGATTCTTGCGGTCTGCATGAGAAAGGCCAGATAGACGATGTAGAAGATCGTGGCGTAGTAAAGGAAGCCCATTTCTGCCTTGAAAAGGCCGATCAGAATGGAGCCGATAATAATAAAAATAAAAGCGGTAATATGGGGGAGGCTGTAGGACATAGAGGTTACGGCTCCGCCAATGATTCCTGTGAGAAGAATGAGGACAACCATTTGTTCTTCCTGACTTATTTCAGGGAATACGTAATAGGCCAGGGAACCCCAGAGGATAGCAGAGGCGGTGACTGTCACAAGGCTTAGTCTGGTTAGTGTTTGTTGTTGCCTGCGGTTTTGTGCTGACTTGTGGTAGGTCTTAATGATGAGTCCTCGGCTGGCGAGAACTGTGGATATTGTTACGAGCCATGGGTGCATAAAACCCTCAACTGGCGATCCTTGAAAAAAAACAGTGATAATGACGGCAAGGGCAAAGGCCGTTATTGTGGCGATTGGGATGGAGGTGAAAAAGAGATCTAATTGTCGGCGCTTGACTGCGGCTGTTATTCTGCGCTCTGCTGTTGCCATGCCTCTGTCCTCTTTCACTGGTTAGGCATCATGGTTTGTATTATCCATAAATTGTAGCTAATTCATGGGTTGGGTGCAAGGGGAAAGAGTTGCATACCCAAAAGACTGGCAAGGATGTCAGGCTTTTGGGTATGGTGGGTGCTTTTGGGGGCTGATGTTAGCGGGTCAATTGCCTATATTTAATGCGGTGGGGCTGGTCGGCCTCTTTGCCAAGCCTGCGCTTGCGATCTTCATCATAGTCAGAATAGTTGCCCTCATGGAAGACCACCTGACTATCTCCCTCAAAGGCCAGGATGTGGGTGGTTATACGGTCAAGGAACCATCTGTCGTGGCTGATGACCACGGCGCAACCGCCAAAATTCTCCAGAGCCTCCTCCAGGGCGCGCAGGGTATTGACGTCCAGATCATTGGTTGGCTCATCCAACAAGATTACATTTGCACCCTCCTTTAAGATCCGGGCCAGATGGACACGGTTGCGTTGACCACCGGAAATAAGCCCAACCTTCTTTTGTTGCTGACTGCCGGAAAAGTTAAAACGGGATACATAGGCCCGGGAGTTTATTTCCCTATCACCCAGAGGAATCACGTCAAGGCCTTCGGAGATGGTTTCCCAAATCGTTTTTTCTGGATCAAGAATGTCACGGGACTGGTCAACGTAGGCAAGTTTTACGGTGTCGCCCACCGTGATGGTCCCCGCATCCGGTTTTTCCTTGCCGGTAATCATATTAAACAGGGTGGATTTACCCGCGCCATTGGGGCCAACCACACCGATGATGCCGCCGGAGGGTAGGGAAAAACTCATATTGTCTATCAGGAGCTTATCGCCAAAGCCCTTACTGATCCCCTCAGCTTCAATGGCGATTTTGCCAAGTCTCGGGCCTGCTGGAATAAAGATCTCCAGTTTATCGATGGATTCCTGGGTATCCTGATTAAGAAGCTTGTCATATTCGGCAATCCGGGCTTTAGACTTTGAGCGCCGACCTTTTGGGGACATTTTGATCCATTCAAGTTCCCGTTTTAGAGTTTTTTGCCTCTCGCTCTCCTGTTTGTCCTGCTGGGCCAAGCGTTGCTGTTTCTGCTCAAGCCAGGAGGAGTAATTGCCCTTCCAGGGGATACCCTTGCCTCGGTCAAGCTCAAGGATCCAGCCGGCGACGTTATCGAGAAAATAACGATCATGGGTAACGGCAATAACTGTGCCCTCATATCGTTGTAGATGTTGCTCAAGCCAGCCCACGGTCTCGGCATCCAGATGGTTGGTGGGCTCATCGAGGAGAAGGATGTCCGGTTTGCGCAGGAGGAGACGGCAGAGGGCCACTCGGCGTCGCTCACCACCAGAGAGATTTTCCACCGAGCTGTCGCCTGGGGGGCAGCGGAGGGCGTCCATGGCCATATCCAGTCTGGCATCGAGATCCCAGGCACCTGTGGTGTCAAGGAGCTCCTGAACTTCGCCCTGGCGGCTGATTAAGGCGTCCATTTCGTCATCAGACATGGGCTCGGCAAATTTATTGTTGATCTCTTCAAATTCCTTTAGGAGGTCAACAATCTCGCTCACCCCTTCCTCAACATTTTGTTTAACGGTCTTATTGTTGTCAAGCTGTGGTTCCTGCTCAAGGATACCCACGGTAAGGCCTTCGGCGATGGAGGTCTCCCCCTGAAAGTCGGTATCGGTACCTGCCAAAATTCTTAGCAGGGAACTTTTACCCGAGCCGTTCAGGCCGAGGACTCCAATTTTAGCGCCGTAAAAATAGGATAGGTTGATTTTTTCAAGGACTGGTTTGTTGTCGTAGGTCTTGGATACATTGATCATCGAATAGATGATTTTATGGGGATCGTCACTCATAAAAAGGCTCCTGTAATTTTGGTATAAAGGGGGCAAGGAAGGGGGGAGAATATCATAAATGAATCATCTTTACATTATTTCTTGTAGGTAGTTGTGTTCGTTTGCTTTATTTGTGGTGGGAAGGCGGTTTCTCGGGGTTGCGGAGGGGGTGGAGGTGACAGGTCTTTTAGGTGTAACATTGTGTTTGATTGCGTCCCGCCTCTTTACAGCGATACAACGCCTGGTCTGCCTGGCTGATCAGGCTTGACTGATCCCCGGCAAGGGTAGGGTAGCAGGAAACGCCAAAACTCATGGTGATACGTATTTCCTTGTTGGCATGGAAAAATCGTAGTCCTGCAATCTCTTTTCTGATCCGTTCGGCGAGGTGGACTCCGCCTGTTTGGTCGGCATTTTCAAGCACCAGGGTGAATTCTTCACCTCCATACCTGGCGGCAAGATCCACTGTGCGTACCGCATTTTTAAGGACGCGGGAAACCTGGCGGAGAACCTTATCGCCGAAGGGATGCCCATAGTTGTCATTGACCCTTTTAAAATGGTCGATGTCACAGAGGATGAGGGCCACCTTTGTTTTTTGGCGGGTAGCCCTGTTAAGCATTTTGCCCAAACCGTTTTGAAAGGTCCGGTGATTAACTAGGCCCGTGAGGCCATCGATGGTGGCCATGTGGTAGATTTTCTCATGGGTCTTGGCCAGATCGATGCGGGTGGCGATTTGGCCGGCGACGACCTCAAGCAGAGCCTGTTGGTCTTTACTAAAGAGCTGGGGGATTGTTCCTCCGGCAATCAGGGTGCCGATGGGTTGGTCGTTACTAATAAGAGGGATAATAAGCAGTGATTGGTATGTGTCTATTGGTGAGGGGCTGGTGAACAGGGTCAAGGGGGGGTGTTGGCCTCCCTTTGGTGTCATGGTACGTTGTAGGCTTATGGCCTGATTGACCAGGCAGGTGTCATCGAGGATGGCCAGACCATTTAGTTCTTTTGCGTTTGGCCCTACTGCTGAGACGACATTATGCTGCTGGTTATCCTTGAGGGTGATGGCGACAAGGGTTGCTGAGGTCAGGCTTGTCACTGTCTTTTGCGTGACCTCAAAGGCCTCCTGCAAATTGAGAACGGTATTAAGATCCTGTAACGCCAGGCAAATTTGTTTAATGGCCTTTTTGTCATGGTTAGCTTCAGTTAGTTGCTCAGTGACATAGAGGTCGGTACTGATCTTATGGGCGGCCTGTCTGATTAGATTTTTCTCTGCCTGGGTCCAGGGGGGTTGCTCTTTGCGATCGACACAGAGAAAGCCGCTTGTCTTGAGGGGGTGATGTTGGTCGATGCCCTTGAGGCTTACGACCATAAATCCCCCGACGCTGGTACCCGTTTTGTAATAAGGTAGGCCCTGAAAGTTTTGTGATGATGGATGGCCGGAGATCTCCGAGCGGTCGTCTTTCAGGCTGAGAAGAATTCCGGCCTCTGTTGCCATATCCTGGTTGATGGCTGTCGGATTGTTTGAGTGGCTTGCGTGGAGGTGGTAGTGACCACGGGTTTGGCTGTGGAGAATAATGGCACTACTTGTGAGGTTGAGCGAGTCACAGAGAAGTTTTAGTTGACAGGTGTGAGACTTGGCCAGTGCCTGTTCGGCAAAATCAAGGTTCAACGAGGATGATGTTGCATTGCTGAAAGGGGTTTCGCCTTCACTCGGCTTTTGGAGTAAAGCCTGAACGGGCAGGTTGTTCCCCCTATTCATGAGGGCGATGAATGAAGCGGTTAATACCATCAGGATAACGAGTTGCAGGCCGAGTGGGACATGGGAGCGTGTCATAAGCCAGCCACAGACCCCGCCGAGGATGATCAGGATAAAGGGCGTTGCCTGCTTGCGAAACGGGTCAGTATGTTTCGTATGGGTGCAACGGTTTCCTTTGGCCATTTATTAGTCCTTGGGGCAATTATCACAACAAAAACACAGGTCTTGGTGATCCATGCCAAAATAATCATGGATTAGTCCTTTTCGGCATCCCTTAATATTGGCGTATTGTACCATGAGGTGGAGTTTTTTCTGCTCGGAAAGAATCTTTGCAGCAATTTTTTTTGGTTTAAGCGGTTCTGGTAGCTCTTTTTGGATAGAGAGGTTGTGGGTGTCAAGGGAACCTGTGGTGACCCCATGGCGCTCAAACAGGCGAAGGGCAGTCTCCAGTCTGAAGTCAGCTCTCTGTTTAAAGACGAGCTGTTCGCGCAGCCAGTCCACGCCAAGGCTGTTGGCTTCATTGAGGTCTGTTTTTAAAAGTTGATAGAGTCGTTCGTGGAAATCTGCCTCCGGGTTGTTCCATTTGATAAAGTCCATATGGATAAGGAGGTCAGACTGGTCGTAGAGCAGGGTGCAGTACGCCTCTTTACCGTCCCGTCCCGCCCGGCCGATCTCCTGGTAATATGATTCCATTGAGCCGGGCATTTCAGCATGGATAACGTGGCGGATAGAGTCTTTGTCTATCCCCATACCAAAGGCATTGGTGGCCAGGATCATGTTGTTTTTACCCACCATAAAGTCTTGCAGGGCAAGGGTTCGATCCTTCTTGGGCAATCTTCCATGGTAGGTGAGATGGGGGAGGTCGTGCAGTTGCTCACTGAACCGCTCCAGGGTTTTAATCAGGCTGAAATAGACGATGGTGTTCCCCGGTATGGTCGTACGCGCCGCTCTAATGAATTTGATCTTGTCGTGGTCGCCAAAGACATGGCGAACCTCAACCTTCAGGTTGGCACGTTCAATTCCATGGTGATGGGTGGCAACCTGGGCTGGCTTCAGGCCAAGTTGGTGAATGATGTCATCCTGCACCTCCGGGGTTGCGGTGGCGGTTAGGGCGATGGTGGTTGGGTTGCCCAGTTGCTGGCGAATGGTTTTGAGGCGACTGTAGTCAGGTCTGAAATCATGGCCCCACTCACTTATACAGTGGGCCTCGTCCACGGCAAGTAGGGTGATATTACGTTGTTTAATAATGTTGGTGAAATCATCTTGGCGGAATCGTTCAGGGGTCACATAGAGGAGGGTGTGTTGCCCTGCACGTAAACTTTCGTAGCGGCTTAAACGTTCTTTCTTGCTGAGGGAGGAGTTGATGAAAATGGCATCAATATTCTTGCGCCTAAGACTCTCCACCTGATCCTGCATCAAGGCAATGAGGGGAGAAATAACCATGCTCAGGCCACCGAGTATCAGGGCAGGTATCTGATAGCACAGGGATTTCCCCATTCCGGTCGGCATCAGAACCAGGCAATGTTTCCCCTGGAGGATCTGGTCGATAATTTCCCGCTGACCTGGGCGAAAATGGTCAAATCCAAAGGTGGTTTTTAGGGTATGTTGGGGCATAGTAAGGGGGGCTTTAGGGGGAAGAGAAAAATCTTGACAAATTGACCTAATAGGAATAATTACTACTTAGGTTGTAGAGGTTAAAATCAAAAAAGGAGATTATCATGGCTGGATGCGGATGTAAAAAAGGATTGAATGAAGATCAGAAAAAGATTCTTGCGGCGATGGCAAAATGCAGTGAGCCGTGTAGTTGTAAAGATATTGCTGGGGCTGTAGGTCTTGAGTCAAAGTCGGTGAGTTGTAAGTTGACTGCTTTGAAGAAGAAAGGCTATATCAGCAGTCCTGTTCGTTGTAAATATGAAATTACTGATGAGGGCCGATCAGCAAAATAGACTGGCTCAAAATTATAAGAAAACCCGAATGTTATTTAGGGGTTATGTAAAAAAGCTGAGGAAATTTCCTCAGCTTTTTTTTTTTGGCTTTTTTTCGAAATAGGGTGATGACACATCTCCGCGTTGGGTGTATAGCATTGGCTCGTGTTGCACACCTTGTTCAGCTTATTTGGGCTGTTCAGGGTAGTGTGGGGTGACTTTTCTGCCACAGTGTTACTCTGCGGGACTATTGTCATTTCGGAGTGTCTGTTTGGCTTGATTACAATTTGAATTAAGAATTCAGAATGGCATATTCCCGCGTTGTTTTACGGGGTTACTGGTTCTGAATTCTGAATTCAAAAAGATTGAGTTGCTCTCTGGTATTGTGAAATAGGAGCGTGGAGATAGTATAGCGCGTGAATATGGGAAAGTTGCGTTCTTATTATTTCAGAGGGAGAAGTAGAGATGAAGAAAACAATTTTAAGTACAGTTGTAGCTGGAGCCCTGTTATTTTCAGGTCAGGCCATGGCAAGTGGTGATGTACATTGGTCTTATTCCGGTCATGGTGGCCCTGCCCACTGGGGAGATCTTTCCAGTGAGTTTAGCACCTGTAAATCAGGGGTAAATCAGTCGCCCATTAATCTGACTGGTTTTATCGAAGGCGATTTGCCTGCCATCGGTTTTAGTTATGGAACGACGGCAACGGATATCGTTAATAATGGTCATACCGTGCAGGCCAATTTTGCCAAGGGCAGTTCTATTAGTGTTGATGGTATGGAGTTTGATCTTCTGCAATGTCATTTTCATGCCCCCAGTGAAAACAATATTGATAGCAAGTCTTTCCCCATGGAGGGGCATTGTGTACACGCCTCAAAGGATGGCAAGCTGGCTGTGGTAGCTGTTATGTTTGATATTGGTGATGCCAGTAAGGGGATCGCTAGTCTTTGGGCTAATATGCCTGAGCACACTGGGGATAAGCATACCCTTAGTGCCAAGGTGAAGGCGACTGATCTTCTGCCAGAATCCAAGGATTATTATCGTTTTAATGGTTCACTTACCACCCCCCCTTGTACGGAAGGTGTTCGTTGGTTTATGTTAAAGGACAGTGTGACTATTTCCAAGGAGCAACTAAATGCGTTTCAGGGGGCGTTGCATGAGCCTAATAATCGTCCTGTGCAACCTGTAAATGCCAGGATTGTTGTCCAGTAGGGTAACATGCATATTGCAGGTATAAAAAAAGCCACTTGGAGAAGTTTTTCCAAGTGACTTTTTTTAGGCATTTTGAGGTAGTTGCTACTGTTTTAGTATGCCAGGTATGTCGCATTGCCAATGGCGTCCCGGTACATCTGGTGAAAGTCTGGACGATCCATGGGATCCAAGCCTTTAGCCTTGGCGGTATCCCTCTTGGCCCGGCTGAACATTTTTTCTCGGGCATCCATGGATTGTTGGAATTCCATGTTGGCGTTCTTTATCATGGCTTCAAGACTGCCATCTGCCTTCATGGCTTTGATTCTAGCATTGATCTCAGGGATCCTGGCCGTAAGCGGTGATGTTTTGGCGATGGCAATAGCGATGTTCTCAATAGTGATTGGTTGTTTGACGATCTGCACTGAATCCATCCGGCGTAGCATCTGCGTGTAATTGACCCCCATAAAAAAGTCGATGATTATATAATCCACCATGCCGGTATCAAGCAGATCAAAGCAGCGTTTCATTTTGGCCCGTTTAACCTCAAGGTTCTTGGCCATAAAGGTGTCAAACTTCTGACCGAAGCTTTCTCCAAAATGAGTAACTCCCTTTTTGCCAATAAGATCATCCCAGGTGGTAAATTTAAAGTGTGAATCGATGGGGATAATGATGACAACGGGTTGGGGGAAGTATGATTCGCTAAACTTGAGATAGGTTCTGCGGTCATCATTCTGGTAGGCCCCGACAATGACATCAACTGATCCCTGGCGGGCAAGTTCCTGTACTTCATCCCATTCTCCCAGATTTTCAAGACTGTATTCAATACCAAGGTCTGAGAAGATGGTGGCGATGAGTTCCGGGCCAACACCAACAATCTTTTTACTTTTTTCCCACATCACCGGAGCGTAATACATGTTGCCGGAGACAATTATCCGTTGAGCTGCAAGGCTTGTAACGGCTGAGATGAGTAAGAGGGTTAATGCAACTCCTGCTAAAAAAAACTTTCTAAACATGTTGGTTCTCCTTGAAAATCGGGGAATGTAATGCTAACGATTATCTTGTGCCACTGTTGTATAGGGTCAAGTCGTTCCTGTAATCCTTTTTTTGTTATCAATCAAATGTTTTAACTGTGAGGGTGTTATGTCCATAAAGTCTTTGTTGCAACAGGCGTGTCTGCTACTTGGTGTTTTACTTGTACTGACAGGTTGTTTTTCGTTTAACTCTTCGGAGTTGGCGCGTACTGTCGCCTTGGATGTGCCGGAGCTGTATATCGGTGTTACTCCCACAGCGCCACCTCTTATTTATAAGGAGGGTGACCGTATTGTTGGTCTTGAGGCGGATCTTGGTCAGGCGTTTGGGGCATATTTGGGAATGCCAGTGCGTTTTATCGAGCTTGCTTGGGATGACCAGCTTTTGGCCCTGGAAAAGGGTAAGGTGGATATCATTATGTCGGGAATGTCCATAACTCAGGCACGGAGTTATCGGGTTAATTTCTGTGACCCGTATTTCCGGGCGGGGCAGATGCTACTGGTGGATATTGGTTCGGCAAATCAGTATCCCCGTGGATATTATGATCTGAAATGGAAAAAGGATATCCGTGTTGGCGTAATAGAGGCGACAACGGGGGACTATTTTGCCCGGAAGAATTTGCTAAAGGCCAAAGTAAAAAGTTATACCACCCCAGAGTCTGCCGTGTCTGGGCTTATTCGTGGCAATATTGATGCCTTTATTTATGATGCCCCGATGATTGCCTATGCGGCCGCAAGAAATGAGTCCAAGGGGGTTGTGCCGGTGTATAATCTCCTCACCGAAGAGTATCTGGCCTGGGCCGTGAAGCGGGATGACAAGGCGCTACAAAGACAGGCAAATGCTTTTCTTGAAAAATATAAAGACGATGGTCGTCTTGATAGCACTTTACGAAAATGGATACCCTACCTGAACTAGTTTTTGTTGATCTGCCTTAATAAAAAAAAGAGCCCTATGGTATCCCTGTGATAGTATAAGGCTCTTTTTTTTACATGAATAACCTTACATCCTTTTTTATGCCCTCAGGATAGACCATTATGAAGAACTTTGAAATTCTCCAACCCACGACCAGGATTGCTAGGGGATTTAGTAAAATCAGAACCCCATTTGAGGAATTTATCCACGATGAGGCGTCCAGTGGGCTGCTCCTTATGGCCTGTGCCATTCTGGCCATGGTCTTTGCTAACTCAGGACTGTCGTCCCTGTATGATACCGTTTTGCACACCAAGGTGACTCTGCAGTTTGGGACGTTTGGGTTGAGTTATTCTATCCATCACTGGATTAATGATGGTCTGATGGCCTTATTCTTCTTTGTGGTTGGCCTTGAGATAAAGCGGGAGATTTTGGTGGGAGAGCTTGCTGATTTGCGTCAGGCCGTGTTGCCCATTGTTGCGGCAATCGGCGGCATGGTTGTGCCGGCTCTTTTCTTTTTGTTACTTAATATTGGTGGTGAAGGTCAGGCCGGATGGGCCATTCCCATGGCCACGGATATTGCCTTTGCCATTGGGGTTATGGTGCTCCTTGGTGACCGTGTCCCCAAGGTGTTGATAGGCTTTCTCCTTGCCCTTGCCATTGTTGATGACCTTGGGGCGATTATTATCATTGCCCTGTTTTATACTTCAGCCATTGCCTGGTGGGCCCTGGGCTGGGCCGCTGTTTTTCTCTTTCTGCTCATTTGTTGCAATCGCGCTGGTATCCGCAGGCCCTTGCCATATTTTCTTCTTGGCGGTGGATTGTGGCTTATGATGTTACAATCTGGTATTCACGCAACGCTTGCCGGGGTTCTTACCGCCCTCACCGTGCCGGCAAATTCAAAATGTCTGCCTGATATGTTTACGGCCCAGATGGAACGGCTTACTGAAAAATTTAAGAAAGCGGAGCATTCCGGTAAGACGATTATGGAAAATAGTGAGCAACAGGCTATTTTGCAAAATTTTGAAACCACAGTCCACGCCATGGAGACGCCACTCCAGCAGCTTGAGCATCAACTGCATTTATGGGTTTCGTTTCTTGTTGTACCGATTTTTGCCCTGGCTAATGCCGGGGTCAGGATCGAGCTTGCGACTCTGGCTGAGAGCCTCATGCATCCGGTGACCCTTGGGATTGTGGTGGGGCTTGTGGGGGGGAAGTTCCTTGGTGTTTTTGGTTTTAGTTGGCTGGTGATTCGTCTTGGTGTAGCTCGTCTTCCCCAGGGAATGAGTCTGTCGCAGATTGGCGGGGTCGGCTTACTTGCCGGTATCGGCTTTACCATGGCTATTTTTATCGGTGAGTTGGCCTTTGTCGAGCAGCCAGAACTTTTAACCAATGCCAAGATGGGGATTATTGCGGCTTCTCTTCTCGCTGGGAGTGGGGGCTATTTTTGGCTGTCAAAAGTAGGGGGAGGAGAGAGGAAATAACCTACCTCTCCTCAATTACCACGCCCCGAGAGGTAAAGGATATACCAAGCTGCATTCTGGTGCTGATCATTATAGCTTCCATTAATGGGGCGTGAATTTTCTTTTCGGCCTGCCACTTAACGATAAAATTTGCCCCAGAGCCCCCTGTCTTATCGGCTTCCTTGACAATAAAGCGACTTGTGGCGAGGGGCGGAATGGTTTCAGGTCTGTTTAGATAATGTTTGAGCAACCTTCCTTGGGTATTGTAATAACTGACCTCTTTGAGGATCAAAGGGTTTTTGGGGTCGGTATTACGGATGGAAACGGTGGCGGTGAGTTGAATCTCCTTGTTTTTAGCTCCACCATATATGTGAGAGTAGACGGGGATATATACCGTTTGGGCCTGTTTGAGCAGGGTGGTGTCTCGGGCAAAGGCTCCGGTGGGAAGAAGTACAAAGATAAGCCCGGTTGCAACAAGGATTTTTCTGAGCATTGACTGTCTCCTGATTATTTGGTTCGTGGTCGGGTGATGGACCTTTTTTCCATATCACGGATAAAATCGATAATATCCATAACCATCTCATCATCGCCGTAGGTTGCTGCCACTTCTTCCACAAGCTCGGTGAGGGTGCCATCATCGGAAAAAAGTTGTCGGTATGCCTTCATAAGGCGCTGGATCTCTTTTCTGTCAAATCCCCGCCGTTCAAGGCCGATATAGTTAAGGCCTGCCAGGTGGGCCCGGTCGCCCTTGACAATACCGTAGGGGATGACATCGTGTTCAACCGGGGACATGCCGCCGATCATGGCGTGGGCCCCAATCCGGACAAATTGATGGGCGCCGGATAGGCCGCCGATAATGGCAAAATCACCAACCTCAACGTGGCCTGCCAGGGTGGCATTGTTGGCGAGGATCACATGGTTGCCAACGATACAGTCATGGGCCACATGGGATGACATCATAAACAGACCATCGTCACCCACCACTGTTTGCATCTTGTCGTCCTCGGTGCCGGGGTTCATGGTGACATGTTCGCGGATCTTGTTTCTGGCGCCGATAATAAGCTTTGACTTTTCACCATGGTATTTTAGATCCTGCGGTTCATGCCCCAGTGAGGCAAAGGGGAAGATCCTGGTGTCCTCATCAATGGAGGTGATACCAGCCACTACTACATGGGATTTTAGCTCAACCCGGTCGCCCAGCTCGACCTCAGGGCCAATATGGCAGAATGGGCCAATTGTAACATCTTCGCCAAGCTTGGCTTTCGGGTCTACGGCGGCAAGTTTGTCGATCTTAACACTCATATTATTTTTTCCTTTTGGTAGTCATTTTTTTTAAGGTCGCGACCTGTTTGAAAAACTGTTTGATGGGCATAGCCGGGGTGCCCATGACTTCGGCGCCCGGCTCAATCGTGCGCATGATTCCGGATTGGCCAGCAATCTTCGCCCCGGTGCCGATGGTAAGATGTCCGGCTGTGCCACTTTGTCCACCCATCATAACAAAATCTTCAAGCGTTGTGCTACCGGCAAGACCGGTCTGGGCTACAATAACACAATATTTACCCACTTCAACATTATGGCCGATCTGCACAAGGTTATCAATCCTGGTGCCGTTGCCAATAATGGTGTCCGGCCCAGCCCCACGGTCAATGGTGCTGTTTGCTCCCACTTCGACATCATCACCAATGATAACGCGACCCAGTTGTGGGACGGTGAAAAAACCGGCGGCAGGATCAATGGCAAAGCCAAACCCTCGCTGGCCGATCTGGACTCCTGGATAGATCACCACCCTGTTGCCTAGGAGGCAATGACTTAGGGTGACGTTACTACCAACAAGGCAATTATCACCAAGGACGACACCCTGTTTTAGGACGGTATTGGCTCTAATCTGGCAGTTGGCGCCGATTTCCACCTGTGCCTCAATAACCACCCCGGCATCAATCTGACAATTGTCACCGATACTGGCCCCTGGGTCAACTACCGCTGTGGCGGCAATTCCCGCAGCAGGCTCTATACTCACTGGATAAAAGGCCTGAGCCACCAAGGCGTATGCCTTGTATGGCAGAGGGGAAACAAGGCAGGTGGTACCGGGTGGGGCAAATTCTATCATCTTGGGGTGGATGATGCAGGCCGTTGCCTTGGTCTGTTTAAATTGTTCAAGATATTTACGATTGTCAAGAAAGCTTATGTCCTGCTCCCCGGCAGTATCAAGGGTGGCAACATTATTAATCTGTATCGCCGCCTTAGCTGGTTCCTGGAGTGTTGCTCCGGAGCATTGAGCCAGTTCTTCCAGGCTGAAGGGGCCCTTGTTGTTAAAAAAACGAATATCGGCCATAAATGTTGAGTCTCTGGTTAAATTTGCTGGTTGTTTTACAGACGGGTGGTTAGAATTAAGGTGCCGCTATCGTAGATGAGATCAATATACAGGTTGTCTTTTTGGAATATCACATTAACAGCATCTGTTAGATCCCGAATAAATACAGGACTTAAGGAGTGTTCACCACAACTTTTAAGGGGGAGGTTCGGTTTGATGGTTATTTTTGAGTCCTTTAGTCCGAAAAGGCCGCTGGTCTTGTTGCAGTCAGACTGGATGGCAAGGGTCCAGTCAGGGTTAAAGGTGATGGAGTAATCCGCTGGGACATCTGGTGATTCCTGGGTGTCATTGCCATAGAGGGAGCTTTGCCAGTAAAAGATTTTCCCGGCAAGGTTTGCTGGTGGCGGTGTTGCCTTAGTGGTGGCGGCCTTAGGCTGCTTGGGTGCAGAGAGTTTCCGGTTGGCAAAGATAAATGATTTTACCAGGGGCAGGTTAGGCTTGCTACTCATGGCAGTACCCTCACGGTGGGAGGTTAGGGAGACTTTGACTAGATTATCTGTTATTGCCACCCAGCTTATTTTGATTCGATCGCCAAGGGGAGTATGGTCTGCATAGGATAGGCTGTTGTTATCTTCGTTAAAAAGGTAAAGATCGTAGAATCTGCCACTGCCCCCGGTGGTTGTCGCGAGGATTATGGCGAGGATCTGCTGGTCGTTAATGGTGCCACTGGCAAAATAGTCCGTGACCTGAATGTTTGT
>JAJRUT010000018.1 GCA_024277655.1 Deltaproteobacteria bacterium | reverse complement strand
GCCTGACGGTACGCACAGGACTCAAAAACATATTTGACAAGGGAACCTATGTCTCTTCAAAGGAAAGTTCGTTTTACAGCCCCAATCAGGGCGCAGATTACCCAGTTCTTGACAGGTTTTGGTGGACCCAGATCGCCTATGATTTTTAGGCAGAAACAATTTTAAAAAGAAGCCATTTATTCAAACAATAAATACCGAGAAAATATATACTTTTCCATGCTTGAATCACTCCGCCATATAAAACAAAACAAACACCTTAGTATCGGCACATTTCTTAGCCTAATGCTTATGGTTTACCTTTGTTTTATCCTGCCCTGTCAGGCCTTGGCCCTGGAAGGTCCGGAGGCCCGGAGGCTTATGGCAGGCCTTGAACTGTTTCCAAGCTTTCTTGCCGCCGACAAACAGATTCAGACCAAGCAAAACAAGGAAGGCTCACTACAACTCGTTATTCTTTATAATAACGATCGGCGGACGGCTGAAAAGATGGCCTCACGTCTGGAACAGATTGGCCGGATTAAGTCCATTCCCATTGTCACCACAGTTATTAAGTCCAGCACCTTCAATCCCTCAGAGGGTCAATTGGCCGGAATATTTATCAGTCAGGAAAATATTATTAATTTAAAGTTCATAGTTCAATACGGCAAACAAAACTCCATCATCACCTTTTCGCCTTTCACCAAGGATCTGCAAAGAGGCGTTACCGGTTCCATTTCCATTACGGCGAGAATCAGACCCCAGGTAAACATGAACACCTTGAAATCATCGCACCTTGCCATTAAGCCATTCTTTCTCAGAATATCAAAACAGTACAGCAATTGACCTGTGGCAGCCTTTCCCAATATCATAAGAGGCCGTAAAGAGTCATACCACGGCAAAATAACTCTCATCTTTGTTATTCTTGCCGCAATCCTTGAACTCTGTCTTGCCGGATACTGGATTTTTTCACTGGCGCCCCGTTTGCAATCAGAAAACATTGCCTATTCCCACGCCCTGTCAGAGGCCCAGGCCCAAACCATATCAAATATAATTTCCGAAAAACACGGAGCTATTCGCAGAGAACATCTCGCCATCGCCCTGGACAGTATTCTCCTCTTTCGCCTGCCGCAATCAGACAAACCATTCACCAAAAAGATCCGTCTAGAACTTGATTACGACAGCCTGGCAAGCAACAACCGAAATCTTGACCTTGCCAGGGGCGAACAACAACCAAGCCACGTTATGGATATTGAAATACCGCTCTACAACACCTTCACCAATGAGCTTATTGGTATTGCCCATTTCTCCAATAATCTGGAAATCCTAAGAGATCTTAAAAATAAGGTTCGCACCAAACTGGCCTTTGGTTCAGGCATTGTAATGCTTATTCTGGTTGGTGTATGGTTTGCCGTTTCCCGCCTCAATCTGAAGTTACAGACCTTCACCTACGAACTTGCCAGGGAGAAGGAGATGTCCAAAAAGATGGTAGATTCCCTTATGGACAGCCGGATCATATTAGATACACAGGGCGTCATAACCGAGGTCAACCCTTATACCCTTGTCCTTCTGGCATACACTGAAGCTGAAATGGTCGGTGAACATATCTCCGAATTTATGGAGGAGAACCTTCTATTCAGTGGTCCCCACCTCCTAGAATTTATAGAACAAACCACCCTTGATAACACCGAACTAAATTTTTATCACAGTGAAGGTCATATCATCCCCCTGATGTTTTCCGGGGCCATGGTGAACGATCCTGAAGGGCAATTTTCCGGCATTATCTGCATTGGCAAGGATATCACCCAACTCAAAGCTGCTGAAAAAGAGGTTCAGGAGAAACAGGCACAAATGGCCCATGCCGGACGTCTATCTGCCCTTGGTGAAATGGCAACAGGTATTGCCCACGAACTCAACCAGCCGCTGTATATCATTCGCCTGGCGGCCGATGCCATAGGCGATTATTTCAGGATAAATGCTCAGGACGCCGTGGAGCGGGGTGACGTAAAAACTATTATCGACCAGGTAGACAGGGCAGACACCATTATCAGCAATATGCGCTCTTTTGCCCGGCTTGACACCGGTCATTTACGGGCCACAGACATTAATATTCCAACAGAGCAGGCCCTCTCATTTTTTAAGGCCCAATTTCGTAAAGCCAACATCAACCTCCACGAAGAGATTGACATGATGCTGCCCCAGGTGGTTGCCGATGTTCAGAAGTTTGAACAAATCATCATCAACTTTTTATCCAACGCCAGATACGCAGTCCTTGAAAAGAAAAAAAACCTGCCAAGCTATCAACCTACAGTAATCATCCGCCTCTACCACGATCCGAGTAATAGTCAGGTTATTTTTGAGGTTGAGGATAACGGCCTGGGTATGTCTAAAAATGAGATTGACCGCTGTTTCGAGCCCTTCTTCACCACCAAGGAGGTCGGCAAGGGAACAGGTCTTGGTCTGTCTATCGTCCACGGTATTGCCAAGGAGATGAATATGGAATTATTCATCAGTAGCACCAAGGGGGTTGGTACTATTTTCAGAGTCCTTATGGATCCGGCCCAAAGTCCGGCAAAGAAAAAATAAATACAACTTGCATCTAACCACCGGTGCGATACTATCTTTCTGTAAAAATACCTTATTAGGCAGACTTGGCTAAGAAACATGACTACCTCCCCAACCGACATAAAGGCGTCCCTCCTTCTGGTGGATGATGAACCGGCAATCCTTGACCTTCTAGGCAGACAGCTAAACAACCGGAAATTTGCAACGCACACCGCCCCATCGGGTGGCGAGGCCCTGGACATTCTCAAGCAGACAGATATAGACATTCTGGTGACAGATGTTCGCATGCCTGGCCTCAGCGGTATTGAACTTCTGGAAGAAGCCAAAAAGCTTAACCCAAACATTGAAACCATCGTCATCACAGGACACGGCGATCTGAATACGGCATTAAGTGCCATGCGCTTGGGGGCCTATAATTTTCTACCAAAACCAGTCGGTATCTCAGAGCTGTGTATCACCCTGGATAACTGTGTTGAAAAACTAAACCTAAAACGCCAGGTGGACAAACAACAGCAGGCTCTGCAAAAATCCAATGATGAACTGGAAAAGAGGGTTACGGAGAGAACCTCTGAACTCATCCGTGCTAACGCCCTGCTGGCCGAAGAAATTGAGCTTAACAGCCTGGTACTTCAGGATTTAAAAGAAAAAGATGCCTTGCTTCGCCACTCACAAAAAATGGAGGCTTTGGGCTCCCTTGCCGGTGGCATTGCCCATGATTTCAACAATCTTCTCATGGGTATCCAAGGTCATATCTCTCTCCTCCTGTCCCACCACTGTGAGTCAACAGGGCCTGAAATAGAACATCTCTTTCATATTGAAAAACTTGTCTCAAGCGGTGGCCGCCTGACCCGCCAGTTGCTTGGTTTCGCCAGGCAGGGACAGTATGATGTTAAACCATTGGATCTCCACACCCTTATCGACGAAGTTTCAGAAACAATATCCCGCACCAGGAAGAACATCAGCTTCGAGACACATCTATCTGGGAAACCGTGCATACTAAATGCAGACCAGGGACAAATAGAACAAATCCTCTTTAATCTTTTTATCAATGGTGCCGACTCCATGCCCCAGGGCGGTACCTTGGCTATCGCCACCAAAGTCGTTGATCTTTCTACAGTTGAGGACAAGATTGACAAGGCCATTCCAGGGCATTATATCCACCTCACCGTAAAAGACAGTGGCATGGGGATCCCAAGAGAAATACGAGATAAAATTTTTGAGCCTTTTTTCACCACCAAGGGAGTATCTCGGGGCACCGGGCTTGGCCTTGCATCAACCTATGGGATCATAGCCTCCTACAGCGGCCACATTGAAGTTGATTCACAGGTGGACGCTGGCTCGACATTCCATATCTTCTTACCCCAATCCCAAAAAGAGTTACAGGTAAGCAATAAGTCATCCCTCCTGACAAGCAGACCACCGGAGGGTGTTATTTTACTGGTGGATGACGATGAAAATATCCGCGAAACAGCCATGGAACTTCTTGAAGATCGAGGCTTCACGGTTCTTGAGGCAGGTGATGGGGAGGAAGCTCTGCAGATTTACGCGGAAAAAGCCAGCGCCATTGACCTTGTTGTCCTCGATATGGTTATGCCCAAAATGGGTGGCAATGAGGCCTTTGACAGGCTAATTGAGATCAACCCCAAGGTTAAAGTTCTCCTCTCCACAGGCTACTCCCTTGAGGGGCAGGCCTCTGATATCGTCAACAAGGGGTGCGCTGGCTATATCCAAAAACCTTTCAATATTGCCGACCTTACCAGCAAGATCATGGAAATTATCTAGGCCTAAGCCAACAGGCCCCTAGGAGCTTATCCGAGAATACAAGGCGAAGAGAAAAGGTGGAGATAAGCGCAGACTTCGAAATTGAGACCAGCTTTTCGATCATTTTCTGCGAATAACAGCGCAGCAGTGTCATGGCTATTTAAGGAAAATTAGCGGAAAAATGGGCCAATTTCTCTGGCTTTGTAGCCGGCTTCCTATTCTCGGACAGGCCCCTAGTGTAGCAATTTTGCGTTTTTTTCAAGTAACACCTGGCAACCTATAAGTGCCGGATTAACATGAAGAATCTGGATAATCTGCATGGATTCTAATACGTTTTTTTGAACTGAACGGTCAAGAAAACGGCTAATAAATCTCTTCCTATCCATAAAGGGTGCAAGTTTCGCCATCAGACCACCCGCCAAATAGATACCTCCACTAGGCAAACAGGTTACGGCAAGATTACCACAGACTTCGGCTAACAGATCAAAAAAGAGACCATACACCTGCAAGGCTGTGGCAGACCACTCGCCCTTACCATCCACCTGTTCCTTAATCCAGGGGCCAAGGGCATGATAATCAAGCTTTTCATCACAGGGGGTGTCCACTGTCAAAAAACGAAAGAGAGCCCCAAGGCCAAGCCCTGAGCAGACAGTCTCCGCCCCAACATGACCACCATCCGTGGCCATAAACTCAAGCAGGTCCCGTTCAAGCTTATTTCGGGGAGAAAAGGAAACATGCCCCCCTTCTGATGGAAGACAGACAAGACCATGACCGGTTTCAACCCCGATCCCCACCCCAAGACCGGTGCCTGGGGCGACAATTATCTTTGTCTGCCCTGTGATGTCTCCACCCTTGACCACAAGCTGCTCTGGGCCAGTAAGTGATTGGAGACTCCACATCATGGCCGCAAGATCATTGACAAGAGTCAGTGACTTTAGAGCAAATTCCCGCTTGATTTTAAGCTTGTCTATCTGCCAATCGAGATTTGTAAAAGAGATTACCCCTTTAAAAACAGGGCCTGCCGCCGCGACACACACATGATCCACAGGCAACGTGACCTGTCCAAGAAGCCAGTGCAAGGCATCGGTGAAGGCCAAAAACTCTGAACACAAGAGGCGCCCTTCAAGAATAGTGACACACTGGCCTGCTGAGAGATCAAGAAAACGGTAGTCAAGCTTGGTTCCACCGATATCCATGCAGAGAGCAAGGGGTTCAGCCATAATTAAATTTCCTTTAACCGGCAACCGGGCGCGAAACCACTCCCACCAAGCGCCGGGTAGAACATGCACTTTAGTATACCCACGCGCCAACCAATTTCTCCACCATCACGATGCTGGTGTCTTCGTTGGCTCAGGCGCAGTAGAGCATAAAAAACGTATCCTGACCACAGGTGTTTGCCAGATAAGGGTTACAACCATTGAAGACAATATAATATTACCGCCGGTTAATCATTTAACCATCTTACCCACAATAAAGCCAAGAATTGCAAGAAGAATCAGCACAGGAAGAACTCCGTCACCATGCAGAACCCGGCAATCTCACTCCTTATTTTTCATCCATCCTCGACTGAAAAGTCACCTTAAGCAAACAAATAAGCTGGAGATACCTGCCATCTCCGTGTTAAACTACATTTTTCAGTTATCCAGTTCACCACCGGAGGATATTTTATGCAATTTGCTTGGGGATATATGCGCCGGGGTTGAGTCTCCTGCAAAAAAGCCGGTCAGGCTTTGGATGACCACAACAGTAAGGTAAATATGGAAGTTGACGCAAAAAAGGCAACCATCAAGGGGGAGGAGGCCTGGGATCTTGTTAAGGAGGCCGACAAGATACACATTGCCAGTGGCAAAAAGATCCTTCTGTTCACCCCGGATACCGAGAATAAGCAGGCGATCATGACCAAGATGCTTGGTCGCACCGGCAATCTCCGGGCCCCGGCAATCCGCAAGGGCAACACTTTTTTTATCGGCTTTAATGAGCAGATGTACAACACCGTGCTATTTAGCTAATCCATGCTAGCCAAGGTTCATACTATTGCCTTAAATGGTGTTGACGGCCTTGCTGTTGAAGTTGAGGTCGATATCGCCAATGGTTTACCGGGGTTTTCCACCGTTGGTCTTGCTGAAGGGGCGGTACGCGAGGCCAAGGATCGGGTAAAGGCGGCGATTAAAAACAGCCATTACACCTTTCCAAACCGCAAAATCACCGTAAACCTTGCCCCTGCCGACGTCAAAAAGGTTGGTACGGGTTATGATTTACCTATTGCCATAGCCATCCTGGCCTGCACCAACACCTTTACAACCTCCTCGTTTGAGAACTACACCATTATTGGTGAGTTATCACTCGATGGTCGTCTGCGCCCGGTTCACGGCATGTTACCCATGGTGCTTGCCGCCCGCGACCAGCACAAGGACGGCGTCATTATCCCCTGGGAAAACCGTAAAGAGGCCGCAGTGGTACGGGGGATTGACATTTTCCCCGTCAAATCGCTGGATCAGGCCGTGGAGTTTCTGGATAAAAGCCTAAAACTTGAACCATACCGCAACCAACAGCATCAGGACACCCCAGCCGAGTCAACCATTGATTTCTTTGATGTCAAAGGTCAGGATCATGTCAAACGGGCCATGGAAGTCGCGGCGGCAGGTGGCCATAACATCCTCCTCAACGGTCCCCCTGGAAGTGGCAAAACCATGCTGGCCAAACGTCTGGCGACAATTCTGCCGGATCTCACCTTAGAGGAATCCCTCGAAACCACACGGGTCTATTCTATTTTAGGTCTTCTGGCCAAGGCAAGCTCTGTCGTTCGTAATCGCCCTTTTCGTTCACCCCACCATACCATTTCCGATGCCGGACTCATTGGCGGAGGTGGCATTCCCAAACCGGGAGAGGTGTCACTGGCCCATAATGGCGTTCTTTTTCTCGACGAACTGCCGGAGTTTAAAAAGCATGTCCTTGAGGTGTTGCGCCAACCCCTTGAAGATGGCGTCGTTACCATATCAAGGGCCGCCACCTCCCTGCAATTCCCCTCACGGTTCGTTCTCGTCGCCGCCATGAACCCTTGCCCCTGTGGTCATTTCGGAGACACCCTACATCAATGTACCTGCAATGAGATCCAGGTCAAACGCTACCGGGACAAGATCTCCGGCCCACTTCTCGACCGCATCGACATCCATCTGGAAGTGCCCGCCGTTGATTTCAAGGAGATGACCCGTGGATCTGCCTCAGAATACTCAAAAGACATTAAAGCCAGAGTCGTCAAGGCCAGAGCCATTCAGACCAAACGTTACAAGGCGTGCAAGAAGATCCATGCCAACAGTCAAATGTCCAGCAAAGACCTTAAGCAATACTGCAGCCTTGACAGGCCCACCTTAACGATTTTAGAACAGGGCATGGAACGCCTTGGCCTCTCAGCTAGGGCCTATAATCGCATCCTCAAGATTGGCAGAACCATTGCCGATCTTGCCGGGTCAGTAAGCATTGAAACCAGTCATATTGCTGAAGCCCTGCAATATCGCCGTATTGATATAAGGAATCCCTGAAATGAAGCCATCAGAGACAAGACAACCTGTCTGGGCGGGTAGTTTTTATCCGGCTGACCCAGCAAGATTACGCACACAGATCAGCGACCTTGCCTGTGCTGTAAAGCCTTCATCCGCAAAACTGCAAGCCGTTATCATGCCCCACGCAGGCTATATCTATTCAGGCAAGACAGCAGCCCATGCCGGGCCGGATATTAAGGCTCGGTAGCCCAAGACCATTGTTCTCCTCGGGCCGGATCATCATGTGGGTATGACGACAAGTCATGTCTGCCAAAAGAAATATTGGCAAACCCCACTTGGAATACTGCATATTGCCCCGGCCACCAAGAGCCTGCTTAGGGAACAGCCAAGCCTCTTTGCAAACACTCCCCTCTGTGATGAAAAGGAACATTCTCTCGAGGTCATTCTACCCTTTCTGCAGACATGGCTTGCCCCTTTTAATCTGCTCCCCATAGTCACCGGTCAGGTTGACCCTCGTCCCCTCGCCAAAGCCATCACCCCCCTCGCAGGTAAGGATACCGTCCTGGTTGTATCCTCGGATCTCTCCCATTTCCTACCGGCAACCGAGGCCGAGACCAAGGATAAACAGACCATAGAGGCTATCATTGAGATGAACCTTAACACTCTAGCCATTAACGATAATAAGGCGTGTGGCCTTACTCCCATATGCGCCCTCATCATCCTGGCCAAGGCCAGAAACTGGATTCCACGCCTCCTGCACTACTCCCATAGCGGTGAGACTTCCGGAGATTTTAACCGGGTAGTGGGCTATGCAACCATTGGATTTTACACAGAGAATGAAAATGCTGAGTGATAAACAGAAAGAAACCCTGAAGAGTCTTGCCAGAAACACCATAGGCCAGGAACTTGGCCTTGCCACCTCCACCCTCGACCTAAAAGACCCCGTATTCCACCAGAAGAGCGGCCTCTTTGTCACCCTCACAAAGGCTGGTGAGCTAAGGGGCTGTATTGGTTCCCTTGTTGCCCATGAGTCGATTGCCAAAGGCGTGGAACATCACGCCCTCAATGCCTCCTTCCACGACCACAGGTTTAGCCCGGTAAATGCCGAAGAGCTTGATAAAATCAGTATCGAAATCTCAATTCTCACCGAACCAGTCCCCCTGCACTTCACCGACAGCAAGCACCTTATGGAACAACTCCGTCCAGGTAAAGATGGTGTAATCCTCCGCACCAATGGTCACTCCGCCACCTTCCTCCCCCAGGTCTGGGAACAACTGCCAGACCCTGAACAATTTTTAAATAACCTGGCCCTGAAAGCCGGGCTGGCAGCAGATGGCTGGCAACAGAAGGGGGTTAAAATTGAAATTTACTCGGTGCTCAAGTTCTAATTTAGGCCAGTCCAGGGGGGCAAGAACCACGTGGAGGGCCATTACTGACTACAACAGCTTTTTTAACGATTGATAATCGGTCTTTCCTGTGCCGAGAACCGGTATCTCATCCACAACAACTACCCTGCGAATATTATGCAGGGGCGACAACCCCCCGGCGCGAATAGCCTGACTTACCTGGTGGCGATCAATTGTAAACACTGTAAATAAAACAAGTTCCGGTGTTTCATCACTTCCACCAGCCTCCACAGCAAGTATAACGCCATCTTCACCGGGAAACTCCAGGTGTTCAAGCAGAACAGACTCTATGGCTGGCAGGGAAACCATCTCCCCCCCAAGTTTCACAAAGCGTTTTAACCGTCCGGCAAAAGATAAAACAGATCGTTCATCCTCCACAACAAGATCACCAGTCTCATACCAGCTTTTTCCGGCAAACGACATAAATGGTTGCTCTCCTTCATGGTGGAGGTATCCGGCAAAAACATTACTACCCCGGACAAGAAGCATTCCCTTCTCCCCCCTGGCCACCTCCACATCCTTTGTTTCTGGGTCAACCAGCACATATTCCATCGATTCTAGCACCTTGCCGATACTGCCGACAACTGGATTTTCAGGATGATTCACCGAAATAACTGGAGCACACTCGGTAACCCCATACCCCTCACACATAATGGTGTCAGGGTATTCACTCGCCATGGCTTTATACACATGGACAGGACATCTCTCGGCCCCGGTAAAGGCCAACCGCAGGCTGGATAGTTGCCCGGTTTCGGCTCCTCGCAGGATGCCGTTTAAAAAAGTCGGCGTACCGAGGAGAACCGTAACCCCGTACTCATAAATGAGTCTTGCCAAAATAGCGGCCTCAGTGGGGTTGGCATGATACACCACCTGCATGCCAAGGCTCATGGGTAGAATCACCGTGCCGGTCAGACCCAGGGAATGAAACGGCGGCAACATCCCCAGCAGAACATCATCCTGGCGAATACCAAGAATGGTGTTGACCTCCGCCACATTGGCAATAAAGTTTTTATGGGTAAGAGGAACCGCCTTGGGTCTAGCCTCAGAGCCTGAGGTAAAGAGAATTGCCGCCGTATCCTGTACGTCAGCCTTTTCTAGACGTGTAAGGCCCGTAAAGCTCCTTATTTTTGCCCCTATTTTGCTAAATAGTCCTATCCGCCGCCCAACATCTTCCAAACAGAGCCATGAGAAAGGGTTGTTCTCAACCGGGAACCCCTGAGCCGCCAGTTTGTTCAACAGGGCTCTAGCAGTAATAACCGTTGTAACCCCCACTTTCTGCAAGCAATAGTTGAGATTAGCCTCACCCATGGTCCAGTTCACCATGACAGGGGTCTTACCGGCAAAGAGCAAACTATAATAAATAGTTGTACAGGTGACCCCGGCCGGTAACATAAGGCCAATATTCACCTCTTTTATTTTTTTAAATTCCGGCACCAGGACAAATATAGCCGTGAGTATGTCACGATAGGTTTTTACCCC
Organism: Deltaproteobacteria bacterium; assembly: GCA_024277655.1. Lineage (GTDB taxonomy): Bacteria > Desulfobacterota > Desulfobulbia > Desulfobulbales > SURF-16 > JAJRUT01. Next base: position 13,530 of record JAJRUT010000018.1, on the reverse strand, counting down.
GCCAATAAGATCAACCATAATAGGCCTGGATGGATTTTTCCTTGCTTGGGCAAGGAATATCCCGGTGACAGTTGCCTTTTCAGGACAAGAAAGCAGAGTTGCATCACTTGGCTGTTGCCAGCTACCAGGAACCTTAATATCTATTTCAGCCTTTGTACTTACCAGTTGCCCGGAAGCGGCAAGGAGAACATCACTGACCCGAATGAGGGCTTCAATATCATCAACAACATGACCAAACTCCTGCTCAACCCACACCCCAAGTTCAGCAACAATCAGTGAATCTAGACCAATATCAGAGGCAAGGATATCTTCTTCTTTAAGCTTGGTACCACCGGACAACTCACTAATCTTTGCAAAAACCTGTTTTCTGGTCTCACCGCTAATCCGGTTGAAATCGCCGGTATTAACACGCCGCACAGGTTCAGGCCTTATCTGCACACCGCTCCCATGCCAAAAGAAGTAGGGTACATACTGATTAGGCGGGGCGTCCTTATTATAAAAATCTTCCAGAGTTTTATTTAATGCCAAACGGTTATCCGGACTTGGCAAATCAGGCAATTCACATAATTCAATAGTCACCTGGCGCTTTGGCAGGAAAAAAATACCACCTACTAAAACCAGACCAATATTTCTAAGTAACCCCTTATATAACGAAGGCTTGGTCCCCAAGGCCCTAGAAAAACTAGACCCCCACAACCCGGAAGTCCTAACCAGCACCACCCGGACATCAGGAACCTCTTTGAGGATCTGAGCGACACCGCTGTTTCCCCGCAAAGATTCATACCTGCTGCGATACACCCGGCCCGATGGATAAAAGAGAAACTGATCTCCCCCCTGCAGACCGGCGACCACCTCGGCCATGGCTTCAATCACACCATCCTTCAAGTGACGCCCCTGCCTAGTCATATCAGGAATCGTCACACAGCGAATTTTCTTCATGAAGGTTGCGAGAATCGGTACCTGAACCTGATTTTCATCGGCAAGGGGGCGGAGTTTAAAACGGGAATACAGGAAGGTAAAAACAAGAGGGGGATCAATAAGGGCAGGATGATTAGGAATAAAAACAATCCCCCTCTTATCCTGTGGAGCTATTGATTCAAGACCTTTCACTTTAACCTGATATCGCAAACCGAGAATAACACGCAGAAAAGCAATAAGTAGATTAACCATTTCACACCCTCAATATTAACAGAGTAAGACCCTCAAAACAAACACTTACACCAATAACTACAACTAGAAAATTAAACAGATTCACCTTTCGAGATCAGCATACCTGGAAAACAGGATAAAAAACAGCAAAGCAAAACCTGTGGCCACGAGACCGATCACCAGCAGTGAAGTAGCCGGTGAAAACAATGCCAGCAAGCCATCAAATAAAATTCCGGAAATAAATATACCGGAGAAGGCCGTAAAGTTGGCAATGCCGATAACCTTACCCTTCTCCTGCCCCCTGGGTCGTATTTGAATAAAACTGGTTAACGGAATCAGAAACAATCCACCACCAAGACCTGCCATTACAAGGGAAACAAAGACCAGGACAAGACTAAACTGGTTATGGACAAGGGAGGCCAGATAGGTTGCAATTAAACCGCAGGCCATAATAAAGACCGCAGGTCCCATTACCCTTGGCCAATTCCTGCCACTTGCAACCTTTGCCGCCACAAATGAACCACAGCACACGCCAACCATTAAAGCCACGGCAAGTAGAGATGTCAGAGTTGTCGAGAGATGCAGTTGCCTAAGCCCAAAGACATTTAGAACAAGTACCGCAAGGGAGGATATCAGATAAAAGAAGGCATCACCAGCTATACAGGTAAGAAGAAGCGGGTCATTACGCAGGCCCACAAGTCCCCTAAGGGACTGGATTGGCCCAAACCACGGAAAAGATTCAGTATTGCCGGAGGCCTTTCTCTTCACCACGCCAAAGCTTGCCAAAAGCCCCACCAGGGCAACCCCAACCACAGAGCAGGCCACAAGCACCTGACCAAAAGGAATGATAGTGGCAACCCAGGCCTGGTCCAGAGCAATCCCCGCCAGGGCAATTCCGGCGAGAATCGCTAGTGTCGTTACCAGTTTAAGGATGGCGTTTGCCGTAGTCACATACTCCTTGGGGTACAGCTCGGGAATAGAACCATTTATGGCAGGGCCAAATAGGGTGGACTGGGCAGACATGATAAAGACCATGGTGAGGACACAGTTCCAGTTCAAGGTGAGAATGCCATAGGCACCAATGAGCATGGCGCAAAGTTCAAGGAGCTTGGCGCCCACCACCACCTTACCTTTGGAAAAACGGTCAGCAAACCAGCCGGCATGGGCTGAGAAAAGTATGAATGGCAGAGAAAAAAGCATGGTTGCCGAGGACTGCAACTCACTCATACCGACGATTACAGCAAGAAGCAGAGCCGCCTGTTTGAAAAAATTATCATTAAAGGCCCCTAAAAAATAGGTAATAGCCATGGCAATAAAACTTGCCCTCCCCCTTTTGATCTGCTCTTGTATCTCTAAAGAATACATAAAACTCCCTTTTATAAAAAAACAGATAAAACACGCTTGGCATAAATAGAAAAAAGATTCTACCTCTCAGAAAAAGCTATGAATAACCCTATTGTACTTACTCTTTTCGGTATCCTGGTTGGCATTGGTGCTTCATTTACCGGACTTGGCGGCGGATTCCTGGTGATCCCACTTCTGCTTTTTCTTGGCTATTCAGCCCAAAAGGCTGTGGGCACCTCCTTTGTCACCATTCTCGTCATAGCCATCTCGGCCCTACTCGCCCATAACAAATTTACCAATATTGATTACCGGGCCGGCCTGCTCCTTGGCTGCGGTGGTGTTGTGGGGGCGCAGATCGGCGCAAGACTGGTTGAACATATATCCACTGGCAGTTTTAAAAAACTGTTTGCCGGAGTCCTTTTGGGGCTTGCCGGATATTTATTTCTGCACAAATAACCCTTTACACCTGATGTACAATCATTAGGCAACTATGGAAACAATTTAAGATGGCTGAAAAGAGATACTTCCTGGCAGGACAACTTATCGACGGCAGTGGTGCAGAGGTGCGCCGCAGGGTCTATCTTAGACTGGAGGGAGGTATTATCACCGCCCTTGGCGCAGCAATAGACCTACCACTAGAAGCCAAAGAACTCAGCGACGATTTTAGCCATTGCACCATCTCTACCCCCCTCTTCGACTGTAGCGTCTCCCTTTCCCATTCGCCTTCTGTAGTAGAAAATGTCCATTTAGGCAACACAGACGGCAACCTTATTAGCCAAGAGACCACCATGCTTGCCCGCCATATCGACGACAACCTGGCCCACGGGGTGTTTGGAGTAGCCGACAGTAACAACAACCTCGTTAAACACCACAATAAAGAGATCAACCAAAAGGGGCTACTTGCCATTCGTAGATCAGGGGCTATTTGCCCAAATATGGCAGACAACAATACCTACAATAGCGAAGACTACGATTTCATTAAAATAACCTATTCGCCAAGCATTGACTCCGAAGAAACACCCTCCTCACGGCTTGAATATGCAGAACTCTGCGCCATTATTAGACACCGAGGTGATAAAAAAGTAGTGGTAATGGCCAATGGTCAGACACAGGTCAGAGAGGCCCTTGATGCGGGGTGTGACGCCATAGAGCAAGGCTACGGGATGGGAGAGGACAACCTTAAACGCATGGCCGAAAAAGACATCCTGTGGATCCCAAATGTACTCAGGGCAAAAAACGGTTTAGATGGCGCAAGTGGTGGCGGAAGCGTCTGCTGCCGTTTCTCCCAGCGCTATATCGCACCCGGCAAACCTGCCCCCGGTGCCAGGGAGTTCTGGCAAAAAACACTCACAGAACAGCTCCAGCAACTCCATTCAGGTAAAGCCCTCGGAATCAGAATGGGAACAGGAACAGGTGCCGGTAGTGTTGGCCTGCTACACGGAGAATCAATGGTGGAAGAGATAAAGCTGTTTATTAAAGCAGGTTATAGCCTTGAAGAGGCCATCCGCTGCGCCACAAAGAATGGCGCCGAATTCTTTGGTGTTAAGAAACAGGGAACACTTACTGTGGGGCAGAAGGCCACCTTCCTGATTACCAGAGGCACCGCCAAACAACTGCCACGCAAACTCTCCTATCTTGAAGGTCTATATATTGACGGCAAACCAAGCCGTCCCAGCTCTGGGCACCCGCTTGGATAGCCCTACCCCTAACATCCACAGACACCATAAAAAGGGTGCTAAAACTACTAGTCGTGGTATAATTTTTAGGTAAATGACATTGACAATGTTTAGTTGCGATGTCCACAAAGACCTTTGAAATCAACGATTATATGCAAAGGGAAGGAGTTGTTTGTCGTGACTGTACCAAGAAAAAGCTGGCCCATTTCATTGCAAGGTCATAATCTTACCCACCTGGACATTTAGAGGTAAAACATGGCAAGTTCTGCAAAAATCCGTATCCTCGTTGTCGATGACGAAGAAATAAATCGTCTCTTCCTGGTGGATCTGCTCAAAATGAACAATATTGAACCAGACCAGGCCCAGAATGGTCTGGATGCCATCAAAAAATGGGAAAACAATCAGTATACCGCCATTTTAATGGATATTCAGATGCCGAGGATGGATGGTTTTGATGCGACACGTGCCATCAGAAAACTAGAAAAAGAATCAGGCAGACCGGAAACACCTATTATAGCTATAACAGCCTACCACTCTGAAGAATCCAAATTTGAATGTACTAATTCCGGCATGACCACCTACATTCCTAAACCTGTTGTTATCGCCGACCTCCTCAAGATTATCCTCCCCTTTGGCGAGCAATAATCGGGCACAAACACTGGTACCTTAAAAAACAGCTCTTTAGGATCAGGCTTACCGGCTCGATTACTGCGTCACCAGATAGCAAATAGTCAAAAAAAAACACCAGCTCAGCCACCATTATTTGTTAGACCAACACAGGTAAGTATGCTATTTTTAAAATCAATAATTGATTCTGAGGAACTATTCTAGCCGGTATTTTCTCCGAGTTATTACCATAAATAACATGTTGTAACTACCCCATGCTTAATACGACTCCATCCATAAAACACATCTAACTAGAAGAGAGAAACGATGAAAAACAACTTCATTACAATTACATGCTGCGTAGCAATGCTCTCAGTCACCAGCATCGCCTACTGTGCAGAGACTCCTGCAAAGAAAACTCTTAATACTGATAAGGTCACCGAAGGCGCGAGACATAAGGGGTTATACCTAAGTGGCACTTTAGGATTTACACGCGTTCAGGATGCAAATGTCGAATCATCACCTCTGGATTTTTCCTATGAGGATGGCTTTAACATTGGGGTCGCAGTTGGTTACGGGATTGGGGAAAATATAAGAATAGAAACAGAACTAACACACCTGGAAAATGATTTAGATAAAGTGGAAGTATCCGGCCTAGGCACAGCACCAACCAGCGGTGACATCAGAAGTACATCCTTACTCTTTAATGGATATATTGATCTTAAAAATGGCACTCCCATCATTACCACATTAAGTGCCGGAGCAGGAATTGCCAAGATTGATCTCGACGTTGACTCGGTGGCTGGCATTTACACTGGTGCCAGTGATGACGACAAGGTCTTTGCCTACCAACTTGGCCTCGGCCTTGGCTACGCCCTACAGGAAAATATAATTATTGAACTCAAATATAGATATTTTGCAACGGACGATTTTGATTTTGAAGGAGACGATGTAGAGTTTAAAACTCATAACATTTCTTTCGGGACCAGAATATTTTTCTAAATTGCCGCAAAACAAAAAAAGCCGGAACCCTTAAAACATAAAGGTTCCGGCTCAATTTCTGGTGCCTAGAGCGAGAATCGAACTCGCACGGGCGCAAAGGCCCACGAGATTTTAAGTCTCGGGTGTCTACCAATTCCACCATCCAGGCATACCACGTTTTTTTAGCATATTGTGCCATTTGTATCAAGGAGAGAATGCACTATTCTCAGGACTTATTTGAGGCGAATGGCCGCCGTTTTCTCACTAATCCCCCGCTTAAGAACTTCACGGTTATAGACCGTGAGGACATCGGTTCTCTTGAGCATACCAACCACCCAGCGATTCTCGTTTGACTCAACCACCGGGATCTCTTCAATACCCTTTATAACAAACATGGTCATGGCATCATAGAATGAATCATCCGGCGTCAGCGTCACCACCTTTCTTGTGCAGATATTGCCCACAGTAGAACAGAGTCTAAGCTCCTCATCATGAATAATTGACTTTACATCCTGGAGAGAGATAATGCCCACCATCTGCCCGGCATTTTTGCCACTTTCAGCAAGCACCGGAAAATAAAAGCTGTGTGAAACCATGGAAAATATTTTGAGCAGTTGATTTACATTGGCATGTTCCGAGATAAATGCCACATCTTCCTGCATGGCAACCCCAACCTTCAATGAGCGCATTACTGCGGTTTCGCGGCCCTCATGGATATCAATGCCCTCCCTACTGAAATCAACCGTATCAATACTGTCATGGAAGAGATGCTTTGAGACCACCGTACCAACAATAGAGGCAAGCATAACAGGTACGATAATCTTATAATTACCTGTCATTTCAAAAAGAAGAAAGATCGCTGTCAGAGGCGAATGGGTGGTTGCCGCCAGAAAAGCACCAATACCAACAGCAGCATAGGCTCCGGAGCCTGCAACAAAACTAGGAAAAAGCATGTGGCAGAAAGCACCATAGGCTCCCCCGATCATGGCACCAATAAACAGGGCCGGGGCAAATACACCACCGGCACCACCGGAGCCCAAGGTAACTCCAGTCATAGCCATCTTAAGAAAGATAAGGAGAAACATCACCCATAACACTCCACGATCATGGAGGACCTGCTCGATATAAAAATAACCATCACCCATAATCTGCGGGAAACAGATCCCCACCGTACCTATAGTAAAAGCTCCTATAATAGGCTTGATGTATGGGTGAATTTGCAACTCGTCAAAACGATCACGAATATAATAAAAAAGACGAATATGCATCACAGCAATGACACCGATCAAAATACCCATAAGGACATACAATGGTATCTCAACCATGAGATTAACAACATTATAATCGGGTATTGGGAAGGCCGGATGCTCGCCATAATAGGCTCTGGAAATAACAGTGGCCAGGGCTGAAGAAACAACAAGGGCCGAGAAGGAAGACATCTCATAGGTGCCAAGCAGGACAATTTCAGAGGCAAAAAACACCCCTGCCATGGGAGCATTAAACATGGCTCCAATACCACCGGCACAACCGGCAGCAATATACACCTTCATCCGGTCGCCAGATACCCGAAAAAACTGACCAACCTGGGAGCCAACCGCACCACCAACCATGGCAATAGGGCCTTCAACACCAGCCGAACCACCTGTACCGATAGTAAGAGAAGTCGATATCGTTTTCAGGAAAATATTCCGAAACTTGATACGCCCCCCCTCAATATTTACCTTGCGCAGAAACTTGGTAAACCCATAACCATTGACCTGGCCTGGAAAAAAATAGGAGAGAGGAATAAGAAGAAGCATCCCCGAAATGGGAATAAGGGGCAGAAGGAGAATTTTCGGCCCAACCTCGGAAAATAAAAAGACCTTGCCAGATTCAACAAATTCCAGACAATGCTCACCAAAAAGCGCAACCATTCCCCCCTTAAATACCGTATTATGAAAAAACTCAACACATGTCCTGAACATAATATTGGCAAGACCGGCACTCAGACCAATAAAGGCCGCAATAACAATGGTCAGAGTACCTTCCCCGGGAAAATACTTACGTAATTTTTGCAGTTTATCTATCATATTTCACACATACAGGCCCTAAAACAAAAGCAATTTAACCTTTTCAAAAGAATAACCAACATCAAGGTATCAACCGTTTTTTTTTGTAATAAAACAGCCAAGACTGGCCGCCTCTTTCAAAAAATAATCATCCGTCATTCCCGAGATCACATCAAGTACCATGGTAGCTGGGGCTGTGCTATCACAATACTCACGACTAACCTTGCTCAGAAGGGTTTCCATCATGACACTTCCAACTCTTTCTGTACACACATCTTGCAGATACTGGGCAAATAAAGCATCAAAACAGACTGTGACTTCGGCCTTGTCAGGTTTCAGGGTTTCGTTGAGATAAATGGCTTCATAATTAAATTTCTTTAATTCAAGCAGAGCTGTTGCAACTAAGGGGGAAAAGCCTATTTTACCATTACAGCCATTACCAATAAGATCTGTAACCAGATTATGAACAATGGCGCCGTTACTCCGGCCAAGCACCTCAACACAGTCAGGTGGGAGATCCTCACGGAGGATCAGGCCAAGCAAAATAGCATCCTCAATATCCCTGCCAATATAACTTAAGGTGTCAGCAAGCCTGACCACACATCCCTCCATGGTCATAGGTCGCAGAGAGGTCATGGGTTTGTGATACTTATCATCAACTTTCCGGTCAAACTCGGTAAATGACTGCTCTCCTACAGGCGACAAGCCACTGTTATGGGCTTCACCATCATGACATAAAATACCATCAAGCACCTGAACAGTAAGGTTACAACCATGAAACCCAGCTCGCTGCTCGATATATTCCAGAAAACGAATGGACTGTAGATTGTGTTGAAAGGAGGCCAGACCATGTTGTTTTGCCAAACGATCAAGCTGTTTCTCACCATCATGACCAAAGGGGGCATGACCAATATCATGGCCAAGGGCGATGGCCTCAAGCAGGTCCTCATTCAAGCCAAAGACCCGACCAAGAGTACGAGCAATCTTGGATACCAACTGCACGTGTAGCACCCGGTGGGTGATATGATCATGATCAACCAGATAGAAAACCTGGGTTTTATCAATATAGCGGGTGTAGGCCTTGGAGTGGAGAATGCGATCAGCATCAACGGCAAAGCTTGTCCGGTGCCCCATCTGCCCTTCAGGGTGACGGCGTATCCCCTTGGCACTTGGGGTAGCGTCCTTTGAAAAAATGAGCTCTTCCCGCTTCTCCAAACGTTTTCTAATAATCTCTAGCTCTGCTTCTGGCATGGCCTACACCCGTATTTTCCCCTGAAACACCATCAATATTCTGCCCATTTAAACATAAATCAAAAAAATGCCTGAGGTGATGGCAGTCCCATAAAATAAAGGCGTTAATTTACCACAACAACCAAGGGAAACAAAGGGTATTGGTCACTCATTGCAATTTGGATTAAAATGTTAATTATATTGAATAACTCCCCTATTTTATTATACTATCACCACCTTGGTTCGGAGCGTCACCAGTCTACGCCAATTTAATCAGAGCCAACCAAGCAAACCCTTGACAACACAATGGTGTTTCGCAGTATAGTTTTTCATATCAGACAAACAATCTATTCATTACCACTCATCAGGAGTATCCAGTTATGGCATCTATAAATAGTGATTTTGACAAAGCGTTAGCAGTTGGCAGGCCACCCAATATCAGCAAACTTTTTCCAAACTCCAAGGCCCTTATTGTCAGTGGCAAATATATTGACCTGGCCCTGGAGGCTAAAGGTAAGGCCATGACCATTGCCGCCAACGGCCGGAACAATTTTATTATTCGTGGCTCCCTGCAGGCCGCCCAACGGGCTAATGCGGCTATTATTATTGAAATTGCCAGATCAGAAGGGGGTGCCACCGCCTATTGCCCGACAAATTACTGGAATATAGCCCGTCAGGTCGACCAGGCCATGAACGAACTTGGCATCACTGTTCCGGTTGCCATCCATGCCGATCATTACGGTATTAAGAGTGAGGATGACTTACCCTTTGCCAAACAGGAGATCCCCACCCTTTTCGAGGCAGGTATCACCTCCATAGCCATTGACGCCTCCCATATGCTTGATGACAAGAACCTTCTGGCAAACCTTGAACTCAACCCACTTATTCCTGATTGGGCCGGTCTTGAGACTGAGATTGGCGAAATTAAAGGCACCCAGGGCATGTCTGCCCCGCCAGAGGCGGTATTTCTTATTGCCGGTCTCAATGCCCATAATATTTTCCCTAACTGGATTGCCCTAAACAATGGTTCGACCCATGGCATAGAAGCCAGTGACCAGGGGATCCAGGTTGACCTCACCCATGAAGTGCACACCGCACTTGAGCCATACAGGGTCAATGGTGCCCAGCACGGCACATCCGGCAACAGTTCAGATCGCCTCAGGGCTATTGCCGCCCAAACAAACACCACCAAGGCCAATGTTGCCACCGCCCTGCAGATGATATCCTGGGGTATCCAGGTCAACGATTACGGCAATGCCATTTTGGATGATGCTGGCCATTTTCAAAAAGTATCTGGCAGGGGTGTCAGTAAGGAAATGTGGCAATCAATGCTAAGCTACGCAAATGAGCTGGGGTATGATAACGGGGGCTATAAAAACCTGAACCTTGCCTTTGAAAATAAATTCCACGGCCAACCAAAGGCCATCAAAGAAAGAATGTGCAAAGGGGTTGAGGATTTTGTCTATGACCTGCTCATCAATGTTTTTAATGCAGGAGATAGTGCCGATTTTTGTATTGACGCCATAATAAAGGCAAATTCCCATGATCCAGGCCCCAAGGCCAGTCAAATTGAAGACAAAAAAGAGTGGACAAAGGCCAAGATCATAGCAAAAGCAGCCCTGCTTGATACCGACAAGGGGCCTGATGGTGACTTTGACGATTAACATCAATAATGTCCGGCGGCCTCCTAGAGGAGGCATAACGCATGCCCCCCTACCGCAGTTTTCAGACCGACAACACTGGATTAGCAAAATAACCCAGTAAGCATAAAAAAAGGCCGCGTTCCCCTCATCCGGGGAACGCGGCCTTTTTTTTATAATGAGAGCTAAAACACTACAGCTTTAAGATTTTGCTCACATCTTTTACCTTATCAATTTTATCCTTAACATCATGCACAGCCTTAAGACCTGGGATATTATCTTCAACGATTTTCTTTTTAGTATCGTCAATATCCGCCATGGAACCCTTAAACGATTTTATAGATTCGCCAAGTCCCTTACCAAGTTCTGGCAATTTTTTCCCACCAAAGACCAAAAAGGCAATGGCAAAAATCACAACAAGTTCCGGTGTCCCCAATCCAAACATAATATTCTCCCAGGCTTCAGGCGGTTATCAAGATATCAAGCGGAAGTTGAATCGTCCTCGTCATCAATCTTCTTTGGTTCATCATCCTTGGTGGCATTTTTAAAGTTTTTAATTCCCTTGCCAATACCACTACCAATTTCAGGAAGTTTTCCAGCACCAAAGATAATTACAATAATAACAAGAATTACAACCAGTTCCGGCATTCCAAGTCCAAACATATATGGCCTCTCTCTCTTAAATATATAGGCAAACTAACCGTTTACTCAAAGTAATACTAATAAGTCTTTTAGATACTCGAACAACCCGTTATGGGCAATTATTTTTTTTATTCCCAGTAAAGCAGAACAGTCTTAACATGGTTTGCCAGTTAGTCTTTCGGCATAACGCCGACACTTAGCCAGCAGGGCAACTTCGTCAACCATGGTTAGCAGCCTATCTTCCATAACCACCTTACCACCGATAATAGAATGCCTTACATCACCACCCCGCGCGGCATAAACAAGGTGGGAAACCGGATTATACATGGGGGTTAAATGGGGCTTATTCATCTCCACCATAATGATATCCGCCCTCTTGCCAACCGTAAGTGTACCAAGCTCCTGACCTACCCCCAAAACATCAGCCCCGCCGGAAGTAGCCATGCTAAGGGCCGTTGCCGCATCCATCTTTGTGGAGTCCAGATGGTGCACCTTTTGCAATTTTGCCGCCATATCCATCTCAGCAAGCATATCCACATCGTTATTTGAGGCAGCACCATCAGTACCGATCCCCACGACCAAACCGGCAGCAAGCATATCACTCACCGGAGCAATACCGGCAGCAAGTTTCATATTAGACTCCGGACAGTGGGCAACCTTCATGCCGGTTCTAGCCATAAGGGCAATCTCTTCAGGGCTGACCCAAACACAATGAGCCGCCACCACAGAAGAATCAAGAAGGCCAAGATTATGCAGATGGTTCACCGGGGTGGCCTTATATTTTTCCAGACATTCTGAGACCTCAAAGGCTGTTTCCGAAAGATGTATCACATAGGAACTGTTATGGTCTAGTGCCACCTCCTTTAAGCGCACCAAGAGATCCGGCGAGCAGGTATAAACGGCATGGGGATCAACCGTTATGGTGACAAGGTCTGAGGTCTTAAATTCAGCAAACAGGTCATCCATATATGCAAAGCCATTAGCTGGCTCACCATAATTAGGTGAGGGAAAGTCATACAACACCTCACCAATAAAACCGCGCATTCCCATCTTTTCACATGCCCTTGCCACATCTCCGGCAAACAGATACATATCACAACAGCTGGTGGTGCCGCCCTTAATCATCTCCATAATGGCAAGCATGGCGCCATAGTACACCATCTCCGAGGTGAGATTTGCCTCGACCGGAAAGATATGCTCCTGCAACCAGGTCATAAGGGGTAAGTCGTCGGCCAAACCCCGCATAAGGGCCATGGGCGCATGGGTGTGAACATTGATAAGACCGGGAAGTACCACCCCTAAATCAGCCCGTAACGTTTTAGTCGCTGTAAAGGTCTCAGCCATCTCTTTTTCAGAACCGACCCCGACAATAAAGCCATCCCGACAGGCAACAGCACCAGCCTCTATCTCCTTTCCCTTATCCATGGTAAGCAAATGACCACAGATGAGCAGATCAGCCTTTTCCATTATATTTTCCCTATGATTTCGGTAACAAGCATCACAAACGCTTCTTCAGCCTTTTTGGCTTCCACAAGAATATCATCAATAAGAATTGGTTTAAAGTTGTCAGGATCATTAACATTCGACACCATGGCAATACCCAGAACCCGCAACCCGGCATGCACAGCAATGATAACCTCGGGGACGGTGGACATGCCAACGGCGTCGGCACCACAACCACGCAGATATCTGGTCTCAGCAGGCGTCTCGAGGCTTGGGCCAGGAATAGCCACATATACCCCCTGCCGCACCTTTGGCAAATCAAGCTCCCGTCCGCATTGCCTGGCCAGTTTCTGCAAGGCAGGATCATACGCCTGGGACAGATCAGGAAATCTTACGCCCCACTCATCAATATTAGCGCCTCGCAGGGGATTTTCAGGGATAAAATTTAAATGGTCGGAAATAACCATAAGGGTTCCCGGCTCAAAGGCTGGATCAAGTCCACCTGAGGCATTGGAAACAATACAAATTGTGGCCCCAAGCAGGGAAAGAACCCGGACTGGCAAGGTGATATCACGGGTTGAGTACCCCTCGTAGTAGTGAAACCGCCCCTGCAAAACAGCCACGCGGCGCCCCTTGATCCAGCCGAAAATCAACTGTCCGACATGGGATTTAACTGTGGAACGCGGGAATCCGGGAATATCTTCGTAGGCAAAGGCACACTCAACCTCAACAGCACTGGCAAGCCCACCGAGTCCCGTTCCGAGGACAATC
>JAJRUT010000017.1 GCA_024277655.1 Deltaproteobacteria bacterium | reverse complement strand
CCCTTGATCCAGCCGAAAATCAACTGTCCGACATGGGATTTAACTGTGGAACGCGGGAATCCGGGAATATCTTCGTAGGCAAAGGCACACTCAACCTCAACAGCACTGGCAAGCCCACCGAGTCCCGTTCCGAGGACAATCACAATCTCCGGCCTAAAATCAGTCTGTTCTTTCAGGAAATCTACCGCTCCATAAACCTTAGCCCTATAATCATCTGTAACCATTCATTGTCCCCACCAATGGATTAAATCCTTTTTACTTTCATGCCAATTTACCGATATACTCTAGGAGTACAATTACACCCCAGACAGGCACTAGAGCCAAGGTACATCTTTGCAGAAAAAAGACACCCTTTCAATTTATCAACAAAAGCGTATCCTCGATGCCGCATCCTGTCTTTTTGCGCCCAAAGAAGTCCTAAGTCGCCACATTATTAAACATATCGACACCTACTCTTTAAAAAAGGCCTACCTTTCCACCGTAAAAAAACATCATCCCAGCAAACATCCGTCCGACTCATTGAATAAGCGCCAAGAACGGGTAGAATTTCTCAAGAAGGCCGTAAAGGCGTATGAATCCCTTGGTTTATACCTGAAAAACAAACTGCCGGAACACCAACCCCTAAAAAAAAATACAATTATTGCGGTTGGTGGGGCAAAGGGCGGGATCGGCAAGTCACTGTTTGCCGCCAACATGGCGGTATACCTCTGTCAACAAGGTTTCAGGGTTATCAGTATAGACCTTGACCTTGGCGGTGCCAACCTCAGCCTTTATCTGGGTGAAAAATTTGTTCTCGACAGAACCATCAACGACTTTCTTCACAAGAGGTTCGCCACCCTTGAAGAAATCATCTCCCCATGCAAACATGGCCCCCTTATGATTGGCGGCGACAGCTCAGAACTTGGCATGGCCAACATCGCCCACGCCCAAAAGCTGAAACTCATCAGAAATATTCGAAATCTTGATACCGATTTTGTCATCCTCGACTTAGGGGGCGACACCTCCTACAATATGCTCGATTTTTTCCTTATGGCCGATTGTGGGTACGTAATGACAACCAAGGATTCGGCCTCTTATATTGGTGCTTATCAATTTCTTAAAACAGCATTATATCGTAAATTACGCAGACTTACAGGCCCTGAAGCCGGAGAAGACAAGATTAGATCAGGCTCCCTGGCTCACCTGCTTCAAGAGGGGCTCAGCGCCAAAAACACCGGAATCAAATGTATTTCTGATCTATGTACCCACATCCACCAGGTCAACCCGCTTTACACCCCCCAGGTTCTCCGTCCCATCATCCATTTCAACCCATACCTCATCGTCAATAAGGTTACGAAAATCCATCAGGCCAGCCAAAGTGCCCAAGCCATCGGAGCCCTAAGCGAAAAAGCCCTGTCAATCCCCCTCCCCCTTGCTGGCCACCTCAGTCGCAATGATGCCATTGAGGACAATCTCCGCAACTTTGAGCCACTGGTTGCCACTGAACCAAATGGCAAGATGGCTCGAGAGATTCAGAAGATCCTCCAAAAATCAGCTATCATTTCAAGGGCGCAGTAATGCCACGCCTGGAGCAATCTTTGAAAATATTATAACCACCATTTTTCACTAACAATTTCAGACCCAAACCAGTAAAATACCCTTTTACATAAATTAATATCAAGGAGATCCTGCATGGGTAATTTAAGCCTGGAACTTATAGAATGGTTTGACGAGTCAGGCCAGGAGATGGTCAAACGCATCCCTGAGGACGGTTCAACAGATATCAAATATGGCGCCCAACTTACCGTTCGGGAAAGCCAGGCCGCCACTCTCTTCTACAAGGGCAGGTCGGGTGATGTTTTCGGACCGGGACTCCACACCTTAAAAACAGCCAACATCCCCATTATCACAAAGCTACTATCTATCCCTTGGGGAATGGAAAGCCCATTACGGGCCGAAGTATACTTTGCCAATTTGAAAGTTTTCCCCAATCTCAAATGGGGAACCCGCAATCCTGTCGCCTTTAAGGATACCGAACTTGGCCTTATTCGTCTGCGGGCCCATGGTGTTTTTGACATCCGCATTGCCCAGCCTATTCTCTTTATTAACACCCTCGTTGGCACCATGGGCAGATACACCACCAAGGAAATCAGCGACTACCTGAAACGGGTGATTATATCCAGATTTAATGATTATCTTGGCAAAAAGCTGGACACTATTTTCAACCTCCCAGGCACCTATGAAACCCTCTCGACAGGTTTGCATAAAAAACTTGCTGAAGACTTCAGCCATTTTGGCCTGGAACTGGCAAATCTCTATATCACCTCCATCACCCCACCACCCGAGGTGCAAAAATCCATTGATGACCAGTCCCGCCTGACCGTGATTAAGGATATGGAAAAACTCATTAAACTAAAGGCAGCAGCCGCCATGGAAAAAGCCGCAGAGAATCAGGGTAGCACCGGAGAAGGCATGGGACTGGGCATGGGTTTTATGATGCCGGCCATGCTCAACAACAGCGCCAACAACGCCTCAACAGAATCTGCCCCAGCAACCTGCCCCGACTGCTCAGGCCATATTCCAGCAAATTGTAGGTTCTGCCCCCTATGTGGACATCAGATATTAGTTCTAAAACAATGCAGCAACTGCAACAAGAACATCACCCCCAACGCCAAATTTTGCTCCCGTTGCGGTCACCCCACCGACGAAAAACCAAAGCCCACAACCTGCCCATCCTGCCACAAGGAGAACCTGCCGGGGGCGTTCTTCTGCGACCATTGTGGCGAAAAACTATAACTCGACTCTCCCTCCTGCACTATACCGCTGGATTGTTGTCTTTTTATGCTCTTGTTGGACGGGAAGTGTTGTTTAAATTCAGAATTAAGCACAACATATTTTCTTATCATTCTCCTGAATTCTGGCTTCTGAAGCCTGAATTCAAAATAAGGACTTGCGTGGCTAAAATAGTCCTAGCAACCACTCGTTAGGCTGAAGATGAATCAGTATCAGGGGAAAAATTGAATCTCACCATAGAACGAAACTGTGAACAGTGTGGTGGAGAAATGGAGCTTCTGGAAACAGACACCCTCCTCGAATGCCCGTGGTGTGGTATTCGCCATTTTCTTGAAAAAGGCGATGCCCATTACATTCTGCCCCACAGTAAAGATGTGCAAGGTGAGCTTGTTCACCTCCCCTACCTGCGCCTTAAAGGATCGCTATTCACCTACGATCTTGATGGGATCCAGCATAAGGTTATTGACACCACCGTAAGTGCTACCGGCATCGATATTCTCCCCCACACCCTTGGCCTTCGCCCCCAGACCATGAGATTGCAATTTGCCTCCAAAACCCTGCAAACAACCTACCTGAAGCACAGCATGACTTGGCAGGACGCGATTGCCAGCGCAGCCACCGTGCAAGACCTCACCCTGAAACCAAACAGCCATAGCCAATGGATAGGAGAAACATTTTCAACTATTTATCAACCTCTCTTTATCCAAGACAACCTTGTCCTGGACGGTGTTACAGGTGCAACACTTACAGAACTACCGGCTGATAAAGATCTTTTCGCGCCGATCCGTATGGCGAAACTGAGTTGGCAGACGACCCTCATGCCAACTCTTTGCCCCAACTGTGGTTGGGATATGCAATCAGATCAGGCCAGCGTGATCCACCTCTGCCCAAATTGCAACAGCGCCTGGCATAACGAGAATGGCAGTTTTAGGCGGGTGAATTTCTCAACAGTATATTCCGCGCGTCCTGCCACGATCTATCTGCCTTTTTGGCAGATCAGTCTAGATTTTGGCGGGATAACCCTTACCAGTCTGGCCGATTTTATCCGGCTAACCAACCTGCCAAGGGTTATCAAGCCCGAATGGGAAGAGGAACCCC
The DNA here is from genome assembly GCA_024277655.1 of Deltaproteobacteria bacterium. Classification (GTDB taxonomy): domain Bacteria; phylum Desulfobacterota; class Desulfobulbia; order Desulfobulbales; family SURF-16; genus JAJRUT01. The sequence continues at coordinate 24,132 of JAJRUT010000017.1, read as the reverse complement.
TAGCATTTTTTTGTCCGGCCTTTAAAATTCGCCCCAAAATCTTCCTCCGGGTGGCCGGGCAACTTACGGCAGCCCAACAGCCCATCACAGGTGAAGAGTCCCTACCCCAAACAACAAACCCCGTATCGCTGGCCGCTGCGGATGCTGAGGAAGCCATCAAACTGATCCTTGGTCAATGCGCCGTGGCCAAAAGAAATATCATGCCAATTCTCCCGAAGATTACACTTGCCAATAGAAGAACCACCTTACTTTTTTTACCTTTTTTTGATAATGGCTATGAACTCTGTCAGGAAACCCTTAAAATAGTTATCAACAAACAAATGCTTAAGTGGGGGGAAAAGCTATAGCCATGGAAAACAGTTCAGAATCAGGCGAGAAGAAACAACCACTCCAGTTTCAACTTATGGAGTTTAACCCCGGTCAGACTATTTTCAAAGAGGGTCAATCCGGCACCCACGCCTACCTCATTCGCACGGGAACCGTTTCAATCTACAAAATTGTTGGCGGCAAGAAGCATCACCTTACCACGATGTTTCCCGGTCAGATCCTTGGCGAGATGGCCATAATCAATAATGAACCACGCTCCGCATCTGCTGAAGCCAAGGAGTATTGCCAACTCCTTGTAATGGATGAAAAAACCCTGACCTCAGCCCTGGAAGAAACACTGCCCATCATCAAGGCCCTCCTCAACCAGCTTATTCACCGCATAAAGGAAAGCGACCGAAAACATCCTGTGGGCCGCAATGAAAGAGGGGAGATACAGCATAAACGCATCACAACCCTTGAACGGGGAGTAAAATCAATTCACGCCGATGTTGCCGACTGGCTACTGGCCCTGCCCAATATGGACCCTAGTGCAAAACAGTGCTTGCAGCATGTCTCAAAAACCTGCCAGAAGATTATGAAGGATTAGGGTGGGAGTTGCTAATTAGATTTAAAAGAAAATACTGCCTGAATTCAGGCAGTCTCCTGTTTAGGGCATTACACAACCATTAGGCCAAAATCAGAACAGAACCTGCCAACAACGAACTACAAACCATTCTTTTCGACAAATTCTTTCACCTGCTCAACATCGGCATCGAGGATGACACAACGACTCTCCCGCTCGCCGAGATCGGCGATGGACTTGGGATTTTCAGGCTGTTTGCCTGTGGCTTTAAGCACAGCATCAGCAAACTTTGCCGGATGGGCAGTGGCAAGACAGACCATGGGCACATCCTTGCGCTTATGGTGCAGGCCGGCACATACCCCTACTGCTGTATGGGGGTCACAGGTATAACCGGTATCAGTATAGAAGGAGCGGATAGTCTCCTCCACTCTATTCTCATCCACAGAAAGGGTCAAAAAGGTTTCTTTAATCTCGGCACGCTCCCTGTCAGTAAAGGTGAGACTGCCATTTACACCAAAATCTTCCATGGCAGCTTTCGTGGCTCCACTATCCCTGTTCTTTAGAAAATAGAGATAGCGCTCAAAGTTACTTGCCACCTGGATATCCATGGATGGACTGCTGGTCTGCTTCACCTGGCCAAGGGAATAGTCTCCGGCGCTTACAAAACGGCTAAGCAGGTCATTATCGTTTGTGGCCAGGACCAACTTACCAATCCTTTGCGGCAGCATCTTTCTGGCGATAAAGCCCGCAAAGATATCGCCGAAATTCCCGGTTGGCACAGAAAAATCCACTAAACCTGCCGGGAAACGCAGGGCAGCATAAATATAGTAGACCACCTGGGCAACAATCCTGGCCCAGTTAATCGAGTTAATGGCCCCAAGGCTATGGGCATCTTTAAATTCAAGATCATTAAAAATAGTTTTAACAATGGCCTGCCCATCATCAAACGTCCCCCTGATAGCCATATTAAACACATTGCTATCAAGTACCGTGGTCATCTGTAATTCCTGAATAGGGCTGACCCGTTTATGGGGATGGATGATAAAGATATTGATTCTATCCTTGCCCCGCACTCCATAGATGGCAGCCGAGCCGGTATCACCACTGGTGGCACCAAGGATATTCATGTGGGTGCCGGACTCACTGAGCAGATATTCGAACATATTACCCAGAAACTGCAGAGCCACGTCTTTAAAGGCCAGGGTCGGCCCATGGAATAACTCAAGGATATGCACCCCACCCTTTGCCACAAGTGGTGTAACCTCAGGGTGGGTAAAGGTACTGTAAGAATTATCGATGATCCTTGGCAGATCATCCCTGCAATCGGGGGCAAAGAGAGAGATAACCTCGCAGGACAACTCACTAAAACATAAAAGAGCCAGGCGCTCTTCCTCGCCGGAGAGGGAGGGGATAGACTCGGGCAGAAGCAAGCCACCATCCCGGCTAAGGCCCATCATCACAGCTTCTTTAAAGGAGACCGGCGCAATCTGGCCCCGCGTACTGATATATTTCATCTTTCTTTCCTAACTTTTCTCAGTAATGTGACCACTCAAGTAATCGCAGTCTCCGCTATCGACATGACCATTAAAGTCGGTGGAATACTACCACCGGCTTACGTTTAACAATGTTCACATCAATAGAGACACTGCCCATCCATTTCCTCTGGCTTATCAAGGCCTAGCAAACAGAGTATGGTGGGGCTTATATCCCTTAAAGCCCCACCAGAACGCAGGGTCTTCGCCTGCAAATCATTATTAATAAGGATTAATGGCACCGGATTTAAGGTATGGGCAGTGTACGGCTCATCCTTTACGGTATCATACATAATATCAGAATTCCCGTGATCAGCAGTTACCAGTACAGTCCCCCCACAGCCAAGAACCTTATCGGCAATGAGACCCAGATTATAATCCACCGTTTCACAGGCCTCAATAGCGGCGGGAAGTATCCCTGTATGCCCCACCATATCGGCATTGGCGAAGTTGAGAATAACAAGGTCATAAATATCTTCGTCAAGCTTTGCCAGTAAGGTCTTGGTGACGAGGGGACAACTCATGGCGGGGAGCTCATCGTAGGTTCGCACCTGTTTTGGCGAATCAATAAGAACACGATCCTCACCCGCAAAGGGTTCATCAACACCACCATTAAAAAAGAAGGTCACATGGGCGTATTTTTCTGTCTCAGCAATGCGTAACTGCCTTAAACCGGCACGACTCACCTCTTCACCCAGGATACGGGTCAAACTGGTGGCCGGAAAGGCCACTGGCAGATCAAACGCCTCATCGTAACGGGTCATGGTGATAAACCGCTCAAGGCTTGGTCGATTACTAACATTAAAACCGGCAAAACCAGGCTCAGTGAAGGCGCGGGTTAACTCCCTGGCGCGATCTGCTCTAAAGTTAAAGAAACAGACCACATCGTTATCCTGCACGGTGGCAACAGGGTTGCCATCTCTTACAAGGACTATGGGCTTAATAAACTCATCCGTTTCACCCCGGGCGTAAGCATCTTGCACCGCCGCAACCGGATCCTTACTGACGACCACTCCCTCACCCGCCACAAGCCCCTTCCAGGCACACTCCACTCGGTCCCAGCGGTTATCCCGATCCATACCATAAAATCGTCCGCCAATGGTGGCCACCCGACCCGTGCCGATAGCCGTAAGGGCGTCGACCAGGGTCTGCATATAGGTCACGCCACTTGAGGGCGGGGTATCACGACCATCCATAAAACAATGAATAAAAACCTGCTTAAGACCAAAGTCAGCCGCCATACGAACAAGGGCAAGGAGATGGTCAATATGACTATGCACCCCACCATCGGAAAGAAGCCCCAGAAGATGCAAGGCGGAGTTACCAGTCTTTGCCGCCTTAATAGCAGAAACCAATTGTTTATTTTCACTAAGTTCGCCACTGTCAACCGCGTGATTGATTCTGCTAAAATCCTGATGCACCACCCGTCCGGCCCCAATATTTAGATGACCAACCTCGGAATTTCCCATCTGTCCCTCAGGCAAACCCACTGCACCATTATGGGCAAGGAGCGTGGTGGCAGGATATTCATGTTGCCAGCGATCCATATTGGGTGTCCTGGCCCTAAAAACTGCATTGTTCGCAGTTTCCTCACCAACCCCCCAACCATCAAGAATTGCCAGCAGAACAGGCTTTTTCATTTAAGATCAAGCTCCAATCTTGGGGCATCATGCCACAGCCCTTCAATATCATAGAAAGAACGCGACTCGTGGTAAAAGATATGAACCACTACATCATTATAATCGAGCAAAACCCACTGCCCCTCGTTATACCCTTCGGCAGAGGATTGACTGATCCGTTTTTTCCGCATATGGGCACCGATGGCATCTGCCAATCCCTGAACATGACGAGTGGAACGCCCGGACATGATAACAAAATAATCAGTAAAAGAGGACAATCCCCGCACATCAATAACAACAATCTCTTCAGCTTTCTTATCGAAGGCGGTTTGGCTTAGGAGCCTGGCAAGTTCTTCACTAGAGAGTTCATCCAACGACTTATGTATTTTTTGCATATTTTTTTCTCGTTAAAAAGAAGATAAGAGTAACCTTCTTAAAAATTTCCTTTTAGAAAACTTATTAATTCCCAATGCCAGATATCCGGTTGATCCAGATAGCAGGGATGGGGAGCACCTTGTAGCAGAACAAGGCTGGAATCAGGAATGAGACTATCCAACGTATGTCCATCAGCCGGTGGCGCAATGGCGTCTTCTGAGCCCCATACTATAAGAGTCGGCACCTTGATTTTAGAAAGCCTGTCCCGAACCTCAGCAACACCAACAGCACCAATTAGAACCAAACCACCAAGCAACTCCGGTTGACTCAGGGCAAATTCAAGACAGACCTTACCCCCCATTGACGGCCCAACCAAAACAGGTTTATCCAGCTTCTGGTTTAAAATAACCTGTTTAAGAACCTGAACAGAAGCAATATCAGCCTTTGGTGAATCACCAAACCCAGGAAGATCAAGGGCGTAGACCGAAAAACCCTCATCGGCCACCTTTTCCAAGGAGCCTAGGGACTCCCAGGTTCTGGCAGTAAATTTCATACCATGCAGAAAGAGAACACTACGGCTAGTCTGGACTTTTGAGTGGAGCAAATGAACCGAATAATCATCCAGTTCAACTGCAGAATCAACAAGTTGCATAATTAAATTCCTTTACCAGAACCCAGGGGAGAGCAGAAGGGTTCTATCCGGGTTTCTTTTGTAGCCAATTTTTCCACTTCCGTCCACCTGAATCAGCCTTAAAATACTGAACAGTATACATTTGACATAGTTGGTTGGTCGGGTATAATCGCTGGGGTTTTATAAAGATATCCCCTTCCAGGTCTATTCTCTACTAAAACAATAATAATAGCATACGGTTCCAGCACTCAATAAAAAAAGCTCTCGGGAGTCTCCGGCATGACAAAAAGCCTTAAATGGAAAATAGTATTCCTCATTCTTCTCATCGGGTACGCCGGTGCAACATTGTTTCCATCACTATATACCAAGATGAAGGGAACAGATTACATTGACGCCATTAAATCCAACCCCAATTTAACCTGGACCCAACGTTATCTGACTAACCCAGGGCTACAGGAAGGACTCGACCTGCAGGGCGGGATGCACATTGTCCTCAAGGTTGATCTTGAAAAAGCCATTGAAAATGCCTTAAGTTTCAGCACCGCCCACCTTAAGGATCAATTAAAGGAACAGCAGATAACCGTGGTGAAGATGCCCTCCGGCGACACCAAAAAGGTCCTATTCACCCTGCCGAACAAAAGCGACCTTGCTGCTGTTGAGGCTATAATTAAAGAAGATTACACCGACCTGCAAACCGAGATAAAGACGAGTGGTGACTTCCCGCGCATTTTTATCAGTTTAAAACAGGAACGGGTTGACTTTATTAACGATAAGGCCGTTGATCAGGCCCTTGAGATTATTCGTAACCGTATTGACCAGTTTGGAGTCTCAGAGCCGGTAATTGTCCGGCAGGGCCAGGATGAGGTTATTGTCCAGCTGCCTGGCGTCAAGGATAAAGCCAGGGCCAAGGATCTCCTGGGCGAGACGGCCCAACTCGAATTTAAGATTGTTGACGGTGTCGCCACCCGTGCCATTATCCCCCTGGTAAATCAGGCCAAGGCTACAGGCAAATTTGCTGATGGCCAGGACAGACAAATTATAAACGATCTCCTGCGCCACCAACTTCCTGAAGGCACCTCCATCTATTTTGACAAGGAGTTCGACCCGGAGACAGGTATCGTCACATTCTCCCCCCTTGTTCTAAATGATCAAATACTTATGACCGGCGAAGCCATTGCCGATGCCCAGGTCCAGATCGGCGGGAACTTCAACGAGCCCTATGTAAGTCTTGAGTTAACTGGAACCGGAACAAAAATGTTCTCCAAGATCACCGGAGACCACATCAACGAACGGTTGGCCATTGTCCTTGACGGCAACGTGCGTTCAGCCCCGAACATAAGATCAAAGATCCATGGTGGCAGCGCCATGATTGAAGGGAATTTCACCTTCGAAGACGCCACCTCCCTGGCCATTGTCCTCCGGGTCGGCGCCCTGCCAGCTCCCGTGGATATTGTTCAGGAAATGACGGTTGGAGCCTCCCTCGGTCACGATTCCATCACCAAGGGGATCAACTCTGGACTGTTCGGGACAGCCATGGTCTTCCTCTTTATGATTGTCTATTACCGACTTTCCGGCCTTATTGCCAACATGGCACTCTTACTAAACATCCTCTTTGTCTTCACCGGTCTTGCCGCCCTCCAGGCCACCCTGACCCTGCCAGGTATTGCCGGAATTATCCTCTCAATCGGTATGGCAGTTGACTCAAACGTCCTTATTTTTGAACGAATGCGAGAAGAGTTCGGTCTTGGCAAATCCACTAGGGCGGGAATCCAAGGTGGCTACGACAAGGCGTTCTGGACAATTGTCGACTCCCAGGTCACCACCCTGATTACTGCCATGGCGCTATTTCTCTTTGGTACTGGCCCAATTAAGGGTTTTGCCGTTACCCTGTCACTCGGTGTTACCTTTAACCTTTTCACCACTCTGTTCGCCACCCGCCTAGTCTATGATTTCTTGTACGAAAAGCGGATGCTAAAACCAATCAAGTTCTTTGAGTCATTCAAGCGTCCTAATATCGACTTTATGTCGTTGCGTAATATCACATTTACCGTTTCCGGGGTCCTGGTACTGATTGGCCTCTTCTCCGGAGTACAGATCATGCGTGGCCAAGGGAATCTTGGGGTTGATTTTGCCGGTGGTGCCATGTTGCAGTACAAAGCCGATAAACCCTTTGACATGAATGATGTTCGCTCCGTCTTAAAGGATTACGACCTGCAACCCGTACCCAGTGAAAACAGACTCATCGTCAAGATCAAAAAATCAAGCGAGGTGGTTGGTACCGAGGCCGACACCGTGTCAAAACTTATGACCGATGACCTCAGTCAGTATAACTGGGTTCTTGAGAGTCAGTCGGAGATTGGTTCATCGGTGAGTAATGCTTTAAAAACCAAGGCTTTACAGGCAATCTTTATTTCGCTCATAGGGGTTATTTGTTACCTTGCCCTGCGTTTTGATATCAGCTTTGGTATTGCCGCAGCCCTGGCCACCTTCCATGACGTTATCGTTGTGCTCGGTCTCTGTTATATCCTTAATATTGAAATCACCCTCTTGATTGTCACGGCCCTCCTGACCCTTGCTGGTTATTCGTTAAACGACTCCGTTGTTGTTTTTGACCGTATTCGCGAAAATATGCGTAAGGAAGATGCTCCAGATTTCAGAACCACTATCAATACATCTATCAACCAGGTGATGAGTCGAACCTTTGTGACATCACTCACCTCTGCCATGGTTATGGCGGCTCTCTTTATTATGGGTGGTACGGTCATCCACGGCTTTTCCTTTGCACTTCTTGCCGGTATTGTCGTTGGCACGTACTCATCCATCTTTATTGCCAGCCCAGTCCTCTACCTTTGGCGGAAAAACTAGATATGGGATCGTTACAGCTACCGGAACATATCAAGGAAATCACCGAACACGAGACCTTTAAGTTTAATTGTCATCCGGGTGTTCCCTGCTTTACCGACTGTTGCCGACAACTCGAACTGGCCCTGACCCCGTACGATGTTGTGCGGTTGAGTCGTGCCCTGCATATTCCGACGAAACAATTCCTTGAGGAGTACGCAGTCATTGAGTGGGAGGAAGGAGACTTCTTCCCACGGGTGTACCTTGGCATGAAGGATGATGGCCGGGTTAGCTGTCCCTTTGTTGAAGGCAAGGGATGTACCGTTTATAGCGGGCGACCGGGGGCATGCCGAGTCTATCCCTTGGGCCGCGGAGCCTTTAAACAGGATGACGGGAGCTATGATGCCATCCATGTTGTTCTCCGTGAACCCCACTGTCATGGTTTTTCTGAACCCGACACCCAGACGGTGGCAAAATGGACTGAAGGCCAGGAACTCCATACATACAACAGTATGAATGATGCCATGCTCACCATTCTCCAGCACCCTGATACCGGACGGAAAAAACCAACCATTGAACAACGCGCACTCTTTCTTGACACCTTGTACGACCAGGACTCCTTTCGCGCTTGCGGCAAGGTTGAGGACAGTGACCAGTTATCCGATGAAGAATTCATTCTCGTTGCCATAAACTGGCTCAGGGTTCAACTCTTTGGTTTTTTCAAGTTCTAACTTACCATGCTTGCAACCATAGCCCCCACATCACCGACCACCCTTGACCCAGTCACTGCCATAGAATTACGAAAAGTTGCCAAAGACTATTGCGACTCTGAAGGCGGGTGTCACGGCCCGGATCATGCCCTTAGGGTTGAAAAAACCGCCATTTACATTGGTAGGCAGATGGGCGCACGCCTGGACATTCTCGCCGCAGGAGCCATCTTGCATGACATTGGCAGACGCAGGGAAACAGCCCTAAAAGGCGCCTTATGTCATGCCGCTTACGGGGCTAAACTCGCCCGACCCATTCTCCAGAACCTTGATTTTCCCCCAGATGATATTAAGGAAATCTGCACCACCATCCTCTGTCATCGCTACCGAGGGGAAAATGTTCCCAAATCACTAGAAGCCAAAATACTCTTTGACGCCGACAAGCTTGACTCAATCGGGGCAATTGGCATCGGCCGGGCCTTCCTCTTTGCCGGTGAAATTGGTGCCATTCTGCATAATTCCAATAAAGATATAGATACCACTAAATCATACACCAGCGACGATACGGCCTACCGAGAATTTAAAGTTAAAATGTGCCACATCAAAGAGCGGATGGTCACGCCACTCGGCCGGGAACTGGCCCATGAACGCCACGCCTTTATGGAGATTTTCTTCAATCGCCTCGATAAAGAATTTTTTGGCAGTTAAGCCTGTCGATCAATGATATTTTTTTTCGGGTATGGTAGAAGGTACCCTTTTAAACTTATTTATTTAACGAAATAGCCCATTCCCGGATAACGGAGCCTTTCCCATGTCAAAAGTAAAAGTCATAGTTCTCACCGGATACGGTACCAATTGTGAAACTGAAATGGCTCACGCCTGCAAGCTTGGTGGTGCTGAGCAGATTGATATTGTCCATGTCAGTGAACTCCTGCATGGTGAATACACCCTTGATGATTACCATCTCCTGTGTCTGCCCGGTGGTTTCCTCGATGGTGATGATCTTGGGGCTGGACAGGCAGGTGCCTTTCGTTTCAGATATGCCACGGTTGAGCCCAGTGGCGAAAAACTGCTATCCCAATTCTTACGCTTTATAGATGCCGGGAAACTGATCCTTGGCGTCTGTAATGGTTTTCAACTCATGGTTAAGATGGGTCTTCTTCCAGGATTTGCCAATTGTCACGAAGAGCGCAGGGTCAGTCTGACCTATAATGACTCCTCCAAGTTTGAGGATCGCTGGGTCAATCTCAAGGTGGACCCTGACTGCCCCTGTGTCTTTACCAAAGGCCTTAGCGATCTGTACTATCCAATCCGCCATGGTGAAGGAAAATTTGTAGCCAAGGATGAGGCCACCATGCAACAGGTGCTGTCTGAAAAACTCGTGGCCATGCGTTATGTCGACCCCGAAACAGGAGAGACAACCACAACATTTCCAGCAAACCCCAACGGATCCTTCGATGGCATTGCCGGGATTTGCGATCCCACCGGTCGTTTATTTGGCCTGATGCCCCACCCAGAGGCCTTTTTAAACCGGGTCAATCATCCTCGCTGGAGCCGTGAAAAGTTACCGGAGGAAGGCCAGGGCGTTGCCCTCTTTAGAAATGGGGTTGATTTTATACGCAAGAATTTACTCTAACTGGGGGGGTACCTTGAAAAACTTTTCGCAAACCTCCAAACTGAACCTGTCACAGCGTATATCCTAAACCCATGTCATCAGCAATTAGCGAGGGTCTCGCCTCAAATGATTCTGCCAAAAGGATCGTTGCCAGTATCATGGCTATGCGCACAGCGGCGCTGTGGCTTGGTTGCTTTATTTTTAGTGCAACCATCGGTCTATTCTTTTTCTCGCCCCATATCTTTGCGTTTCTCCAGGCTCACCTCTCCCAGGAACTTGCATTTTTCACCGTTGCCGAACCTTTTCTTGCCCACGTCAAACTAGCCTTCGTTTCCGCCATTTTTCTGCTTATGCCGATCATGGTGTTCTTTCTCTGGCGGGCTCTAGCCAAACCATTTCGCCTAAGCATTACCGCCCGGTTCTGGTTCTTTGTCTTCACCTGTTTCCTGTTTTACGCCGGCTCAACATTTTGTTATTTTATAACCCTGCCATTTGGGGTGAAATTTCTCCTCGGCTTTGAATCAGAACAACTACAATCCATCATTTCGGTGGGACGATTTGTTAACTTTATCACGGTTTTCATCCTCGCCTTTGGTCTCATCTTCGAACTCCCAATTTTTATGGTTTTCTCAGGCAAGGTCGGGTTGCTCAGCCGTAAAAAATTTCAGGATAACAGGCGTTATGCCCTATTGGCCATTTCCATCGTCGCAGCCCTCCTGACTCCAACGCCTGATGTAGTCAATATGCTACTGATGGCAGGCCCCCTTTACCTATTATATGAGGCCGGGATTCTCATCCTGAAAATGCTTCGCATCCCATAGCTCCCTAGAACTCCCTTAACTGCACTCCTTCGCGGAGTAAAAGGGCACTGGTAACCCCAACAACTTCCGTCAAGCCACAGGACGGACTCTGCGCCTTCACACACATGCCGGCAATATCCTGACTCTTTAGAATTACCAGCACCTGCTTTGCGCCATACCGAAACGCTGCACTGACATCTACCCCTTCCCGTGTTATCACCTGTGCTGTCCCCACAAGAACATCGTCACCATTCCCCCCTTTGAGCACAGCAGGCGCCCTGGGTGTTGCAAGACCACCCAACTGTTCTGGGCAAACGGGAATCCACCTCTTGTCAGCGAGAAACTGGAGGCAGGCACTACTTGGCTTACTTTTACCATCATATCTCGTCCTTAAACCAACCAAGCAGCTTGACACCAGCCAAACTTCTTTTTTCTCAGGTAACACATCAGGTTTTCTCATTAAATCATCACTAAAAATAGATTTTTATTTGAACTTTCAGTAAATTAGGGTATGGATTCCTTATGACCTTCGCCTGAAACAGTTTAAAAAAAACATCCCAGGCATGGTCATCCGGGGCAAAAATTTGAGGGAGATCTGGCGCACACCAGATTATTTACACAAGTTTAGAAAAAGAGAATTGCTATGCCTGCCATCAGCCTGCCCCAACTCAATCCGTATGAACGGAAAAAGCTCATCGTCCTCTCGGTCATTACCTTTAGTATCATATCCCTATGGCTGTTGTTCTCACCCAACGGAACATTTCAACTATTTTCGGTTCAGTCCGAACTCTCCACGATCCGTACAGATAATATAACATTGCGGGCTGAAAATGAAGTATTGCGGGCCGAGATTATGAAGCTGAAGACGGACTCAGTGTATCTTGAGCAGGTCGCTCGCGAGCAGGGTCTCCTTAAACGCAACGAGATGGTCTTTATCTTTAAGTAGGAAATTCACTTAGCCATATCAGCAATAATCCACTCCACGGCCTCTGTTAAGTTCCCTGCAACATAAGCAGGCTGAACATCCTGAGTGGGGCCAATGTATTCAAAATCTCCTGCGCCATAGCCTGTCAGAACAAGGACGGGTACAGCCCCACACTGCACCGCCGCCTTCAAGTCAGACCACCTATCCCCCACCATATATGATCTATGCAGATCAAGATCAAGGGCGTCTGAGGCCTGGTCGAACAGGCCAGTCTTGGGCTTACGGCAATTACAATCAGCACGGTACTTCTCCTCCTTCGCCTCGGGGTGGTGGGGACAAATGAAAACCCCATCCACATGAGCTGCAACCTCAGCCAGGGACTTATGCATCTTATCATGCACCTGGTCAAGTAACTCCTCAGGGAAATACCCTCTGGCCAAACCCGATTGATTTGTCACCACGGCCACAGGAATATTATGGTCATTGAGTAGTTTTATGGCAGGTGCCGCATCCGGCAACATTACAAACCGACTAATATGATTGATATACCCCATCTGCTCATTAATCGTCCCATCTCTATCCAGCAATACACCAGCTTTCATACTCTATTCCTTAAAATCAAAATTAACTGGGGTTCACTATAAATAAACCTAGATAACCCCACAGGATATCATGCTTTCTCCTTGCCATTTATACACGCGAGTTGGTAGTATAGGATATGTAATACAAGACATAAAGAAAGTTTCGCAAATAAGTCATTTTCCTTGAACAATTTATTCTAAGGGGGCAAACGATGACCATCGGCAACACCCATCGTAATCCTATGTTGAATCTAATCACACACACCTTAATTAAACGGGCACTCCCCCTCTCTCTTCTTCTCCTGATAACCACGCAGCCTTTATACGCCGCCTGCCTTGAGGGCGATTGTGATGAGGGGTTTGGTATTTCCAAAAGTCGCAGTGGCTCAACCTACGAGGGTGAGTGGGCCAACGGTAAAAAAGACGGCCAGGGCACCCAGGTGTACCCCAATGGTGATAAGTATGTGGGCCAATGGTTAAACGGTATCCGCGAGGGTCAGGGCACCATGACCTTTGCCAACGGCAAAGTTGTCTCGGGGATATTTAAAAAGGGTCGTTTGGTCAAGGAAACAGATTCTGCGACAACCGAGAAGAAAATAGCCAATAAAAAAACACCAGCTAAGCAAAAAACAAAATCAACTTCAGCCAAGAAAACAACTCTTGCCAAGGGGAGTACAGGCAAGATTTATCAGCTAAAAGGCGGCATTAAATACATAGGTGCCGTGAAGAACGGCATCCCCCACGGCAAGGGGTCAATGACTTACCCTGATGGCTCCAAATATGATGGTTACTTCAAAAATGGCAAGAGAGAAGGCCAGGGAACCTATCTGCTGATTGGCGGAATGGTACACTCCGGCGCCTTTAAGGATGGCCTTGCCTCAGGTCATGGCAAGAGGACATACCCCAAGCTCGGATCGTACACCGGTGCTTGGCTGAAAGGTTACAAACAGGGTCAGGGTAATTTTATTTTTCTTAGCGACGGCAAATATACCGGTAATTGGCGTAAAGGTGTGTACAACGGTCAGGGGGCCCGCCAATTCAAGGATGGCAGTAAGTATGTTGGCGAATTTAGTGACAGCGAAATGACAGGACAAGGAACATTTACCGACCCTAAAGGCAACACCTTCCTTGGCAAACTTGACAACGGTCTTGGCAAAGGCAATGGCACTATCACCTTTAAAAATGGCGCTCGCTATATTGGTCCTTTCGCAAAAGGAGTGATGAATGGTCAGGCCAACTACACCTTTAAAAACGGTAATAAATTTATTGGCAGATTCACCGCAGGTAAAATTGGCCCCACGGGCACCATGACCTTCCCCGACGGGAAAAACTATTCAGGAAGTTGGAAAGGCAATGAAATGAGCGGCAAGGGTGTATTTACCTTCCGCGACAAATCTAAGTATACCGGTGATTTTGTTAAGAACAAGGCCCATGGTAAAGGTGTATTTGTCCACGCTAATGGCTCACGTTACTCAGGAGAATTCAAGAATGGCATGCGACATGGTACTGGTGTTTACAAATTCAAAAATGGCGACACCTTTACCGGACATTGGAAGGCAAACCGCAGGAACGGCAAGGGCAAGTATATTTTTGCATCCAAAATATCCTGCATAGGCACCTGGAAGAATGATAAACTTGTCGGCACCCCGACCTTCCAATACCCCAATGAAGATATGTATCAAGGTGGTATCAAGAATGGCTTACGTAGCGGTATGGGTGTTTATCTTTTTAAAAATGGTGATAAGTACAAGGGGTACTGGAAGAATGGTGTTATGCACGGCAAAGGCGTGTTTACTCCCAAGAAAGGTGCCCCCCGGAATGGCCAATGGACCAACGGTAGGCTTGCAAAAAAATAATTTTAAGGTTCGCTGGTTCTGAGGAAAATACTCTTTGCATCTTTGCGGTTGAAAAAAACAATTTTTACATTGAAATTTTACGAGGCTGAAGTTGGGTGGTAATCATAAAAAATTATCATAAGGTGGCATTATCAAGAGGCTATTTCCTTTGCAAGGGACACAGATCCCTTATGATGCTGGTATGGGTAAACATTTGCCATCCACCAGCATCTTCTCGAAATGCTTCGCTGGTACCGGCGGACTAAAGAGATAGCCCTGAAGCTCATCGCAGCCAAGATCCCTGAGGAAAACAAACTGCTCATATTCCTCAACCCCCTCCGCCACCACCTTCATCCGCAGACTTTTCCCCATGGAGATAATTGCTGTAATAATGGCAACGTCATCGTCATCACTTGGAGTATTAGCGACAAAAGATCGATCAATTTTCAGCTTGTCCAGGGGGAATTGCTTGAGATAATGCAGAGAAGAGTAACCTGTACCGAAGTCATCCATGGCAAACTGAACCCCGAGTTTTTTCACTTCGTTAAAAACATTAAGAGCGTCTTCTTCTTTCTCCATCACTACACTTTCAGTAATCTCAAGTTCCAGCCCCCTTGGCGGAAGCCCTGATTCGTGCAACGACTCCTTTATTAGGTCAACCAAGTTAGCCTCTTGGAATTGTCTGGGAGACAGATTCACTGCCACAGGAATTTTAAAGCCCATATCCCACCATTTGCGGGTTTGGCTCGTGGCAGTTTTCAAAACCCATTCCCCCAAAAAGACAATTAAACCGTTCCGCTCAGCCATGGGAATAAAATCAAGGGGTGAAATCATGGTTCCATCCGGAAGAATCCACCGAACCAGAGCCTCCATACCGATGATCTCGCCGGTTTGCATATCAAGCTTTGGTTGGTAGTAAACCTGAAACTCCTCCTTGTCGAGGGCCCTTCTGAAATTGCTTTCAAGGGTAAGCAACTTTGTAATTTTCTCATCCATTGTTGAATGAAAAACCTGGTAGGTATTGCCCCCCTTCTCCTTCGCCCTGGCCATGGCAAGATCACCATTTTTAAATAAGACCTGCGGATCGGTGGTGTCCTCAGGGAAAAAGGTAATGCCAATACTTGCCGAGATAAAGAGTTCATGGCCCTCATAAAACACGGGCAGAGACAGGGACACATTAATCTGTTCAGCAATTTTAACCGCCTCCTCCGCATTTGGCAGATCATCAAGGATTACCCCAAACTCATCACTGCCAAGTCGTGCCAAAACAACCTGCCCCAGACACTTCTTTAAGCGGGAACAAACCTCCTTTAAGAGAAAATCACCGACAAGATGCCCCAAACTATCATTAACCTGTTTAAAATGGTCAAGATCGAGGAGAAGAAGAGCCACTTTTTCCTGGTGTCTGGCGGCATCAATTAAAATATCATGGAGACGTAATTTGAAAAAAGTTCTATTGGGCAACCTGGTCAAGGCATCATGATTCGCCTGATATTTAAGCTCATCCTTATGGCGTTTAATTTCAGACATATCATGGAACACTGCAACGAAGTTACAGACCTCTCCCCACAAATTTCGCACCACTGACAGGACTACCTTCTGGGGGAATTTCTCACCATTTCTCCGGCGATTCCACAACTCACCACTCCAGGAGTCATTATCACGGAGCAGGCTTTTAAAGTCGAGGAGACCGTCGCCACTTTCACTGTCCTGTAAAACCGTAAAGGACTGACCAACAATTTCATCTTCAGCCAACCCCGTAATCGTTGAAGCCATGGGATTGGCCATGCTAATGATCATATCAGCATCAGCAACAAGAATTCCTTCAAGGGATGTCTGGAAAAGATTTTTAACAAAACCTAACTGATCAACTTCATTTAATTTTGATTTGACCCTGGCTCGAACCTCCAGGGCATGGAAGGGCTTGGAAATATAATCGCAACCACCTAGCTGAAACCCCTTGGCAACACTTTCAGTATCCGATAAAGCCGTGATGAAAACAATGGGAATAGAGTTCGTTCGCGGATTTTTCTTAAGAATCTGACAGACCTCAAAGCCATCCATTTCAGGCATCATAATATCCAGCAGAATAATATCAGGCCTATTTTTCTCAACAAATTCTAGGGCTTTAAGGCCATTTGTGGCAATACCAAGACGATAATCCTTACGCAGAACATCGGCTAGGAGATCAATATTCATCATCGTGTCATCGACAATGAGAACCAGCGGTTTTTGCTGTTTAGTTATGGGCATAGTCATTCAATATCTTCGTTATTATCAAAAGAAATTCCCAGTTCAGTAGCGACCTCGTGCAGTAACTCCAACGCATCATCATAGGCATACATCCTGATTATTTTACCAAGATTCACCACTTTGGAACCAGATATTTTCTTCTCTATATTTTTAATTTCCTTGTTAATCTGATCATATAAGGATTCATCAAGTGCCTTGGCCAAAGTACTAAAACACTCACTGAGACCAGATTCCTCAATTATTTCAAGTTCTTCGTCTTTAGTAACAGACATATTTGCGTCAGCAACAAATTCTTTTGCCACACCCCGCACCTGTTCCAGTTCAACAATAAGATCGTGAACCTGATCTCCACTTGGCAGCGTTCCCTCCTTGCATAGCAAGTCAAGGCTGGTGGCTAAACCTGTCAGTTTTTCAGCCCCGATTGTACTACTAGAACCTTTTAACGAGTGAATTTTCTTCTTTAACCAGTCAAAATCTGCCTTAGCTATAGCCGCCTTAAACCCAGCCTCCACCCCCTCGTAGTCAAAATAAAATGTCCTAAGAACCTTCTGATAGACCGCACTATCAACTCCTAATTTCCTTGAAGCTCCATCAATATCAAGAACCACAGGTTTGGGTGTCTGTTTAACTTCAGATGGTGCGGGAAGAAGTAACGCCTCACCATTACACAGACGGCATAACATATCCCTGGCCCTATCCTGGCCCATGGGTTTACCTAGACAGGCATTGGCCCCGGCCTGTAAACATTTTTCCCGATCAGAAGGAGAGGCGTGAACCGTGAGGGCAATAATCGGCAAATCCTTAAACCTCTCCTCTGCCCGTATCCGTTGCATGGTTTTATAACCATCTAACACCGGGAGCTGAATATCAAGAATGATAACATCATACTCTGTTTCAGATAAGGCCTGTAAAACCGATTCACCATCTTCAAAACTATCCACAGTAAGGCCAAAATCGGTGAGCATTGCCTCAGCAATGCCACGGTTGGTCTCATTATTTTCAGCGAGAAGCACATGCTTCCCAGCAATATCATCAAGATTTCCGGGGGGAAGAGTAAGGCAGTCTAGCGTGTCATCTGCCGGCATAAGGGGAGCATCTTTCCATCCCAGGCACACCGTTACAGTAAAGGTTGAACCAATCCCCAAGGTACTTGAGACATCGATACTGCCCCCCATCATGGTGGCCAATTTCCGCGTGATTGCAAGCCCCAAACCTGCTCCGCCAAATCTTCGGGTGGAAGAACTGTCCAACTGGTGAAACGATTGAAAAATTGCGTTCAAGCCATCTTCACTTAAACCAACTCCTGTATCTCGAACACGACACTCGACAATAACCTTACCATCCGTCTTTTCTAAACAGACAATACTTAAGGAAACGGCACCTTCTCCCGTAAATTTAACACCATTATCCAGGAGGTTAGTGAGAATCTGGTGAAAGCGTCCACGATCACCAATCAGAATATCAGGTATTTGAGGGTCAATATTCAGGCTAAAATCAATATTTTTCTGACTGGCCCCAGCCTTAAATGTTCCCCCGAGATGACACATCAGTTCAGCCAATGAAAAAGGCACATTTTCCAGTTCAAGGGTACCCTCTTCAAGTTTGGAGAAGTCAAGAATATCATTGATGATAAGCAGAAGGGTGTGGGAGGAAGCCTGAATAATTTTAAGATAATTAGCGACCTTTGGTGATAAGTCCTCAGCCACAGCAAGATCACATGAGGCAACGATACCATTTAGAGGTGTCCGTATTTCATGGCTCATATTGGCAAGAAAATCACTTTTAACCGAAAAACTCTGATCACCTCGCCTCTTTTCATTACGCAAACGTGTATTAACTTCCTGCAGAGCAGTTGTTCGTGTTTCTATTCGGGATTCTAGATGTTCATTGATCTCCTGCATTTCTGTTTCTCGGCGTCCCACTTCAGTAAACATTTCGTTAATGACATCTACCAGAGGGGCAAGCTCATCCCCTGCTTGCGGGGCGACACAGGCCCTGTACTTTTTGTCGACATAGATAGATTTTGCCGCATCAACCATGGTTTGAATTGATTTACGCAACTGTAATCGGTTAAAAGAGCTAATGATATAGACAGTGAGTGCCGACAACAGAAACACAACAACGAAGACAACTACAGATGTAGGGAAAACATACCCCCGCCTCGCAAGTGCATAATCAACCGCGACGTAGCCAATAGTAGTCTCATCATCGACGATAAGCGGAGAATAGTATTGGCAGGAGTCATCCGAAAAGGCAATTCTTTCCATCTTTTCAGGAGATAAGGGGCTGGGACTGCCAGTGGCCGAAACATACTCATCAAAAGCCGTCAAATCACTTCGATATAAAACAATCCGCCCGACCATCTTGTTCTGGCTAACCAGTTCCTTCCACAGACATGACGGTTTGCTAGTTGCAGTCAGTTTTTCGATGAGCAGGGGAGATATAAGCTGAACGAGTTGTTGCAACTCATTCTTCTTTGTCGCCCGGTACCGGGGAAGATCATGGAGGGCATAGAGCAAAGCTGTAACACATAGTGACAATAATGTTGTCCCGATGATGCTAACAACGAGCCTTGTTTTGACTGGGGTTATTTTCATAAACTATTAGAGAGCCATCACGGCTCAGCGCTTTCCCGCTCGTATTTTTTGAATGGCAAGGACGGCAAAATCACGAAATAACCGGGTATTTTTCACCTCTTCTTCAGACAATTTAGGCCGTCCCTTTTTGCGATCAAGATAAATAAGGGCAATTGGCTTCTTGTCAACACAGACCGGGAAGAGATAAACCGTCCGGTCCTTGACCAGATAATTAAAATCCTCAGGAAAGGCCCCGCTGCGTCCTGCCGGAATGGCCATATCCTTACCTGCCACTAAACACCGGGGGATGGCCATGTCCCGGTTAGACATGGGATGGTCAAAGCCAGCAACACCAGCAGGATCAATATCACCCAAACCATAGCGGCCAACTACGGATATTTTTGAGGCCTGAATACTCAGGATAGCCATAATAACCCGATCAAAACCAATGCCTCGATACAGGGCCTCAAGAAGGTTCACATACAACTCATCAAGTTTTATCTGATCCGCCATCAGGGTTTCTGTCATTTCCCTGACAAAATCATTAACTGTTTTTTTAGTGGATGGGAGCGGATCAAGATCAAGATCGGAGTCACCATCACTCCCTTTACCCTTAACCCTTTTAACCGCAATGGCCTTTACCCCATATTTATCGATTTTCTCTATATTGCCCCTGACATCAAGCTTGCTGAGGCCGTAGCGGATTGAATCGGAAATTTCTTCCGAGGCTTCTATACTCTTATCAAGCATCTCCAAAGATGATTCAAGTTCAACTCCAAGCATTTTACCAAACCTTGCAAAAAGAGATTCAAGGTCTCCACCCAGACAAACCCTATCCGTAAAATCATTAGAAAAAGAAGCTATATTCTGGAGCAACCCCTTGTCATCATCCTTATTCACCGGACGAGATGGTGTAGGCTCCATAGAACTGATAATCTTTTCGGACATATTCCAGAACCTGGCGATCTCCACCCCGAGCTCAGAATAGGTTAAGCCATCAAGATAACTCCGGGTAACCTCATCAAGCTGCCGCCCCTTTCGTAATTCAAGCTCAATTTTTTTATACACATCAGGCATGTAAATACAGGTAATGATCTTGCCGAGATGGTGGAGAAGAGAACAGATAAAGGCCTCTTCCGGAATAAGGTTCATACTTTGCCTAACCACAATTTCCCGGGCCTGCAAGCCACTTAGGAAGGAGCGGGTTAAAATCTTTGAGATTTCATCCTTCTCTACTCCTGATTTTAAAAAGTCCTCAAACAGGGCAATAGCCATGGCAAGATCACGAACGGCATCAAAACCGATGATGGTCACCGCCTTGGAAATCGAGCTAATCGTCCTGCCAATGGAATAATAAGCCGAATTAACCACCTGCAAAACCTTATTGGTTAAAGAATAATCCTTTAAAACAACTTTGGAGAGATCGTAGGCTGCCGACCGGCTGGAATGCGACAGGGTAATAAGCTCCTGAACATTAGCCGACATCGCCGGCAGTTCACTTAAATTGATTTTAGCAAAAATTGTCGCAAGCTTTGCCGATGGTTCCTTTGCATTTGTCATAGAGAGGTGCGTTTGAAATTAATTGAAAGGCATGATTGAAATAGTAACAACATTACTATAGTATACGAATTTTCATAATTAACTCCAGCAGAATGATACATGGTTTGTGAAATGGCTGGTCTCTAAGTCCGACAGACTCCTAGTGCCTGCCCGGCAAGAGATAACGTTTCCCCCCCCACCCTACCCTTTCATCATTACTGACTTTTTTTAGCCTTTCAACTTAGCCACCTGGCAAGCCCCCATAACATGTCCACTTCCATTTGCCATACAGACACAAAAAAAATCATTGATATCAGTAGTATCAACACGTTCAAAATTGGCCGCCTTTCAGAAAACAACCTTTCCATCCAAAATGTCTGGATTTCAAGACGGCACGCCATGATCCAGCGAGAATCCACTAACACCTATTACGTCATCGACCTCGGCAGTGCCAACGGCACCTTTGTTAATGGCGTACAGATTACCACACCGACAAAACTTAGATCGGGTGACACACTTAGTTTTGGAAAAACGCACTTCACCTTTCACACCACGGAAAATCCGCCACCACCACCAGGCGTATTAAACCAGACCAGCGGTGACGAGACCGTGGCCTTTATCAACAAGCGCAAGGCAACGATCATGGTGTGTGACATCCACCGCTACACCGAGCTTTCTGAACTTGTAGGAAACGAAAAAGTTTCAAATATGCTTCAAACCTGGAATCGCTTAACCAGTGAAATCATCCACCAGTTTAAGGGCCAGATTGACAAATTTATTGGCGACGCCGTGCTGGCCTTCTGGATACAGGAAAAGCATGAACATCTGGCAGGTGTCCTTTCCGCAGCCCTCCTTATTCAACAGATGACCGCAAGGCTCGGAGTAAAGCGCGACCTCCCCTTTCCACTCTCCATCGGTACGGCAATTAACACTGGAGATGTTATGCTCGGTAATATGGGGAGCTCAGGACAGCGTAACTACACCATGATTGGTGATGCGGTAAACACCGCATTCCGTCTCGAATCACAAACATCCAAAACGAAGGAAGTGATTATCGGTAAGGAAACATACTCCCTTCTAAAATCGCCCAAACGACTTTTCACACCGCAAACCTTTGACTTAAAAGGAAAAAAAGATAAGATAGAGGCTTACTCAACAACATTCAGGCAATTAGAGTATGATTTAAACAAAAACAACACCATTGATCTTATTTGATCACAGGGCAATACATTACAAGTTCCACCAAAAAGTTTAGAGTTCTCACCCGTAAAACTCATTTTTCACGACGGGCAAGACGACACGTTATTTCATTAATAATGAATAGGGAATGATTATGAAAAAATGGGCCATCATGTTGCAGGACAAGATCATCAAGCAATTTGACGTCGAGGAAGGGCAACGACTCATCATCGGTCGGGGAGAAGATGCGGAAATACGCATCGACAATACCGCAATATCACGCCATCACTCTGCCATTGAAATTCAGAATGGCAAGCCATTCCTGCAGGATCTGTGCAGTTTAAACGGGACAGTGGTCAACGGCAAGAAGATAGATTTCATTCAGATATTTGCAGGAGATGATATCATTATAGGCAAGTTTAACCTTGTCTGGAGTTCTACCCTTGAGGGGAAAGAAACGTTGTCCACCCCGGCAGCTCCCATGGATATTGAAGATGCGACAATATTCACCTCCGGGAAACCCACCAAACCCACAGGTAAAACCTTTCAATTACAGGCGACTGAGGGCAGATGTGAACCAACAACATTGCCCCTTGCCGGCCGAACAAGCATCAAACTCGGCAAAGCGCCAAACAGCGATATCTTTACCCCTGGCTTGTTTGTCAGTGCCAATCAATGCTATATCAACAAGAAAAAAGACGCCTACTTTATTATTCCCCAGGCAGGCTGGCGTAAAACATTGGTGAATGGAGAAGCCGTCAAAAGAAGTACCGAGCTTCACCCAGGTGATGAGATTACCATTGCTGGCAACACCATCCGTTTTGAGCTTCTTTAAAACAGGCTGGTTAGCCTTCAACCATGACTGCCAATAATCATGACGACCAGATGTCAGCCGATGCCACGGTCATGCTCACAACCCCCAATCTCGGTTCTATTCAGAGCCCTGAGTCATGGAAGATAGGCGATATCATAGGCGAGCGTTATAAGTTAAACGCTGTTTTCAGTGGAGCCATGGGGCATGTGTACATTGCCGACCACCTGCAATGGGGCATCCCAATGGCCATTAAGGTTCCCCGGCCCGAGGTTATGCTGTCAAAGGAAGGTATTAATCGTATCCTCAATGAGGCCCGGGGCTGGATTAACCTCTCGCTCCACCCTAATATCGCCGCCTGCTATTTCGTTAAGAAACAACAAAAAGCCGTCCAGATATTTATTGAATACGTCAATGGAGGCACCCTGCTTGACTGGATCCACAAAAAACGTCTCAATAACCTCCGAGACGCACTAACCATCGCCATCCAGTGCTGTAACGGTTTTGAATATACCCATTCCAAAAATATAATTCACCGGGATATCAAACCTCAAAACATCCTCCTCAGCCGTGAAGGTCTGGTTAAGATAACCGACTTTGGCATTACCAGATCTCTTAGCAACGAGCCACCCCCAACGAAACAAAGCCACTCTGCACCTAAAACTAACAGCGATGCAACCGTTGGCTTTCGCGGCACACCAAATTACGCCTCACCAGAACAGTTACGCAACACCCACACGGTTGACAAACGCACCGACATCTTCTCTTTCGGGCTTTGTCTGTGGATGCTATTTTGCGGCAAGCGTCCCTATGAAAAAAACACCGAGACCCATTGCCCAGAACCTGAAAGCAGTGTCACCCATCAACCTCTGGCCCAGCCCCTGCAACGAATTTTAAAAAAATGTGTCCAGCATAACCCCGATGACCGCTACAGTAATTTTGGTGAAATAAGAAGCGCTCTCCATAAAATATTTATCGATAATTTTAAAGTTTCTTGCCCCTATGCCACAATGGGCCCGGTGAAACTGCAGGCAGAACATCTCAATAATCGCGCTGTCTCCCTCGCCGAACTTGGCAAAATGGCTGAAGCACGCAATTATCTGCACCAGGCCCTCGAACTTAATGATAATCTTCCGGAGGCCGTTGCCAATTTGCACCTGCTCACCTGGCGATGTACCAAACTTGCTGCATCCTTACTGGAACATAGAACTGATACCGCCTTGATGCGATTTCCAGATTTCAAACCCCTCAAGGATTTAAATAACGAAATAAAAAAAGAGGGGCCAACGAAACGACATGTCCACCCAGAACTGACCCTATGCCCTCCAGCAACACCAATGGAGTTGTTTCGGGCCAATCAACTCCAGGAATCTATTCGGGCCAACATAAAGAGTCTGGTGAAATCAAAACAGTATGACCAGTGT
>JAJRUT010000016.1 GCA_024277655.1 Deltaproteobacteria bacterium | reverse complement strand
TTTTTTCCAGTGGGACATCCCTTGGCGTCTTCCTCCATGATGTGAGTTATAATTTCACTGTTCCTGCCCTGGATGATAATAACTGGCATCATCTGGTCTGGAAGCGTGAGGGGGCTACTGAAACACTCTATGTGGATGGTGTCGGGGTGGGGACAACGAGTCGGACAACCAACGCTTTAGCCATTGATGTTGATGGCTTATGGCTTGGGGCGGAGCAGGATAGTGTCGGGGGGGAGGGGGGATACGACCCAGGAGTTTGTCGGTCTGTTGGATGAGGCCATGTTCTGGGGTAAGGCCCTTACCGATAGTGAAGTGACCACCATCTACACCTTGAACCGTGGTACCTGTTCCGGGGCGTGTTATGATGACGCTCTTGCCGTGTACAGTATGGAGAATTTCCCCTGGACCGGTGCTGCTGCCGAGGTAAAGGATACAGGGGTGATTCCTGAGGAAAACGGGGTGACGTTGCAGCGGGGAACCGGGGTTATTCCCAGCCAGACCTCCCCCACCGCGGGTAAGATTTGCCGGTCCGGTCTGTTTACCCGGGTTGATAGCGTTAATGGTGGTTATCTTGATCTTGCTGACCCGGCAACGCTTGATCCCGGAACTAGTTACTGGACTGTGACTGCCTGGTTAAACTGGGATGGGTCGAGTAGTGCAGAAAATATCATTTATAATAAGGAAAATCTGTACGAAGCCAGAGTTAATGGTGGCTATGTCCAATATGCCTGGCAACCTTACTGGAGTTGGGCTGGTGGAACCAGTTTCTCGGTTACAGCCAACACCTGGTATCATCTGACCATGGTCTACGATGGCCGCCAGCAGATGATGTATAAAAATGGCCAGCTTGTTTATGCCAGGGATCAGACGGGGAGTATGGGCAGTAATGGCTCCCGCTTTCTGATTGGGGCCCGGGGTTCAACAACGGGGAGGAATTTTTTCGGTGGTCAGCTCGATGAGGTTCGCCTGTATAACCGCTCTCTATCTAGTAGTGAGGTCACCACGGTGTATAATAGTACAGCCGTTTGCGCTGCGAATGTCCTGGTGATTACCAAAACGTCCCTTGTTGATGGGGTAGAGGGTGGTGCGGTGGATGCCTATGTTGATAACCTGACCGCGAGTGGTGGAGATTTGCCCTACACGTGGGAGGTGCTTGGCTCCAGTGTCGGCCCCATGCGCATCACCGATCAGACCACGGGGGAGATGACCGGTACCATTACCAGTGGTGCCGGAAACTACACGATCACGATACGGGTTACCGATAATAACGGTTTGACCGATACCAAGGTGCTACCGATTACCGTAATTTAGGGGTTTACGTTAAAGATTCAATATATTGTACCAGTCCTGTGAAACTGTTCCGGGCCATGATGGCCTGTCTGATGGAGCTGCCGGCATGGACACCCTTGAAGTATTTGCCCGTATGGTTCTTGATCTTGCCAAGCATCCGGTCTACCGGTTGGTAGCGTGCAACCAGTTCTAGATAACGTCGGCTGGCCTTTAATCTGTATCTCAGGGATGGTTCGATATAGACATTATCTGCAAAGATCCAGGGGGCGCCAAGGGCGGCGCGGCCGATCATCACCCCGTCACAACCGGTTGTCGCCATGAGTTGTAACCCCTCATCGTAGGTGTGGATATCACCGTTACCCATAACTGGGATGGTTAGATTGTCCTTAACCTGTTTGATGACGGAGTAATCCACCTCACCCGAAAATCCGTCTGTCCAGGTTCTGGCATGGATGGCAATAGCCGAAGCCCCGGCCTCCTCTGCCATTTTCGCAAACTCTGGAGCCGTAATGCTGTTATGGTCCCAGCCCGTTCTTATTTTGACAGTTATGGGTTTACTGCTGTTTTTTACCACCTGTTCAATAATATCCCGGGCCAGATTTGGGGTACGCATCAGGCTACTTCCTGCCCCTTTCTTGATGACCTTGCGCACCGGGCAACCCATATTAATATCAATAATATCTACGGCTTCTTCCTGCAAAATAGCGGCGGCCTCACCCATGATGTCTGGTTCCGCCCCGAAAAGCTGGAGGGCGACCGGTGTTTCGTCAGGGCTTGTTGCCGTCATGTTCAGGGTTTTAGGTTGCTGGCGCACCAGTCCATGGCAGGAAACCATCTCACTGTAGACAAGCCCCGCCCCATACTCCTTGCATAGGATACGAAAAGGCAGGTCGGTATAGCCGGCAAGCGGGGCAAGAATGAAAGGATGCTGGATAGTTACAGACCCTATGGAAAATGATGATGTTTGCATATGTTTTTTTGCTTTCAGCTTAGGTGAATTCGGAGTATGTTTCGGCGCGTTTTAAAACATATAATTTTTTATTATGCACCCTGTATATTGTTTATGTTACGTCCTGCTATGAATATAGTTCAGCGCAGAAATAGAATATTAATTTAATCACGAAGATATGAAGGTTACGAAGAATAACCTTGAAAATTATCTTTTCCTTTGTGCCCTTCGTGGTTTAGAAAAATACCTGGAGATCATACCATGGCCCTCAAGCTGAATCTGCAAAACAGTGAACTTTCCGCTGACGAAATTGCAACACTTGCTGAGATGCGTACCCGTTGCGCAAAGCGTATTTTACTGTGTACTTCCCTTGCTGCCTCGGGCCATCCAGGTGGTTCTTTATCCACCCTTGATATGCTCCTTGTGACCTATGGCGCTGTTAACCACAAGTCCGATGATAGTCAGTGGCAGGGGCGGGATCGTGTGGTTATGAGCATTGGTCATGTTTCCCCAAGCGTTTATGCTGTGCTTGCTGAAAATGACTATTTCAGCGAAGCCGATATGCTTACCGGTTTTCGTAGGGCTGGTTCCGGTTTCCCCGGCCATGTTGAACGTATCGTTCCCGGAGTTGAGTGGGATGGCGGGAATCTCGGCCAGGGCTTGTCCACGGCTGTTGGTATGGCTCAGGCCTTCAAAATGAAGGGTACGGATCAGAAGGTGATCTGTTATATGGGTGATGGTGAGCAGCAAAAGGGCCAGATTGCCGAGGCCATGCGTTACGCCAATAAGTATAATCTTGATAATCTCGTTGTTATTGTTGATCGTAATAATTTGCAGATTTGTGGTACCACTGCCGAGGTTATGGATATTGATATTTGCGGTATGTTTGAAGTGTCCGGCTGGAACGTGGTAAGGACTGATGGCCATGATGTGAATAAATTCTACCAAACGTTCCGTGATGCCTATATGGGCAAGGTTGCCAAACAAGGCAAGCCCACTATGATTGAAGCGGCCACCGTGATGGCCAAGGGCATCTCCTTTATGGAGAATAAATCAAAATCCCACGGTTCGCCACTAAATCCTGAAGACCTGGCCAAGGCCATGGTGGAGCTTGGGGTTGAAAACGAGTTTGAAAAATGGACCGAATTACGCAAAGAGCCAGTGCAGACCAAT
The DNA here is from genome assembly GCA_024277655.1 of Deltaproteobacteria bacterium. GTDB lineage: Bacteria > Desulfobacterota > Desulfobulbia > Desulfobulbales > SURF-16 > JAJRUT01. The sequence goes on along the minus strand of JAJRUT010000016.1, from coordinate 18,690 downwards.
ACCCGGCTTGAAAACACGGTGCGTTACCCTGCCATTGCAGCGGGTGAGCCGATAACATATGATGCTAAAACCGATTGTCGTTCGGCTTACGGTAATGCCCTTCATAGTCTTGCGGTGGAAAACAATGTGGATGGGGTGATTAAAATTGCCGGTATCTCCTGTGATCTGGAAGGGTCTGTCAAGATGGGTGATTTTCATAAGCATTCACCCTCCGCCTACTTTGAAACTGGGATTCAGGAGCACCATGCGGCCTCCATGGGTTCTGCTATAAGTCGTGAAGAGATTGCCTGCTTCTTTTCTACCTTTGGCGTGTTTGCAGTATCCGAGGTCTATAATCAGAACCGTATTGCCGATATAAATGAGACTAATTTCAAGGTTGTTGCGACCCATTGTGGTCTTGATGTGGGTGAAGATGGGCCTACCCATCAGGGGATTGATTATATTGGTCTGATGCGTAACTACTTTCGCTTCAATGTCTATATCCCGTCTGATCCTAATCAGACTGACCGGGTGATTCGCGTGGCTACGGTTAATCCCGGCAACGTCTTTGTTGGTATGGGACGATCCAAAATGGAGATGGTGCAGGCGGACGATGGCACTCCGTTTTTTGGTGGTGACTACGTCTTCACCCCCGGCAAGGGCGACTGGGTACGGCGGGGTGATGCCGGGACCATTATCACCTGTGGCGCGGTGACGCCTAATGTGATGGAGGCTCAGGCCATCCTTAAGGCGCAGGGCATTGATGTGAGTATTCTGGTTATGGCCTCCATCGTGCCTGTTGATGAGAAGGCCATCCTTGAAGCCGGTAATAACGGCCCTGTTCTTACCGTTGAAGATCATCATGTTGACACCGGACTTGGTGCCATTGTCGCAACCGTTTTCTGCGATAACGGGGTGGCAACATCCTTTAAGCGCTTAGGCGTGACACGTTACGGGGGATCCGGTAAGCCTGTTGATCTCTATGCCTCCCAGGGGCTTGATGGTAAGTCGATTGTGGAGTCGTTTAAAAATATAATGTAACAGCTCAATACTGGTGTAGAAAATAAGGTATGGAAAAGAGCAATAAAAAAGGGGTGGTCAGAAAATCTGACCACCCCTTTTTTATTGCTTAAAATGCTAAGTGCCTACATGTCTACTTGGTTTCAATGCCAACGCGGTAGATAATTAAGGCGTCATTGCCGTCTCTATAGAGAAATTCAATCGTATATTTCCCGGCTTTTTTTACATGTTTGGAGATGTTTACCTTAAGAGGAATAACATCCTTGGCTGTTTCAACATCTCTGAATGATGATTGTTTCAGTTGGTCAGGGGACCAATAGGCAACTGGATACTTGCCGCCACCTGGAGTTGAAAGGAACACCTCGCCGTAGGAATCATTAGATTTGCGTCCGTATGCATAGAAAAAGAGTTCGGCACCTTTCTCAGTTGGGTTTATGTCAAAGGTATAGGTGTTTCCGGAGCTTGTTTTGCCGGAGCCGGCAAAACCTCTTTTGTCGGAGCTGTATACATGGGGCATTGCTGCGGGGGGAAGACTTATCTTCTTCACAGGTACGCTGTCTTTTTTGGCTGGAGCTTTTTTTCTCGTTGGTTTGCTAACGTGGGTTGTTGCCTTTTTCTCACTAATCCCGGTAATTGTGGATTCTGAGTTTTGCATGGCCTTTTTGCGTTCAGTCTGCACCACAAGGGCACCACCGAGGTCACCGGCGCGGATGAGTTTATCTTCAAGTCGTTTCAGGTTGACAATGTACTGAGACTGGATAGCCTTATGGGATAACTGTTTGTGGTTATCAAGCAGATTCTTGTACTTGCGATCAACCATATGGACGGCATTTTTTTTCAGTTTAGCAAACTTGGCTTGATATCTTTTCTCAATTTTTTGAATCTCCTGGGCCTGGGCTGTCTCAATCATCGTCTTCTGGCGCAGGTAGGAGGGAGATTGTAATATCTTGGCGGTATCTCTTTCATACTCCTGTTGGAGTTTCTTGTACTGGCTTGGAGTTACTGAAGTCTTCTTTTGCTTTTGGTATTTTTGTTTAAGTTTTATGAATTCCGGTGGTTCGGTGTCGATGGTGAGTACACCCGCTTGGACTGCAAGTGGAAGTAAGGTGAAGAATGCGACGAGTATAAGAAACTTTTTCATTTTTTTGCCCCCAAAAAAAGATAGTGAAAGAATGTGGTAACAAAAGCACTCTTACCAATAATCCTAGAGTATTTTTGTTACATTGTCAAAATGGTGACCAGAGATAGTTGCCAGGCAGAGGAGAAGATACTGTAAACTTGAATTTTCCCGTGAAAACTTCCCAACATTCGCCCCTTATCATCGAAGGACATACTATCCTTAAAACTTTAAGGTGGCATAGTTACATGATTTTACCCAGTTATGCAAGTCCTGAAACAACTAGTAGTTGTCTGGGAAGGGTGGGGCGCTGCGCTTCTTGCCTAGCGACACTGTGGTGTCACCAGGCGATTGGCTTAGATATCATCGGCCGGGATGATGATTTTATTACCCTGTGAACTATCCAGGGTAAAGAGGTAGAAGAGTTGGATATAGATACTGTCAGCCAGATCTTCCGACATGAGTTTTAAGGATTTTTGCAGGTTGGAGTTTGTGCGCACAGCATCAGCGCCAACATTGTAGTTCTGCCGTTTAAGGAGTCTGGCCTGTCTGAAGACATTTTTGCCTGTGTTCTGGTCGGTAAGGGTGTAGGTGAATTCGACTTCAGCCCGAAGAACGGTCGCCCGGTCAAAGGCACCATAGGATAATGCCGGTTGGTTTACAGACGTGATGGTACCATCAAGGATATAGTCCGCCGCATCTTTTTTCTGGGTTATGTGGAAGCGGTTGGATTTTTTTAGCCAGAGGATAATATCATGTTGAATGGTCGCCTCAAAGCCCATGAGATCTGTCTTATTATCCCACATGCTAAGGTAGAAATTAACGTGTTTCTGGTCATCTATGGTCAAGTCATTATTGGTGTTATATGGACTTGAATACCCGCATCCCCCCACCAGAATAAGACTGGACATAAGGATCAGTGGGAGGATTATTCTGGCAGTGAATGGTAGTTGCATAATATCAATCAGCCTTAAGGGTTAGGTCTTAGTTCGCCACAATATTGACAAGTTTGTTTTGAATGACAATGATCTTGCGTATCTGCTTGTCAGCGGTGAATTTGAGAACCCGTTCATCCTCGCCTGCCATTTTTTTGATTTCGTCTTCGCTGATTTTAGCGGAAACCTGCAGGCGACTACGCACCTTGCCGTTGACCTGGATCACCAGGGTGATCTCTTCAACCACGGTGGCCGCCTCATCATAGGTTGGCCAGGGAGAAAAGACGAGGGGTTCGGTATTTCCGGCAATTTGCCACAACTCCTCACTGAAATGGGGAACCATGGGGGAGAGAAGTTGGATAATGGCCAGGGCAGCCTCCTGAATGATGGCAGGCTCCGGTACCTGTTTACTCTCTGGAGAAGTCAAACTTGCCAGGGTATTATTTAACTCCATTATGGCCGCAATGGCGGTGTTAAAGTGGAACTTGCCATCAATATCACTAGTGACCTTGGCAATGGTTTGATGGGTCTTGCGGTGTAGCTCCTTGCCGCTATCAGAGAGATTACCTGCAATCTTTAAGTCCTTGGCCTGGATAATATCCAGGTGACTCATGATAAAGCGGTGTACCTTTTTCAGAAAACGATAGGCCCCGTCAACCCCCTTGTCGCTCCACTCCAGATCACGTTCTGGCGGGGCAGCAAACAGGGAAAATAAACGAACCGTATCAGCACCATACTTCTTTATGAGGATTGCAGGATCAACAACATTACCCTTGGATTTGCTCATCTTGGTGCCGTCTTTAATAACCATGCCTTGGGTAAGAAGGTTTTTGAAAGGCTCATCGACGGAGAGATAGCCGAGATCCCGGAGGATCTTGGTAAAAAACCTGGAGTAAAGAAGATGTAAGATAGCGTGCTCAACACCGCCGATATACTGATCCACCGGCAACCAGTAATTTACGGCGTCCTTATCCAGTGGTGAATCGGTATGGTTAGGACAGGTGTAACGGGCAAAATACCAGGACGACTCAACAAAGGTGTCAAGGGTGTCGGTCTCCCGTTTGGCCTGGCCGCCACAGGCAGGACAGGTGGTGGTGTAAAATGATTCCAGGGTGTGCAGTGGTGACTGGCCCGATTTGTCAATGGTGACATCCATCGGCAGGGTAATGGGCAGGGTGTCGAGTGGCGCCGGCTGCACGCCGCATTTGTCACAATGGATCATGGGAATGGGTGTTCCCCAGTAGCGCTGGCGTGAGACGCCCCAGTCTCTGAGGCGGTAGGTCGTTTTTTTACGGGCAAAGCCTGCCTGTTCACCCTTATAGGTGATATTTTTCTTGGCCTTGCCGGATTTTTGGCCGGTAAATTCTGCGGAATCAACCAGAACGCCGGGGTCGGTGTACGCCTCCGCCATGGATGTTACATCAAGGGGCTTTTGGGCTGGTTGAATCACTAGTTTGATATCGATATTATATTTCTTGGCAAACTCAAAATCCCGTTGGTCATGGGCGGGGACGGCCATAACCGCTCCTGTGCCATATTCCATGAGGACAAAATTCGCGGCATAGATGGGGATTTTGTCACCGGTGTAGGGGTTTATCCCATACCCACCAGTAAAGATGCCCTCTTTTTCAAGTTCATCCCCGGCCTTTTGGCGCTGTTTGGCGATGGTGGTGCGTTTGACAAAATCACTGACCTCTGCTTCACGCTCGGTGCCTGTTGTGAGTTTTTGAACCAGAGGATGCTCCGGGGCAATGGACATAAAGGTGGCACCATAAATGGTGTCGGGTCTGGTGGTGAAGATCGTGATTGTCTCATCAAAACCGTCAACCTTGAAATCAATTTCGGCACCCAGCGATTTACCAATCCAGTTGCGCTGCATGGTAATGACTTTTTCAGGCCAGCCCGTAAGGTTTTCATCGGTGAGAAGCTCTTCGGCGTAGTCAGTTATTTTAAAGAACCAGCCATTCATCTCCCGGGGTTCAACACCCTGGTCACAGCGCCAGCAACAGCCGTCAATAACCTGTTCCCTGGCCAGTACCGTTTGGCAGGTCTCACACCAGTTCACCACTGTGGTCTTTTGGTAGATTAAGTCTTTCTGGTATAGTTCTATAAAGAACTGTTGTTCCCAGCGGTAATACTTGGGGTTGCAGGTGGCAATTTCCCGATCCCAGTCGTAGGAAAGACCAAGTTGACTAAGTTGCTCCCGCATATAATCCATGTTTTCATAGGTCCACTTGGCCGGATGGATGCCGTTTTTGATGGCGGCATTTTCAGCCGGCAGGCCAAAGGCGTCCCAGCCCATGGGATGGAGAACATTAAAGCCTTGTTTGCGCTTGTAGCGCGCGACAACATCACCAATGGTGTAGTTGCGGACATGGCCCATATGGATACGACCAGATGGATAGGGGAACATCTCAAGGAGGTAATACTTCTTTCTGGATTGATCTGTCGCAACCTTAAACGTTTTATCCTGTAACCATTTATCCTGCCATTTTGCTTCAATTGCGGCAAAATCATAATGATTGTTATCTTGAGACATGGGGTTTCCTGAATTTGTTATTATGTGTGATAGTTGGGTAGGAGCTATTCCTGGGGTGGCATGCCACCTGGTTCATGCTGGAAGGCCAGGTTTTCAAAGGTGGTGTATTTGCCGATAAAGCTGAGCCTAACCGTGCCTGTGGGGCCGTTTCGCTGTTTACCAATTATGAGTTCGGCAATACCCTTGTTGGGGTTGTCCTCAGACTTGTTATACACCTCATCACGGTAGATAAAACAGATTACATCGGCGTCCTGCTCGATGGCACCTGATTCACGCAGGTCGGAGAGAATGGGACGTTTATTGGGTCTTGATTCCAGGGAGCGGTTGAGCTGGGACAGGGCAACCACCGGAATATCAAGTTCCTTGGCCATGGCCTTGAGGGCTCTTGATATTTCACTGATTTCCTGCTCACGACTGTCGCCCCGGCCCTTCATTAGTTGCAGGTAATCGACCACCACCATGCCTATATCATATTCGAGTTTAAGACGTCTGGCCTTGGCGCGCATCTCAAGCACCGTGATGCCGGCAGTATCGTCGATGAAGATCGGGGCCTTGGAGAGTTCACCGGTTGCCCTGGTTAGTTTCGGCCAGTCCGTTTCGCGGATATGACCGGTACGGATGGCGTTGGAGTCCACCTTGCTGACAGAGCAGAGGAGCCGCATGGCCAACTGGTGTTTGGACATCTCAAGGGAAAAGACCGCCACCGGAGTCTGGTGATCCATGGCGGAGTTCTGCACCATATTCATGGCAATGGCTGTTTTTCCCATACTTGGGCGACCTGCTATGATTATAAGGTCAGAGGGTTGCAAGCCTGCTGTCATCTGGTCAAACTGATCAAAGCCCGTGGGGGCTCCGGTAATCAGTTCTTTACGTTCAGCAAGGGCGGTCACCTTGTCAAAGGTGCCCTTCATGATCTCGCTTAATGGCTCAAATTTTGAACCACCCTTGGTTGAGGAAATTTCAAAGATCGTTGTCTCAACATCATCCAGCAACCGGTCTATGTCATCCTGTTCATCATAACACCGTCCGGCAATGGATGTTGTGGTGGCAATCAGTTGCCGGAGAATTGATTTCTCCCGGACAATTTTGGCGTAATGAACAATGTTTGAAGCCAGGGGGACGGTGTCGGTCAAGGTGGAAATGTAGGCTGGGCCACCGGCGGCATCGAGTTTGTTAGTGGATGTGAGATGGTTGATAATGGTGACCATGTCCTGGGGTTCATTCTTTTCAAACAGAACCAGCATGGAGTTGAAGATGATCTTGTGGGTATCGAGATAAAAATCGTCAGCGGAAATGGTGTCCACCGCCTTGGTCATCATCCCGGGTTGTTGGAGTACGGCCCCTAATACGCATTGCTCGGCCTCTGTGTTGCTGGGAGGGATGCGTTTTGAGGGTGGGGGCGGCGTGGCTGCAGGCGGCTGATCCATGAGCGTGTCGTATGACTCGGGTATATAGGCTGGTTCTTGCATTTGTCTTTACGCCATGGAAAGTGATTAGGGGAAGATGGCTATGTATGATATTTTAGCCATCTTTCTAGAGGGGTTGTAATTTGCCATAAAGCAAAAAAAAAAGCGATTGATTTCAAAGGGTGAACCCCAAGAAATTAATCGCTTTTCCAGATGGCAAAAAAAAGGTGCTGAATAAATAATTATTCAGTGGCGCTCTCTTCGACAACGGTCTCTTCAGGGGCAACAGCCTCTTCGATTGTCTCTTCTTCTTTTTCTTCAGGCTTGGCATCGATGGATACGATATTTATCGAGAATCCCGCAGTTACCTGGTAGCCGGCCTTGTATTGGGCATTGTAGACACCAAGGGCCTTGATCATCCCGTCAACAACGATCTTGCGTTTGTCAATTTTAACGCCCTGCTCTTCAAGGTGCGCTGCGATCTCGGTATTGGTGACAGAACCGTACAGACGTCCATCTTCGCCGGCACGTACCTTGATGGTCAGCTCAAGTTTGGTCAGTTTCTTGGCAAGAACCTCAGCAGTTCCACGTTCGGTATCAATTCGAGCCTGAATTGCCGCCATGTTCTTCTCACGTTCTTTCAAGGCGTTTTTGGTGGCCACAACAGCCTTGCCTTGGGGGAGAAGGTAGTTACGTCCATAGCCCGCCTTTACGTCGACGATAGTGCCTTCTGAGCCAAGTGTGTCAATTGTTTCTTTTAAAATAAGTTCCATGATATTCACCTCAGGTCTAAACCTGTTGTTTATTTCAACCCTGATTTTCAGGGGTTATGAGTTAGTCAATTTTCGGGTTGAGCGTATATTTTTCCCAAATCCTTCCAGACATCAATGATGCCGAGAATGGCTATCATAAAGACCGAGTAGGTCTGGATGACAAGCAATACATAGATTAAAAGTCGAACAGATTTTGGTGTCTTAAGCCTGTCCAGTATGGCCATGAGCACCGCAACTCCCTGGAAGAAGTATACCGTACCCAGGATAATGAGGATATTAAGTCCCACCACCTTAAGTGGTGTTACGGGAATAAGAACGGCCATTCCTGCAAAAATTAATATCCAGACCAGGTTGTCAGAGATCCGCCAGTATTTAAACAGCGGCCAGACAGATATCCCCGCTTTACTGTTGCGGATAATCCTGTTCCCCAGTGCCATATTGGCCCAGCTCGTAAAAATCGCGGTGGCCACCAGGAGGCTTGGGAAAATAGACGGGACTGTAAGCCTCATGGTTTCTATCCCGCGAACAACGTCACGAATGACATCTTCGGGAATATCGGAATTGTTTTTATACATTTCCTGTAAACCGATGAAGGCCTGATCCATGGCCTGTAATCCTGCGTTATATGGGTTTTGACCGGTGGTAGTGAAAAACAGGAAACCACTGATCAGCCAACCGGCAAGGATAAGTGCTGTTATTGCTACCCCAGCCTTTGCCGGAGAGTATTTATACTCTGCAACAAAACCAAGCCCGATTCCAACAGGAAGCAGGGTTAAGGGGAAAATAATATTACCACTGTTACTCGTCACGATTGAAACGGCAACTGAGAGCAGAAAAGCAAAAAAAGCAATCCGCCGCCCCGTCTGTTGACCGCACAGCACACAAAAACAAAAAGGCGCCAGGGGAATAAACGTTTTCAACCAGTCAAAACCAGGGGATAACGCAGGAAGAGTACAACAGATTGAGGTGATGAGTATGGCCCGTATCACCGCTATTTTGTTGGGCTCTTCGCAGGATTTTCTACTCACGAAAATAAACTTAAGCCTGTGGGTTTCCAGCGTACGGCAATAGGGCAATTTGCCGGGCGCGTTTGATTGCTTCGGTCATTTGCCGTTGATGCTTGGCACAATTTCCATAAATACGACGGGGAATAATTTTCCCGCGCTCAGTGAGGAAGCTCTTTAAAATTTTTACATCTTTGTAGTCGATAACCAGTTCTTTGTCTGCACAGAACCGGCATACTTTACGGCGTTGGAAAATTCTCTTTTTTCTCATGATATATCCTTAATATGTTAAGCTTTATGAATGATGATTGGCTTAGGCTTCAGCAGACTCTTCTTCGTCTTCTGTGCCGGGAGTTGTGTCGGTGAGGACAAAATCCTTGCCAAGCTTAATGGTCATATATTTGAGGACGTTCTCATCGATGCGAAAGATACGTTCCATCTCTCTTACACCGGCACTGTCATCGGTGAAAACCGTGTAAACATAATAGCCCTGAGGCTCTTTTTGAATGGGGTAGGCTAGTTGCTTTAAGCCCCATTTGTCAACTTTTAGGATCTCTCCGCCAGCCTCGGTGATGATTGCAGCGGTTTTTTCGCTGATTTGCTCAATAACATCTTCACCGACAGTAGGTCTGATGATAGAAATTGTTTCGTACATTCCCATAATATCCTCCTTACGGACATGAGGCCCCCGTCAGGGAGCAAGAAGGGAGTGAATAAATGGTGCCTCTGGACAACCCAGATCATGCACCTGAAAATAAGTTGCTCTTGTTACCATGATTGAGGGTTTGCTGTCAATTTTTTTTTTAATGCTGGTGGCTATGTTTTGGATATAAAAGGGGATCTGGAAAAACATTTCTAAAACATGTAAAAAAAGAAACAGGGTACTATGATTAATGTATACTTAAACTGAAATGCACCAGTGGTGGTGTAGTCTATTTTTATAATTTATTTGACATTTTTCGTTTGTGGGTTATTAACTGAACCTTCTCAGTTTGACTTGGGTTCTTAAAAGATGAACATTGTTGGTGGTTTAAGCGTATGTTAATCTTGTTTGCATCCATGTTGATGAGATATTTTCTTTCGCTTCGGCTCTATTTCTAGTTGGGAAATGGGCTGAAACCTGTACTTCTAACATTACATAAGACGATTAAAATGAGCAAACCTACATCCTCCTGTTACGCAGAGTCGGGCGTTGATATTGATAAAGCCAATGATTTTATTTCCGAGATAAAGCCTTTTGTTGCCTCCACCTTCCGCCGTGGCGTTTTGACCGATATCGGTGGTTTTGGCGGCTTATTTGCCTTGGGGGGTGACCGGTACAAGGATCCTGTGCTTGTTTCTGGGACTGATGGGGTTGGCACGAAGCTCCTTATTGCCAACAAATGCGGTGTCCATGACACCATTGGTATTGATCTGGTTGCCATGTGTGTCAATGATATTGTCGTGAGTGGGGCAAGGCCTCTGTTTTTTCTCGATTACTTTGCCGTGGGCAAGCTTGAGACAGGTGTTGCGGTTGAGGTTGTAAAGGGTATTGCTAAGGGATGTGAAATCTCCAAATGTTCTTTGATCGGTGGTGAAACCGCCGAGATGCCAGGCATGTACCAGAAGGGTCATTATGATCTGGCCGGTTTTGTAGTTGGGGTATGTGAGCGGGATAAAATTATTGATGGATCTGATATCAAGGTCGGGAATAAAATTATTGGGCTTGCCTCAAGCGGTGTTCATTCCAACGGTTTCTCTCTGGTTCGGAAGATCTGTTTTGAAGAGCTTGGTTTAACGGTTGATGATTATGTTGACGAGCTTGGCTGCACACTGGGTGAAGAGTTGATTAAACCCACCAGGATTTATACGGAGCCATTACTGAATCTGTTTAAGAACTTTAAGGTTCGTGGTCTGGTACACATTACCGGTGGTGGCTTTGATGACAATATTCCCCGTGTCCTGCCTAAGGGCTGTAAGGCTATTATTGATGCTGATAGTTGGCCGATTCAGCCGATTTTTAAGTTTCTTCAGGAAAAGGGCAAGGTTCCTGCCAGTGAGATGCGTCGCACCTTTAATTATGGTATCGGGATGGCCATCGTTATTGATGCAAACATTGTCGATGATGCGGTTCAGCAACTCGTTGCGCTTGGTGAATCACCGTACATCATCGGTGAAGTTGCCGCCCGGAAGGATGATGAAGAATCGGTGGTTTTTGTTTAGCCTTTCAGGCTTTGCTGGGTTGCGAATAACCACTTCTCAATAATAAGGACGTGAAATTGCTTGGTGGTGAGTGATGAAAAGATGCTGAACGAATATCTATATGTTTTTGCAAAAGGTTGAAATCTTATTCCGCCTTTAGTTGGTCTTCAGAGAACCCTCTGGAACCCCTTTTTTGTTTCTGTTATTACGGGGTGGCGCAATCTTGTGTCCCGCCATTTATTTTGTCCACCGCGTGGGCAAGTCCTTTGATGACTGCTGCCAGGTTTTCCTGTGCCCCTTTCTCACTTCCTGGCAAATTAATAATAAGGGTGGATTTGCGGATGCCGGCTACGCCACGGGAGAGCATGGCCTTCGGAGTTATTTTCATGCTTGCCGCCCGCATGGCCTCGCTGATTCCTGGGATTTCCTTGTCCAGCAGGGGCAGGATGGTTTCCGGTGTTTGATCCGTTGGGCTTACCCCTGTCCCACCAGTGGTGAGGATAAGGTCGAGGTTTTTATTGTCAACCCAGCTTAGAATAGTTGTGCTGATCTGTTCAGGGTGGTCAGCCACAATGGTGTACTCTGTGACTTGAAAAGATCCAGTTGCTTCAATTTGTTCTTTTAACTGCGGGCCACTTGTGTCCTCACGTTCCCCTAGAGCCCCTTTGTCGCTCATGGTTAGAACGCCGCAGCTAAACAACCTTTCTTCTGTCATTTAGGCCCGTTCCTGTTCAAGTTGTTCATAGTGGGAAAAGAGGGCTTTGAAGTTGCCGCGACCACCTGTTATGTTGGCTAAATCTGTACCGTACTCAAGAATCTCGGCCATGGGGACTTGGCTGATAATAACTTCCTGGCGGGGTCCTGAGCGCATCTCCATGATTTTTCCCCGGCGTTTGCCAAGGTCTGTAATTACCGAGCCAACACAGTCGTCAGGGACAGTTACTGAAAGTTTCATTACAGGTTCAAGGGTGATGTTGTCTTTTTCGGTGTTTTCCTGTTGGTATGGCACCTTGGGGAGGGATAGTTCTAGTTTCACCCCAAACTTTCGCTTAACCCTTGCCATTGCAACTTCAAGGTGCAACCGGCCGCCGCCGGAAATAAGGGTTTGGCCTGTGGTTGGTTCCTGGGTGAGGTAGAGGGCGTGGTCTTCTGACATCATTTTGGCAAGTACGGTGAACATGGTCTCGATGTCTGAGGATTTACTGGTGACGGCACAGGTTGCCCTGGCCCTGGCGATGGGGGGCAGTTCTTTGAATAGGGTATCCGTTTGCGGTGAACCGGTAAGCGTGTCGCCGGGGCCACTGGATGTGAGATCTGTGATGATGGCAAACATCCCGGCGGGAACAATGTCTGTTTCAAGTAGGGCTTCGGCCTTGGGGATATGCAATGAGCCAATTGTCTCTTCAACGTTACGGGTATTATTGTAGATTGTGCCAGTGGTAAGGGCGCCGGTGTTGATTTTTAAGTAGTACTGTATACCGTGTTCGGGGTTATGGTCCACCTTAAAAATCTGACAGGAGAGGGGGCGGTCTTGACCTTCTGCTGGTGGAAAAAGTTCTGTCATCATCTGCATCAGGAGATCTATCGATTGATCCTTTGTTGCTGACCCCGGCAAAACAGGGGAGAGTGCTCCGGATGCCACGGCCTTTAGTAGTCCACTACGAAGTTGATCCTTTTCAAGCTCTCCCTCTTCTAGCAGCTCTTCAATCAGGTCATCGTCGGTTTCTGCGATCTGTTCCATGAGGTGACCGAGGGCAAGATAGGCATCTTTTTCCAGCTCTTCAGGGATTTTGCAAGGTTTGTCAGGCTCGGCAAAATAATAGGCATTTTCATTGATAACATCAATAATGCCGGTGAAGTTTGCACCGGAACCAATGGGCAGATAGGTAATGGCCGGATCAAGGAGGATATTGCGGCGAATGGCCTTGATCGTGCCGATGAAGTCTGCCTCCGGGGTATCCATTTTGTTGAGAAATAGGATGGATGGCATGGTGGTTTGCTGGATCAGATTTGCCGCTTTCTCGGTTTGGAAATGGTGGGACTCATCGGCGCAGATTGTTAATATGGCATTGTCGGCAATATGGGCCATGACCTGAGCTTCGTGGATGAAGTTTTCGTCACCAGGGGTGTCGGTGAGCATGACTTGACTGTTGTTCCACGGGAAGGATAGATGGCATGATGTCGTGGTGAGGCCGTGACGTATTGATTCGGGGTCATTGTCAAGGAGTTGTTCACTTTGGCCTGCGTGACGCAGTATTGTTCTGGCAAGTGTTGTCTTTCCACATTTGGAATGACCGAGCAAAATGATATTTCGTGTAGTGATGACTGCCCCCATATTGGCTCCGTTTACCTTGTGTACTGATATTTTTGATTGTACTGTTTGGTTGTTCTGGCGTAATCTTTGTTGAGTGTGGAATAATTCTATGAAAAACAACCGTTTAACTTATGTGTTTAAAAATATACTATAATCTGTCTTCAGAGAAATCAAGAAGTTAAATAATGTGGTAGAGTCTTTACCGTTTTATGCTAGACATCCTTTGCTCTGTTGATTCAAGATACCCCTTGTTAAACCTTTTCGCCCTTTTTTTATCATGCAAAAAGCATCTGTCGATACCACTAAGATTGCCAAATCTGCTGGGCTTGTTTCTGTTGCCATTATGTGCAGTCGTTTTCTGGGACTTGTAAGGGAGCAGGTTTTCGCCTATTTTTTTGGGGCAGGTTTTGCCTACGACTCCTTTGTTGTGGCTTTTAGAATTCCTAATTTGCTCCGTGACCTTTTTGGTGAAGGGGCGTTGTCGGCGGCCTTTGTGTCGGTGTTTTCTGATTATAATGAGAATAGGGGGGAGGAGGAGACATGGAAGCTTGCCAATAATGTCCTGGCCTTCTTTGCAGTTTTTTTAAGTATGCTTACCTTTTTGGGTGTTTTCTTTGCCGAAGATATTGTCAGGATGTTGGTTTCTGGCGAATTTGAGCAGGATATGGCGAAGGTGGCACTCACCACGACCCTTGCCTCAATCATGTTTCCTTTTTTGATTCTTATCTCACTGTCAGCTGTAGTGATGGGGGCCTTGAATACCAAGGGCCGGTTTTTTGTTCCGGCCATGGCGTCGGCCTTTTTTAACCTGGGCTCAATTGTCGGGGGACTTGGTTGTGCCTACATTTTCCATAACATGGGGGGGCAACCCATCATGGGTATGGCGGTTGGGACGCTGATCGGTGGCGGGATGCAGCTTTGCTGTCAATTGCCGCTGCTTAGGAGGGTTGGTTTTCGTTTGCGCCCCTATATTGACCTGCGTGATCCTGGTTTGCGGAGGATTCTTATTTTGCTTGGTCCTGCCATTATCGGGGTTTCGGCCACCCAGCTTAATATTTTTGTGAACACAAATTTTGCTTCTGGGTGCGAGGAGGGCGCTGTTTCTTGGCTTAATTATGCCTTTCGTCTGGTGCAGCTCCCCATTGGTGTTTTCGGGGTGGCGTTGTCCACTGCAAGCTTGCCTCTGCTCGCACGCTATGTGGCACGGGGTGAGTTATCGAAAATGCGAGATTCCCTAGCCTCTTCACTCACCATGGTTTTTTGCCTTGCCATTCCATCTGCCGTGGGGCTGTGGATATTGGCTGAACCCATTATTCGGCTTATTTTTGAGCATGGCCGGTTTAGTTCGGTTGATACGATGAATACGGCCAGTGTTCTGCGCTTTTATGCGCTAGGGCTATTTGCTTACGCTGCAGTGAAGGTTCTGGCCCCGGTGTTCTACGCCCTAGGGGATTCCCGTATTCCTGTTGTGGGGAGCTTTGTTGCTGTCCTTGTCAATTATCTCTTTGTCTCTTATTTTGTTACAGACTATGGTTTTAATGCCATTGCCATGTCGTTGGCTGTTTCCATGAGCTGCAACTTCCTCTTTTTGTTTTTGGTGCTTAGCCGTAAACTATCCGGCTTTTCTTACACTTATGTTGGTCGTGGGTTGGTGAAGATTGTCATTGCGGTTATGGTCATGGCTGGCTGGCTCGTTCCTGTGACTCAGGCCATCGGCGGTGGGGGCGAGATTGTTCTTGTTCAGGCTGCTGTTGTTGGGTTTTATGTTGTGACTGGTGGTTTGGTTTATGGGGTGATGTTGTATCTCCTTGATCTGCAGGAGGTGAGGTCTGTTGTGCTGAAGGTTAAGGTGAAAATTGCTGGCTAATTGCTATTTTTTAGGCCATTGTTCTGAGCAGGTTTATCTGGCTGAGGAGTGCTGGCACGACAGAGTCAACCCGCAGGATACGTTCCCCCATCCCAAAGGGCGTAATGCCGAGGGTCTTGAATCTATTCACCTCGTAGTCGACCCAGCCCCCCTCAGGGCCGATGGCAATGAGGGTGTTGCCGATTTTGCCTGGGGGGGTAACGTCGTTGATCCTGCTGGCTACGCCGGGGTGGGCTACGCCAAGGTGGTCATAGTCTGGCAGGTGCTTGGGTAGTTCATCTTCCACAAAGGGGCGGAAGCGCTTGTGAATGCTTACGGCGGGAAGAGCGGTTGCACTGGCCTGTTCAAGCCCGTCTAGAAGATTCCGTTCCATCTTCTCCGGCCTGAGGGCTGCGGAGGAGAAAAAACTTTTTTCAACCCGGTTTGAATTAATGAGAAAGATGTGGTTTGCCCCAAAGGTTGCTGCCTGGGCAAGGACTCGTCTGAGCATGATTGGTCGGGGCAGGGCCATGATAAGGTCAACCTGTGGCCTGGGGCTGGTTATAGTGTGGCAGATGTTGGCAAAGGTGACGCTGTGGCGGTCAATCTGCTGAACCTGGCTGGTGCCTTTTGCCCCATTTATCTCGCCTGTTATCAGGGTGTCACCCGCTTTTGCTTTTATAACTTTTATGATATGTTGGGCCCGTTGATCGGTCACTGTAATGGTGGTTTGTCTTACTTCGTCATTAGTGAAAAGGATAATATTCATAGAGATGGTACGTTTCGTTTATAATGTAGGGCAGAATCTGCTCATTTTTCTTCTTTGGCCGGTGATTTTGCTTTTTGTAACGGCAAAGGCAAAGTATCGGTTTCGTTGCTGGGCCAGATGCGGTTTTGGCTTGCGGGGAAAGTGCGGGAGTCGTGCTGGGGTGGGGCAGCGTTTCTGGATTCACGCCTTATCCGTGGGTGAGTTGTCTTCTGTTGTATCACTGGTCAAGGCGTTGCGCAAGGCTTACCCTGAGGCCACGCTCCTTCTTTCAACCACCTCAACTGCCGGGGCGTTATATGCCAGAAAACGGCTCTCGGCCAGTGTTGATGCCTTTATAGCCTTCCCTTACGATCATGTTCTTATCGTCCGCTATTTTTTGGCACTTATCCGTCCTCAGCTCTTTATTCAGGTGGAAACCGATTTTTGGCCGAATGTTCTGGCTGAGGTGAGTCGGTTGCGAGTTCCATCGTTTTTAGTGAATGGCAGGGTTTCGGAGGCAGCTTTTCGCCGTTACCGGAAGTATCCAAGCCTTTTCTTGCCACTGTTTAACTCTTTTTCCTGTCTGGGGATGCAGACGGTGGCGGATGTGAAGCGTATGGAGGAACTTGGTGTTCCTGGCAGGAAAATAAGGATGCCTGGTAATTTGAAAATTGATGCGGCAATGCCTGGACTCTATGACCATACAAGTGAAATCGAGTCGCCTTTTTCTTCTGGCAGGTTGCTGGTTATCGGTTCTACCCATCCGGGAGAGGAGGAGGAGTTGGCCCCTGCGCTTTGTTCAATTAAGGTGACTTGCCCAGGGAGTCGGTTTATTCTTGCTCCGCGAGATATTGGTCGGGGGCAGGAGATTGTCAATATTCTTGCAAGGCACGGGTTGCAGGCGTCTCTGCGGAGTAAGAGTCTGACCGTTGATCCCAAGGTTGATTGTCTGGTTCTTGATAGCATGGGGGAGCTTGTTCATTATTATCAGTTGGCGGATATTGCCTTTGTTGGCGGTAGCCTAAAGCCTTTTGGGGGGCATAACCCTCTGGAGCCTGTTGCCTTTGGTACTCCTGTGCTTTTTGGTTCCCACATGGAGGACTTTGCCGATATATGTGAGGAGATGCTTGCTGAGGAGTGCGCCGTGCAGGTCGATGGTGCAGAGATGTTTGCCACACAGGCCTGCGCTTTGTTGAAAAATAGTGATCGGCGTAAAGAGTTGGGGCAGGCCGGGCTGGATTATATTATAAAGCGCCAGGGCGTTACCGAGCGCCATTTGCGTCTTATTGAACAGTTGCTCCACGGTCAGTTTGGCTGACAATCCAGGCGGCATTATGTTCATCTGGGGGGACTATCGGGCTTTAGCCTAGATCTGTTGCAGATTCTATCCTCCAGGGCCTATAGGCTTCTGGTCTCAAAATATACAGTGGTTTTGGAAGTGATATGTCTGATACAAAAATAATAAATCCCAACCCCCCAAGGTTTTCCTTTATCTTCGGTCGGCCCTTTGCGCCTTTCTACGGTTGGCTTATGACCAGGCGGGCGGCATGGTATAAAAAGGGTAAGCTGAAATCGGTAAGGCTTGGGATTCCTGTGGTCAGTGTTGGAAATTTAACCATGGGTGGTACTGGGAAGACGCCCATGGTGATGTATCTTGCTCGGCTGTTTTCCCACAGAAAGGTTGCGGTGGTGAGTCGTGGTTATCGGAGCAAGGCCACCGAGGAAATTAATCTTGTGGCCAGTGAGCAGGAGATTTTACTTGATGTTGCACAGGCCGGGGATGAACCGTATTTGCTGGCGGAGTCCTTGCCGGGTGTCGTTGTGGCAACGGGTAAAAACCGCGCTGTTGTGGGTGAGTATTGCGAGCATGTTCTTGAGTGCGATCTTATTATTTTAGATGATGGGTTTCAGCATCTGAAATTGCAGCGAGATCTTGATATTGTTCTCTTTAAGGTGGATAGCTTTTTAGGGAATAACCGGGTCTTTCCAGGTGGTGATATGCGGGAGCCCCTCAAGGCACTTGAGCGGGCCGATTGTTTTGTTTTAACCTGTGTGGATGATGAGAATCGTCCCAAGGCCGAGGCGATCAAGCTTGCTTTGCAGGGTCGTTTTGCAAATATTCCCGTCTTTATGGGAGGTTACTTTCCTGCCTACCTTGAGAATATGATGGGAAGTAGGCTTAGTATGCAGGATTGTTGTGGCATGAAGGTTGCGGCCTTCTGTGGTCTTGCCCAGCCTAGTCATTACAAAAAAAGTCTTACGGCGGCCGGGTTTGATGTGGTTTCCTTTAAGTCCTTTGCGGATCACCATACCTATACAGAAAAACAGTTTCAGGCCATTGTGGCAAAGGCCAGAAAAAATAAGGCAACCGCCCTGGTAGTTACTGCCAAGGATTTTGTCAAGCTCGTTGATTGTCCCTGTGACCTGCCCCTGTATAAACTGCAGATGGAGGTTGAAATGGAGCCAGCCTTTGATGCGTTTGTCCTGGAGAGGTTGGCGGGTGTGGGGGGAAAGCCACGTTGAACCTAGGCAGGACGCCTTGGTGTGTTTTTTTATACACACTTCTTGTTTTAACTGTTTTGTTTCATAAGTCACTGTTGATTCGGTTTTATTCGTACTCTGGGACTGTTTTGCTTGGGTGGCATACTAATTGCATTTCTTCTCCGTACAGTTTAGGATATAACGTAAACGCTCCGCCTAGTTGTTATTAAAGTGTCTGGAGCAAACAACAGAGAAGAGACTATGTGGCAACACACCGTAAAAAAAGAAATTTCATTTGTCGGAATTGGCCTTCATTCCGGTAATCCCGTTAAGCTCACTGTTAAACC
>JAJRUT010000015.1 GCA_024277655.1 Deltaproteobacteria bacterium | reverse complement strand
GCCGTTCGCGCCGGAACCGAGCTTGGCAAAGAGGCCGACGGCTATATGACCCGTGGCGACCTCGTCCCTGACGCCCTGATTATGGGCATCATGGAAGAGCGCCTCAAAGAAGACGACTGCCAATCAGGCTTTCTCCTTGACGGTTTCCCACGTACCATTCCCCAGGCTGAAGCATTGAAGGTTCTTCTTGACAAGAACCATATCAAGCTGGATATGGTTGTGGATATTGACGTGCCACGTGATGTTATCTTCGACCGTCTCTGCACCCGTCGCACCTGTGAAAATCCTGATTGTGCAGCAATATACAACACCAAATCCAACCCAACCAAGGTTGAGGGCATTTGTGATGCCTGTGGCGCACCTGCCACCCAACGCGCTGACGAAACCGAAGTGGCCATCGGTCATCGCCTCGACACCTACACCGAAAAAACAGCACCTGTTGCCGGTTTTTACGAGAAGGAAGGGCTACTCAAGACCATCACTGGCACCTCCAGTGATCTTGTTGTTGATGGGATTAAACAACAACTAGGGCTATAAATTCTTTTTCTATTCCGGTGTAAAAAAAAGGAGTATGGCTTTACGCTATGCTCCTTTTTTTATGGACAATCATTCCTTTTGCGCGACGGAAAGTCGCGCCTAAACTCGGTTTAAATCAGAGGCAAAGAAACATCTATGGAACCAATCACTATCATCGGCGGCGGCCTTGCAGGATGCGAGGCGGCGTATCAATGTGCCAAGCAGGGGCTGGATGTCGTCCTCTATGACATGAAACCCCTAAAATTTAGCCCGGCCCACGAATCAGAGGATCTGGCAGAACTTGTCTGCTCAAACTCCTTTCGCTCGGATGATAAGGCCTCTGCCGTGGGTTTACTTAAAGAGGAAATGCGTCTCTTGGACTCACTCCTTATGCAGGTTGCAGCTAAAACCAAAGTCCCGGCAGGTAGCGCCCTTGCTGTCGATCGCGCCAGGTTTGCCCGGATCATCACCGAAAAAATCAGCTCCAACCCCCATATCACTATTATCAGAGAAGAGATCACAGCACTACCGGACACAGGCCTCACCATTCTTGCCACCGGCCCTTTGAGTTCTGAGGCACTAACGGGTGATTTACGCCAACGTACCGGCGAAGAACATCTGGCCTTTTACGATGCCATTGCCCCCATTATTGCCGCCGACTCACTGAACTATGACATCATCTTCAGTGCCTCACGCTGGCAGGCAGGGGAAGGTGACTACCTTAACTGCCCAATGACCAAGGAGGAGTACAAACGTTTTAGCAAGGCATTACTTGCAGCCGATAAAGTCCCCTTGAAGGGGTTTGAGAAAAAGAAATATTTTGAAGGGTGCCTGCCCATCGAGGTCATGAACGAGCGCGGGGAAGACACCCTGCGTTTTGGCCCTATGAAACCTGTAGGTCTGCCTGTTCCCCAAACAAGAGAAGAGGCATACGCCGTTGTTCAGCTCCGGATGGAAAATAAAGAGGGCAGCCACTATAACATGGTCGGCTTTCAAACCAAACTCACATACTCGGCCCAAAAGAAAATTTTCCGGATGATCCCCGGCATGGAAAACTGCGAGTTTTTACGCTTCGGCTCAATCCACCGCAACACCTTTGTCTGCGGGCCAAAGGTGCTTGAACCAAGCCTCCAGATGAAAAAACATCCCCATATCCTTCTGGCTGGACAAATAAGCGGCGTGGAAGGGTATGTGGAGTCCACAGCCATTGGCCTTCTGGCCGGAAGAAATGCTGCGGCCTTAGCCAGGGGAGAAGCCGTCACCATACCTCCGAGAGATACGGCCCATGGCGCCCTCATTCACCACCTCACCACAGAGGTAAAACGCTTCCAGCCAACCAATGTCAACTACTCCCTCTTTCCTCCTTTTGACAAGGAAGGATATAAGGCCAGCATACCTGAAGCCGAAAGGGCCGGGCATAGAAAGGGTAAGGGGAAACGCCAGAGATGGCGCATCGGTAAACGGGACAAGGCTGACTTCCGTAGCAAGATTGCCTTACAGGCATTAAAGAACTGGCTTAATGACTGAAAAAAGATGAAATACAACCCCATGGAACAAGAATGTAAGCGGGCCATTGCGGTGAAACCAACTAATCGAGAATATTGCGAACTATTTTAACCATTTCACTCATGGGGACAGGTTTTTGGACAAACTCCCTAACCCCCATGGCCAATGCTTTTTCATTATTTAACGTTTCACTGAAGCCGGTGCAAAGAATCACAGGCACATCCGGGTTCAGGGCTAAAATCTCTTTCGTCAACTTTTCGCCATTTATCTTCGGCATGGTCATGTCCGTAATCACCAGATCAAAAGCCGCAGGGTAATTTCTAATGATCGCCAGGGCCTCACCACTATCGGTAAAACAACTGATTTCATAACCATAACTAGTAAAAAAGACCTTGGCCAAATCAACAATAGCCTGTTCATCATCCACAAACAAAATACGCTCACGTCCTGCAAGGTCAGGCGTATAATCGTTAACCACCCGGTCAATTACCGGTTCATCCGGCCCCACCACCGGCAAAAACACATGGAAGGTTGTTCCCTGTCCCGGCTCACTATAGGCTAGTATTGCCCCGCTATAGGAATTGACAATACCATGCACCACAGACAGGCCAAGCCCCGTGCCACGGCCTGTTTCCTTTGTGGTAAAATAAGGATCAAACACCCGCTCAAGGGTCACCTGATCCATCCCGCAACCGGTATCACTAATTTTAAGTTCGACATACCGCCCAGGCTTTACATCCGAACCGGGTGGTAACATGCCGTCTTGTAAAGTAATTTCCTGCAACAAAACCCGAATCTCCCCCTCGCCATCCACCATGGACTGATAGGCATTGGTACATAAATTCATCACAACCTGATGAAACTGTGAGGGGTCGGCCAGAACCTTGGCCTTGGTGCTGATATCCATCTGCATTATAATAGAAGATGGGATGGAGGAGCGAATAAGTTTGAATACCTCCCGGACAATAAGATCAACCTGCAGGGGTTGTGATTCCTGCTCACCCTTGCGACTAAAGGTAAGAATCTGTTGCACCATAACCTTGGCCCGGTTCGCCGCTTTTTGAATCTCTTCCATATAACCTTTAATTTTATTATCCGTGCACACCATGATGGCCAGTTCATTAAAACCGATAATACCAGTGAGAATATTATTAAAATCATGGGCGATCCCCCCAGCCAGGGTGCCAATGGCCTCAATCTTCTGGGCCTGCTGAAGTTCAGCCGTGCGCTCAGCCACAAGCTCCTCAAGGTGCTCCTGGTACATCCGGTTTTCAGCCACAAGTTCCGCCTTTTCCAGCGCCTTACGAATAGTATGCTCCAAAACCAGCATATCAGTTACGGGCTTGGTGATATAATCGCAGGCACCGGCTCGAATTGCCTCAATGGCATCCTCCAACACACCGGTACCCGAAACAACAATGACAGGAATATCAGGAACTTCCCTGGCCAACACCCGGATCACCGCGAGACCATCCATCTCCGGCATACGCAGATCGACCAAAACCAGATCAGGCTTCGTCTGGTTAAACACCTCAAGACCATCGCGACCATTGCTGGCCTCGAAAACCTCAAACCCTTCATCCTCCAAAAAAATCTGGATAGAACGGCGCAACGCATCCTCATCATCAATCGTGAGGATCTTTTTTCTATCGGTAACACCCATCAGCCATCACCAAGCAGGACTTTAACCGCATCAACAAGCGCGCCCATTTTCAAAATCGGTTTTAGAAAAACATGCTTTTCGCTCATTCCCATTGCCAGTAAATCATCCGGTAATCGGTAATCAGCACTTCCGGTATGAATCAGAAAACGGTGCAATAAGCCCTCTTGCATGGCAGTACGAATCACCCCATTACCATCAATGCCAGGCAGACGCATATCAACAATGCAGGCATCAATCTGCTCATGACGAAGAACGTCCAAGGCCTCTTCACCACTGGCGGCCTTAAGAACTAGGTACCCCTCGTCTTCAAAAAAG
>JAJRUT010000014.1 GCA_024277655.1 Deltaproteobacteria bacterium | reverse complement strand
TGGCTGCTCTATTCCGGCCTTTGCCATGGCCAGCTTAAATGGCGACGAAATCAGCCTCACCGGTGGCCTTGTCAGCCTTGACGGCAAGACCATGATTAAGGACACTGTCACCGGCGACCGGACAATGGCCGAAAAACTCGGTGAGATGCTCGGCCTTGCCACCCTGAATAATGGCGGCAGGGAATTACTTGCGGAGATCCGTAACACACAGGCGTAGGTTATTTACATGGATAAACAGGATGGGCAGGATAAAAAAAAAGAAAACAGCCTGTCCAGCCTGTCCATCCATGTAAAAATTTTATACCCAGACAGGCCCATGACCCTTCTCGACTTCGACAAACAACATATCTGGCATCCTTACACCTCCATCAAGAATCCCTTGCCGGTATATGAGGTTGAGTCAGCATCCGGTGTACACCTGCACCTTGCTGATGGCAGGGTTCTTATTGATGGCATGTCATCATGGTGGGCAACAATCCATGGCTATAACCACCCGGTGCTCAACCAGGCAATCAGCGACCAGTTGAGCCGGATGTCCCATGTTATGTTTGGCGGCATTACCCATGCACCTGCCATCACCCTGGCCCAGGATCTTATTCGAATTACCCCAGAGCCACTCACCAAGATTTTCCTTGCCGACTCAGGTTCAGTGGCCGTGGAGGTGGCAATCAAGATGGCCATGCAATACTGGCAGGCCAAAAAACAGCCGGCGAAATCGCGCCTGCTTACCGTCCGGGGCGGCTACCACGGTGACACCTTCGGGGCCATGGCGGTGTGTGACCCTGAAAATGGCATGCATCATCTGTTTCAAGACCTTATGCCCCGCCACCTCTTTGCCGAGCATATATCATGTGGCTTTTATGATGTATGGCAGGAGGAGTGCCTCGATTCATTTAAAGGCTTAATCAGCCAACATAAGAGCGAAATTGCCGCCGTCATTCTGGAACCAATCGTCCAGGGGGCCGGAGG
This sequence comes from Deltaproteobacteria bacterium, assembly GCA_024277655.1. Classification (GTDB taxonomy): domain Bacteria; phylum Desulfobacterota; class Desulfobulbia; order Desulfobulbales; family SURF-16; genus JAJRUT01. The sequence continues at coordinate 5,380 of JAJRUT010000014.1, read as the reverse complement.
GATGCGTTTTTACCATCCAGAATACCTTAAACAGGTGCGGGAGCTTTGTAATCAACACAATATCCTGCTGATACTCGATGAGATTGCCACAGGTTTTGGTCGTACCGGCCAACTCTTTGGGAGTAATCATGCCGGGATATCTGCCGACATTATGTGTGTGGGCAAGGCCTTAACCGGCGGCACCATGACCCTTGCCGCCACCCTTGCCACAGATGATGTCGCAGGTACCATTTCAGCTGGAGAACCTGGCGTTTTTATGCACGGCCCGACCTTTATGGCTAATCCCCTGGCCTGTAGTGTTGCCCACGCTTCAATCAAGCTCCTGTTAGAGTCTCCGTGGCAGGAGCGGGTTCAAACCATTGAAGCAAGGCTGAAGCAACTCCTCAGTCCATGCGCCGATCTGTCAGGCGTTGCTGACGTACGGGTCTTGGGTGCCATTGGGGTGGTGGAAATGCAGAGTGCGGTTGATGTCGCGGTGGTGCAACAAAAATTTGTCGACAGAGGGGTGTGGATCCGCCCCTTTGGCAAACTCATCTATATCATGCCACCCTATATTATTTCCCCGCCGGAACTCACCAGACTGGCCGAGGTTATGGTGGAGGTGATTGGCGAGCTTACAGAGTAAACTCAGATTTTAGGCAAAATATCCCAGACATTTCCGCATTGACTTTTCTCTTAAAAAGTTTACACTTAGTAATTATTCCTACTAATTTCCTGGAGGGGGGGTAGCGATGGGGAAAATACCAGTGATTGATATAAGCGAGTGTAATGGTTGTGACGGCTGTCTCGATATCAGCCCGGACACCTTTGTCTACAATGAAGACCTCGACTTTATCGAGGTGGTTGAGCGAGACCAGTATGATACAGCCGAAGTTGACGAGGCAATTAAAAATTGCCCGAAAAATGCGCTTAGCTGGGAATAGCTAAAATTAGGGACATTAACTGAGGGGAAGCTGAAAAATAATCAGCGGTGTCCGGTGAGGATTTTGCAGATCACAGGAAAACGGATTCAAGGCTTACCCAAGTCAGCTTGAACTTGAAATTTCTTGATTTTTATGCTCTTTTCGCCGTCCCTTACTGTATCATGCGAGTCCCTCGCAAAGACTGATACAGTAAGAGCCAACAAAAAGATCAAAAATGCTACGAAATTTCCAGAATGACGCTCCCTTGGGTAAACCTTGAATCCTCACAGATAGCGAAGACTTCGCAGACCTAACAGAACACCGCCGCAGGCGGTAGTAGCTTTTTATCCCTCTCCTAAATCCTAAATCCTCACTTCTAAATCCTGCCCCCTAACATCCCTCAATCGCCTTTTTCCGCGCTTTCGGGGTAAGCACCATTGAGGTTGAGGCTGTGGGTTTTGCGGATCTATCCTGAAAGATGATTTTACCGTGGATCTCACCTTTTTTCCGGATGGGCCTGGAGAGTTGCATACTCATCACCACCTTGCCTGGATGTACGCCACTTAAAAGCCATTTGACTGTCCCCGTCTTCTTGTCATAGGAGGAATAGGCTGGCGATGCAGAGACTATATCGGTTCCTGGGGGAATCATCTGGATGACAATAACGGCTGTTGGGGGCGGATTGGGAATGGTGATGGACCATTTTATTTTCGTCCCCCTTGGCTGACTGTAGCGCGCCGTAATCTCGCCCTCAGCCGCCAAAGATAACTGGCACAGACAGGTTGTCAGAATGAAAAAGACAAACCCAACCAGTAAATACAGACGCTCCTGTCTAAGTGCATATGCCATAATTTATTCTCCACCTGCCGTTGCTTCACTCACAACTATAAATTCTTTCAGATCCGGATCAAAACGGTAACCGTATCCGGCCCAGATCGCCTGAATCTTATCAATATCAACACCCATCTGCTTAAAGAGTTCAAAGGAACTGTAGATGGTTAAAATTTCGTTGTCGTCAATGCGATAATCGTTATTGCGATCGGCCCAGTGGTAATCCAGCATTTCAATACTGGTGGAACCAGTTACCTGCTGTTCCTTGTTATCCACCAGGAGCGTTCCAGCAAACACGAGTTTTTCACCGTTGCGGGCCGTGCCACCAGAACTTGCCAAATAACCAAAATAAAGATCATCACCGCCGGTGGTGCTTATCCACTTCACCCCGTTTTCACCCTGGGCCGTGAAGGCGGGTAGGCCACCAATAACAATACACGACTCCGGATACGACTCCTGGAGAATAAAGGACGTCACCGCCTGCTCAGCCGCGTGGACACGAAGCAGAACAGGAAAAGGTAGATGGGGAGAGCTATGCCTTGGTAGCAGGCGCTCTGCCGTTACTTTCACTGGAGTTGCCACCAGTCCGGTATCCTTTTTATACACCAGTAACCCCACCGCCAAGGCAATCAGCAAAAAAGGCCACACCCATAGCCCTTTGAAACTCACCAGGGAAGGTTTGCTATCATCGCGGGCAACAGGTGACGGGGCAATTGCCGGGGGTGGTTCTGGTTCAGAACCGCTGAGACGGGTAATCGCCTCAAGCTCCACCCCAAGCACCTCAGCAAGCTTCTCGGCATTCTCCAGCTTGATACTGGGGGAACGTTTATTTTCCCAGCGCGAAACCGTATCGGTGGTGATAGCAAGGGAGGTTGCCACATATAGCTGGGTAAACCCTTGCTCCTGACGGATTTGGCGGATCTTGTCACCATCAATCAGAACACAGGCAATGGCAGATGATTTAACAGGGGGAGTTGACATGGAAGCAATAATAACGATAAAGAACGAAAAGCACTAGCACAATAATATAAACGCGAAACGGCAGTTACGGTCGCCTACAAAAAGAATTTAAACCCAAGCAAAAAATTAAAGCCATCACCGCCATCAATGCGACGGTCATCAAAATCAGCAACGTTTGGATTGACCAGTTGCCGATCAAAGAGATTGCGCAGGGTGCAAAAGAACTGATAGTCGGCCATCTCATACTGATAGTTGAGGTTAACCACCGTCATAGATGCCACACCATGCCGCTGTCCGGTGTAGCGCAGAGAACCACCAAGGTTATGGTGCTCGGCAAGATAGCCATTGACCCCAACACCACCGGTAAAACGTGGTGAATACGGTGAGGCATAATCACGGTCACTGTTACCCTGGTACAGATACGCCCCATTTGCAATAAGGGCCAACCCGTCGGCTCCCTTATACTGGAAATCTACCTCACACCCATATCGTTCAAAGGGGTCACCGTTAAAGAAGTTAATAACGTTGTTTGGTCGTTCCTTCTGAATAAAATCCTCCGCCCGGTAATAGAAGATATTAGCCACAAAAAGTGTCTTGCCACCAACATAGCTGTAGGCAAAGTCGGTATTCTTAATTCTCTCCGGTTTAATTTCCTCATCCCCCACAACCACACCGGGAAAATCGGCAAACTGCTGGGTAAAACTTGGCGAGTTAAACCCCTCACTATAGAGAAGTTTAAGGGACTGGCGACTAGCGAAATTATAAACAACGGCTAACCGGGGAGTAATATCCTCACCACTTGTGTCATTATTGGTGTAACGACCGCCCAGCAGAAAACGCCAGGCCAGATAGGGGGAATAGTCAAGCTCGGCAAAGGCTGATTTTTCAATAATATTTTCATGATTAAGGATAGTACCAAGGGGCGCGGCTGAGCCATCGCTATAGACCTCGTAAGGACTGGTTGAACGCTCCTCATACTCCCCGCCAAGCATCATCCCAAAATCGGACGTTATGTCCAAACGCCCCTCAGCTCCTGAACGCCAGCGATAATTTTCATCGTGATCACTAAAACGAAAGCCACCGCTATTCCCACCACTAAAATAATCGGTGTAGTAGGTGAGGTAATGACGATTATAGTCGGTGTACACCTTGCCCCTTACCTTGCCAAGCGTTAAAGCCTGACTCAGGTGGAGAAGAAAAGACTCATACTCCAGATCATTCTCATTCAACAGGGTAGATGCCCCGGCCACCCCTGAGGTCGTGGTTTGAAAGACAGACAACATGACGCGAGTATCATGATACTGAAGCTGACCCAGAAAGGAGGCGATTTCCTCTTTCTTGTTGATATCACCTGTGGTCGGAGTGTCGGCAGGATAGGAGGAGGGAATAGGAGTTGCAGAGTCAAAATAACCATCATAACCATCATCCCGCTGTAGCTCCAGGGCAGCAGACCAGTACAGATCAGAGTCCAGCTGCTCACCCACATAACCACTGCCGCGCACAAGGCCGTGGGACCCCACTGAACCACTCAAACGATTATCCTGAGGACCCTGGCCCTTGCGGGTGACCACCTTGATAACCCCACCCGTGGCATTGGTGCCGTAATAGGCCGCCCCAGGCCCGCGAATAATTTCCACACTTTCAATGGCCTCAATGGGAATACCGAGCAGGGGGATATCACCGTGGGATGGCATCCAGTAAGGGACATCATCAAGGAGGAAAAGAACCTTCTGATTAAACCCCTCACTAACCCCACGCACCATGACCGGCATATTACCATTGATGCCATTTTGATTGACCACACCGGGGACAAAACTGAGAATATCGCGCAAGGTACGCAGGCCAAGTTTTGCCATATCATCAGTGGAGTAGCGAGAAATAACCGCAGGGGCATCGAGGAGCAATTCCCTCTGACCGGTTGCAACTGATACCTCCATACGACCAAGCTCCTCAAGACTCATACCAAATACATCACCACCCTCCTCAGCAGCTAACACTTGAACGGAGGTGCAGCATGAAAACAGCAGTATGGTGGACAAAAATCGGCATGGAGAGAGCATGAAACTATTGTACAGACTGAATAAGGGAAGAGTCAAGTCCCCACCTTTTTTGAAAAAAAATACTATTTGCGGAACTTTTTTTTTACAGGCGCATCCTACTAACTATGACGACAAAAATCGTCTCTTCTTCATTTTTCTCCTTGTTTCTCTGCCTCCCACAGAGAAACATCAAAACGGCGCCCTCCCTGGCGCCGTTTTTTTTTGCCCTGTCTTAGATGGTGTCCAGTCAGGATTTCATGTAATCTCAAAAGAGAGAGATCCTTTTATCAACTTCCTGGCATGTTTTCTTTACGAAAGATCACTTTATAGGTATAGTATCGCGCTTTAAACATGCAAATAACACCACCCCATTCATCATAAATTAAGGATCACACCATGAAACTTATTCTCCTGGGCGCCCCCGGCGCTGGCAAAGGCACCGTTGCAAAAATGCTCACCAAACTTGACGGTTATGTTCAAATCTCAACCGGCGACATCCTGCGTGGAGCCGTTCGCGCCGGAACCGAGCTTGGCAAAGAGGCCGACGGCTATATGACCCGTGGCGACCTCGTCCCTGACGCCCTGATTATGGGCATCATGGAAGAGCGCCTCAAAGAAGACGACTGCCAATCAGGCTTTCTCCTTGAC
>JAJRUT010000013.1 GCA_024277655.1 Deltaproteobacteria bacterium | reverse complement strand
TGAAAAAAACCTGCCAAAAGCAGGGGCTCTCTTTTTGGGAATTTCTTGGTGACCGGCTCAAAAAAAACAACACTGTTCCTTACCTGCCGGATTTGCTCTCTGGCAAGGCATAATCACGGGGTTATTGAGAAGTTACGAAACAGATGGTGAAATACTAATGGATACACGGGTAATCATTTTTGCCAATCGCAAGGGAGGCAGCGGAAAAACCACAACAGCAATCAACTGTGCTCATGGTCTCAGCAAAAAGGGATCTGTACTTTTTATTGATATGGATGCCCAGGCTCATGCCTCCTCCGTTTTGGCCTCTGGCTCCATCAATCAAAAAGTCACAGTCGCTGAGGTTCTCAAACAAAATATCCCAATAGAGCAGGCAATAGAAAAAAGTAGGCTGCCCAATCTGGCAATCATTACTTCGTCCCGGGATCTTGGCAGTTATGAACTTGGCGCAGAAATCAATAAGGAAAGTGTTGTGATACTTGCCGATGCACTAGCCTCTCAATTCAAATTTTACGATTATATTCTTATTGACCCGCCACCAACCCTTGGGGTGTTGATGACCACCTCTTTAGTAGCTGCCCATGAAGTCTATATTCCCATGCCTTTTCATTTTCTTGCCATGGAAGGCTTAGCTGAGATGATGCGGGTTATTTATCGGCTCAACGCTGAAGTTAATCAAACGCTGCATCTCTGCGGAATTATTCCTACATTTTTTAATAAGCGGATCAAAACATCGCAAAAAATCCAACAGGAGATCGAAACGAATTTTGGCAAACAGATCATTATGCCTGCAATCCGCAACAACATCAAACTAGCTGAATCTCCGGCCTATAAGCAAACGATTTTTGAGTATTCCAAACGTAGCATAGGGGCAAAGGATTATCAGGATCTGGTTGACAAAATTGCCGAAAATACATCAGGAAAATAAAATGACAGTGAAAAGAAACAATGCGCAAAGGGAGTTGCAATGATGGCAATCAAATTTGAATGGGATGAAAAATATTCCGTCGGAAATGAACAGATAGGCCAGCAATATCAGTATCTTTTTACCTTGGGAAATGAACTGCAGATGGTAACGATTGCCGAAAAAAAAGCAGTGGTACTTAAGCTCTACAAATACACTCTGGATCATTTTCAAACGGAGGAGGAGTATATGGCAGCCTTACACTTCCCTCTTTACAAAGAACATATTCAGATACATAGCGACCTTATTTCACTGCTGAACAACATCACAGCAGATGGCATTGACAAACCAGAACAAGCGACACAATTTGAAACGTTTTTTTACAGATGGCTGACCAGGCATATCATGGTGGAAGACAGGAAATTCGCAGAGTTCAGCAAAACGCTATGAGAAAGGGAATGCAAAAATCAAAACAGAAACATATACCTAAAATTATTGGCATCGATCTTGGTACCACCAACTCACTGGTGTCATTTATAAAAGATGGTAGTCCACGGATAATCCCCAACGAACGAGGGAGCCGCACCACCCCGTCTGTGGTCTGTATCAAGCCCGATGGCAAAGAAATTATAGGTGAGATGGCCAGAAATCAGGCGGTGCTGAACAGTGAACAAACCGTGGCCAATGTCAAACTGGCCATGGGTACACAACAAAAATACCCTTTAAACGGTCGGAACTATTTACCTGAAGAAATATCAGGCCTGATTCTGGCACGGCTCAAGGAAAATGGTGAGGAATATTTAGGCCAGGATATTACTGATGCGGTAATAACCGTACCCGCCTATTTTGACGATAATCAACGCAGGGCCACCATGCATGCCGCAGGAATGTCAGGGATTAAAGTCCGTAAACTGCTAAATGAACCAACGGCTGCTGCCCTTGCCTACAGTTGCGGCAGTAATCGACCGGATGCCAGGTTACTTGTGGTTGATCTGGGGGGTGGTACCCTGGATATTACTCTTGTTGAATACCAAAACAAGGTCTTTCAGGTGAAGGCTGTGGGTGGTTCAACTGCCATTGGCGGGGTTAATTTTGACACACAGATCATCAATCACATCCTACAGGATTTTAAAGAAAGCCATTCCTGTGATTTAAGTGCTGACAATGTTGCCTTTCAACAATTGGTCATCCAGTCGGAAAAAGTCAAGGTTGATCTCTCTTCAAGCCCGGAAGCCACCATGATGATACCCTATATCACCATGACCGACAGCGGGCCGTTGCATCTTAATAAAACTATAAGTCGTTCAGTTTTTACTGATCTGATAGAACCACTGCTGGCAGAAATAAAAACACTCATCTTAGATACTTTCAGCAAATGTAAACTTACCACCGACTGGGTTGATTCGGTGATTATGGTGGGGGGATCCACACGTATTCCCGCCATAGAATCCCTTCTTTTAGACATCCTTGATCCCGAAGGCACCCAACCCGATCTTATTAAAAAAGCTATTAATCAGGATGAGGCCGTGGCCCGCGGTGCAGCAGTGATGGCGGGGATCTTGAGCGGCGAACTGGCGGATATCCAATTTAACGATATTACCTCCCATGATCTTGGAATCTTAAATCATCAGGGCGAATTTGAAAAACTGGTTGAAGCGGGTTCTCTATTTCCCACGGCAACCACCAAACTGTTTACCACCGCCACCGACAACCAGGAGGAAGTCACCATTCAGGTTGTTCAACAACAAGGAGTAAATAACAGCCCCACACTTGTCGATCTAGGCAATTTTAATCTGAATGTTGCCCCGGGACAGCAAAAAGGCGCACCAAATATTGACGTAACATTTGCCATTGATCTCAACGAAATTCTTACCGTATCGGCCATTGACCTTGATACTCACAAGAATGCCGAGATCAGTATTGAGCATGAAGTGAGCAGTTGAACAAAAACAAATACTTTTTTATGGGATCAGAGCTCCCAACCCAACAACCTTTCAAAGGAGAAGTACCATGGCGAAGAAACTTGCACGACCCGGAACCGGAGTGGCTAGAAAATCAGGCGCAGGAGACGACATCACCACAAAACGCGATAACGCCAAGCGCCTTGCCCAGCAAAAGGTCCAGGCTCGTACTTTGGCCAGACAACAGCAACTTGCCGAGCGGATGGCCTCGGCCACCGAAGAGATGGCCGCATCCCTTGACCAAGCCGGGGCAGCCTCAGAACAACTTGGCAGTAATATGGAGAGTATTGCAAGTGCGGCCGAGCAGGCAGCAGCTGGCTCTGAAGAGTCTCGTTCTGCCATTGTCCAGATTCAAACAGCTGGGAAGGTAGCCAATGACATTGCCCAGAAATCAGCTGATGAGGTAGCTGTTTTACAGGAATTATCCAGAACTACTATCAGTGACATCGACGGTTTGATCACCCGGGTATCCAGTGCTGCCGAGGCCAAATTAGAATCAGCAGATACGATTGATGAGTTGGTGCAGAAATCGGATGAAATTGGTGAGATTGTCGGGGCTGTGGTTCGTATTGCTGACCAGACTAACCTGCTTGCCCTCAATGCTGCCATTGAGGCTGCAAGGGCTGGCGAACATGGTCGTGGGTTTGCAGTGGTTGCCGATGAGGTACGTAATCTGGCCGAGACTTCTGAGCAAAGCGCCAAGGGAATTCGTGGTGTAGTCGATGAGATTCAGTCCCAGGTACAAGAGGTGGTTGTAGCTGTCAAAAAAGCCGGTGAATTAGGTTTGGAAGAAGTGGAAAAGGCCAAAACCATCACCAGTGATCTAAACAGCATTAACAATGGCTTTGCCGAAATTGCGGCAAATTCCAAGGTAATTACCGAAAAAGCCCAAGTAACCCTCGATGGGGCTGATGAATTTTTAAAAGGAGCAGAGGAGATTGCCAGCAGTGCCGAAGAGGCATCCGGGGCAGCCGAACAGGCATCCAAGGCCGTGACAGAACAAAACAAGGCATTTGCAGAGATGCAGGCCGCAGGCACCGAGCTTGGTGAGCTGACAGCAACCCTGAAGAATGCCACGGATACTCAAAAATCGGCTGAAGAGGTGGCAGCCGCAGCCGAAGAGCTCTCCGCCAATATAGAAGAGGCAACATCTGCCTCCCAGCAGATTATGTCTGCCATTGAACAGATCACCAAGGCTGCAACAATTCAAAGTGAGATCTCCGAATTGAGTCAGACACTGGGGGCAAATCTCTCCATCGCCTCCGATGACATGAACAGCATGTCAGAAGAAGCTCTTGCTAAGATAGATAAGTTAACGGAGCTTCTGGGTACCAATAAGACCAATATTGATACTATGATTGCTAATATTGGTGCATCTGCAGAGGAATCAGTCAAATCATCAGCCAACATTAAACTCCTGGAAGAAAAAACCTATAATATCGATAAAATTGTTGATCAGATTGTTAATGTCACCCTGCAAACAAATATGCTGGCAGTCAATGGCTCCATTGAGGCAGCACGGGCCGGTGAATTTGGTCGTGGGTTTTCAGTGGTTGCTAGTGATATTCGTACGTTGGCCAATGATTCCTCCCAAAATGCTGAAAAAATTAAAGACATGGTGCGGGCCATGGCCGCCCAAATTATTTTCGTTGCCGCAGATATTGACATGGCCGGAACCAATGCTGCACGGGAGGTTGAGAGAGCCAAAGCTACAACCGAGAATCTACTCCAGCTCGAAGAATCTACCAGTGCAATCCAGAAGGGCATTGCTGAAATTTCAGCGAGCGTAACCCAGTCAACCGCAGCCCTGGTACAGGCCAATAAAGCCGTGGAATCTATAGCCGAGGGTGCCATCACGTCGCTGACCGCCTCCGAACAGGCCAGCAAAGCTGCCGATGAAGGCCATAGAGGCATGGAAACTATCTCCGAGGCCATTGATGAAATCGCCAGTCAGGCAGATGAAATGCAGAATATGTGATGAAAGATGCCTGCGCAATCAAAGAAATCATAGAAATCAAAATTCATCAGGAGTAATCATGTCTACTATAGAATCAAACGAACAAACCCTCGGAGACGACGGCCAGCTAGTGGTCTTTGGTTTGGGAGAGGAGGAGTTTGGTGTCGATATTCATGCAGTGCGTGAGATTGTCCGCCTTCCTGAAGTCACTCCCATTCCGCGAAGCCCGGAATATGCCACCGGGATTTGTAACCTGCGGGGCAGTGTCCTGCCGGTGATTGATACCAGATGTCGTTTTGGACTGGAGCCTATTGAGCCAACGGATCAATCGAGAATGCTGGTGGTTGAAAGCTCTGGTACTTCAACAGGTATCATTGTTGATAATATGCGGGAGGTATTAAGACTCCATGGCACTGCCATTGAAGACACCCCCGGTGTCTGCCGTGGCGTGGATGATGCGTTCCTATCCGGGGTTGTTTCCCTTGATAAGGGTAAACGGCTGATTATGGCCCTTAACCTCGAACAGATCATTAATATTGAGATTGAGGAGAATAGTACCGGTCTCAGTATCACCGGAGGTGGTAGCTCAAAAGATGACGGGACTGAGAATGATGCATCTGAAATGGAACAATTAGTCTCCTTTCAGGTTGGACTTGAGGAATACGCCCTTGACATTAATGCAGTGAATGAAATTTTACGGGTAACAGAGATTACCGAAGTGCCAAATGTACCGGACTTTGTAAAAGGTCTTTTCACTATTCGTAACAAGTTGATGCCCGTAGTTGACCTGCGTAATCTACTGGGCATGGATGTTATGGCACGACAACATATTACCAATATTGATACCATTAAAGCCAGTCACAGCTCCTGGGTTCAGGAGCTGTCAACATCATTGAGTACAGGCAATACATTCACGGGAGAAACCGATCCCAGGCGCTGTGAGTTTGGTCTGTGGATGGAAGAGTTCAACACCGCCAGCCAGGAGATCCAAAATAAATTAAAAGAACTTCGAGGGCCGCACACAATGCTCCACCAGAGTGCAGAGCCTCTGTTACAACTTGCCAAAATCTCAATAGATGAGGCAATGGAACAATTTGAACAAAAGGTGCAACCCTTGCTTCAATCCAACCTCAATCTACTGGACAACCTTAAAAAGGTAATTGAGGCCAACATACATGAAGATCAGAGAATTTTAGTAGTGGACGATGGTGAACTTACAGTGGGCTATCTGGTTGATCATGTTAATGAGGTTATACGGGTATCAAAATCCATTATCAATGAAACGCCAACCATTGCCAAAACTGTCAAAAGCGAGATTCGCGGGGTAGCTAAACTTGATGAGGGCAAACGGCTCATCCTCATTATGGACGAAGGTGCCATCCTGACAGGTAGTGACAACAAGGCCCTGGCAGAAATAGAAATAGCAACAGACACAGCAGATGATGAGAGCGAGGAGGAGGTCATGGCTGAAGGCGACGAAGATGCTAAAACCCTGGAGGAGCAAAGCCTCGAAGAAGAACAGTTGGTAACGTTTCTCCTGGATAAGGAGGAGTATGGCTTGCGTATCATGGATGTGCAGGAGATCAATCGTTTGGAAGAGATCACCGAAATCCCCAAGGCACCTTCATTTATTGACGGAGTGACAAACCTGAGAGGCAATATCATCCCGGTCTTAAATATCCGTAATCTCTTTGGTATGGATCCAAGGGAAAATGATGATAAATCACGAATCGTCATTGTGGATATCTCCGGCAGTAAAACCGGTGTACTGGTGGATCAGGTAAATGAAGTAATGCGCTTGTCTAAAAATGATATCGACAAAACCCCAGCCATCGTAACAGGGTCAGGCAATCAGTTTATGGATGGTATATGTAAGCTTGACGGTGGCAAACGCATCATCACCATGCTGAATGTGAGCCAATTGCTTGACAGTGATGAAATGGCTGATTTCACGGCCATGGGTGATAAGAAAAAGCCTGCTGGAAAAACAAAGGCCAAAAAGAATCCGACAAAGAAAAAATTGAAAATAGCAGAATAATCAACAGGGATAAAGGGCTGTGGAAATGACATTCACTCAATTTAAAATCACTTATTTTTGCATTGTTATATGTTTTTTTGTCACGCCCCTTTGTCCTGCCGTTGTCTCTGCAACCCCCCATGATATTCCCCACCACTTACGCTCTGCCAGTGAACTTAACTATCCCCCTTTCGCCATTGTTCAAGAAGACGGGAAGGCTGCCGGCTTTTCGGTGGATCTGCTTCAGGCGGTGGCCGATATTACCGGTCATAGTCTCTCTTTCCAGGTTGGCCCCTGGGCAACACTTAAACAGCAGTTGGCGGTTGGCGCATTGGATGTTCTGCCCCTGGTGTCTTATTCGCCTGAGCGGAATAAGGTCTATGATTTTACAATTCCTTACCTAACCATGCATGGCACGGTCTTTATCCGTAAAAATAATAAAACAATCAAAACCATCAAAGATCTGCAAGAAAAGGAAATATTGGTCATGGAGGGAGATACTGCCCATGAGTATGTGGTGGGCCATAATCTCTCAACAAAGATTTTTACCACTAAAGATTTTAGTGAGGCCATGCAGATACTATCCTCTGGACGGCATGATGCCGTTGTTATACAGTATCTTGTTGGTTTACAATTATTAAAACAGCTGCATATCACAAACGTTAAAGCCCTTGAAACAATAAATGAGTCAAGCCTTAAACCCACAACTATATCACTAAGTGGTTTCCAGCAGAAATTTTGTTTTGCAGTCCCGAAGGGCAACACAGAGCTGTTGGCCCGACTCAACGAAGGCCTGGCTCTTGTCATTGCCAATGGCACCTACGAGCAACTATATAATAAATGGTTCACTCCCATTCTCCCCTCGCCACCGTTCTCCATTGCGTTATTACTGAAATTTCTAGGATTTATTGTATTACCTGCTCTGCTGCTCATTGCCCTTGTGGGCGTGTGGTACTTTAAACGCCAGCTTAAGGGGAAAACCGCAGCATTGCAACGTCATATTACGCTGCTGCACGGTGAAGTTGTTGCTCGTGAAAAAACAAACAGAGAAAACAGACAGCTGCTCTACACCCTGGATCAAACATTAGATGCTGTCTTTATCTTCAGACCGGATACCCTCACTTTCTTCTATGTCAATCGTGGTGCTATAAACCAGCTGGGTTACAGTAAAGATGAACTAATGACCATAACACCACTGGATATTAAACCAGAATTTAATGAAGAGCAGTTTCGGGGATTGTTATCTCCCTTAATCGAAGGTGTAAAGAAAAGTGTGAATTTTGAAACCGTTCATCAGCATAAAAATGGTCGGTTGATTCCGGTTGATATTTTTATGCAGTGTGTGGATTATGAGGATTACGATTCGCTGGTGATTTCCATAGTACGCGATATCACGGTTCGCAAAGACAGTGAGCAGGAAAAAATCAAGTTAGAGGGAGAGCTGCAACAAGTCCGTAAAATGGAAGTTATTGGTGTAATGGCCGGTGGCATAGCCCATGATTTTAACAATATTCTCACTGCCATTCTTGGTTATGGTGAATTAGCCCTTCTTGAGACGCCTGAAACCAGCCAAACATATAAAGATATTGGTCAGATTCTAGTGGCTGGAAAGCGGGCCAAGGCCTTGGTGAAACAAATCCTTATCTACAGTCGTAAAACAGGTCATGGGAAAACTCTCTTAAAGCCCAGGCAAATTATTCACGAAGCCCTTGGCATACTAAAGGCAACCATACCAAGCAGCGTTGTCATCCACACAACATTCAGAGGAGATAACGTCACAATTTGGGGCAATGCAACGCAGCTTCAGCAAATTATCCTTAACCTCTGCCTCAATGCCAGCCATGCCATGGCTGAAAAAGGACAGCTTACCATTGATTTTGAGGTTGTTGAGTTAAATGCAGCGAATTTTGATCATTCCCCTGGCCACAAATTGGCTCCTGGCGATTATGTTAGGCTATCTGTAACAGACACTGGGACTGGTATCTCTCCAGAGGTTCTACCCAAAATATTTGAAACCTTTTTCACAACAAAGGGTGTCAATAAAGGTACGGGTATAGGTCTCTCCGTGGTGCAAGACCTGGTAACTCAACATGGCGGCATGATTAAGGTGGCAAGTGAGGTTGGCAAAGGCACTAAATTTACAGTTTTCCTTCCAGTCAGCCATGATACAATTGACCGTCAGGATAAACTGGAATTCTTTACAAACAGAGTTCCAGTAATTGCAAACCATGCGCATCTGCTAGTAGTAGACGACGAAGAAGCCATACGCCAGTTATATAAACTACAGCTTGAAGCCTGGGGATATCAGGTAACATTAGCTGCTGATGGCCAATTTGCGCTGGATTTATTTACTGCCAAACCGGACTCTTTTGATCTTATTCTTACCGACCAAACCATGCCGCGCCGGACAGGACTGGAACTTGCCAAGGATATCCTCGCCATTAGACCGGAGATGCCGATTGTTCTTTTGTCCGGTTACAGCACCAGTATTGATCCAGAGACAGTACTTGATAGTGGCATTAGTTGTTATGTGAAAAAGCCTGTTGATATGCGGCTCTTATTACAAGATATCCTTCAGATTCTTAAGGGAAAAGTTCCTGAGATCTCCACCTGATAAGGACTAGACGTGATGATGAAAAGAATTTTAGTTATTGAGGATAACCCTGTAAATAGCAGGATCATGGAAACTGTTATCACCAAAAAGAGACCTGATATTGAAATCATCAGTGTTGATAACGGCTCCGAGGCTGTCTTCTTTTACCTCACCCAGCCCTTTGATCTGGTATTTTTGGATATCATGATGGCCGGCATAAATGGTTACCAGTTTTTGTCCATTGTGGAAGAAAATATCAAGGCTGGGCATATTCCATTCTCAGCAAATATTGTTGTACAGACCGCAATAACTTCTTATGCAGAGTTAAAAGCCCTGGCAGCAAAAGAAATCGTGCAGGATGTTCTGCGAAAGCCGCTCACCGTGCTGACTATTGAAGAATGTTTAGCTTTGTATTGCTGATACCGGCAATACAGAACAGTCAGGAACTGGGCCCGACTGGTTCCTGTTAAATTATATATATTCATGAGGCGTGCTACCGCTAATACGGTAGTTACGGGTAACACTGCAAAAAAAGAGGTGAACAGGGACG
>JAJRUT010000012.1 GCA_024277655.1 Deltaproteobacteria bacterium | reverse complement strand
GGCAACGGATAGCCATGCACCAAGCAGATGAGACAATCCGCTGAAAGGGTCTTTTAACTTTCTAAAAACTTCCATTATGAACTCCCCATATCCACAATGCCTGTATAATACTTTCTATTGGTTGATGCAATTTTCTCGCGAAAAGCCCGGGAGATAACCGTCGCTTTCTCGCAACTGACCAAAAGGCTGAGTAGGAAAGTCAATCATCGCTATTTCGTATCCAAGGAACTGCAAGAGCTCCAAGGCGAATCGAATTGTTGAAGAGTACCAATATCGTGATGATGTTGTGATTAACAAATGCCGATTATTTCTTGGTGACCCAAAAAAACCGCGCCATTTTTTCTTAATTTTATAAGAGGCAGACTATCTCTAAAATGAATTTATCAGAATCCTTTCACTGTATACCAGGCAGCAAAGCCCAAAGTGAACATCTGAATAGTTAACCAGAATGCTACAGCAATATATAGCTGCCCAACTTCTTGTTGTTTTAACTGCAGTCCCCACCCAAAGTCTTCAGGTACGCCAAAATTGGATTCAAGTGAGGCCAAGTGCTTTCGTGTGGCAATCATAATTTTATAAATTGAGTAAGCCCTCATCCCGAAGAGACAAGTTATGATACCTGGCACCCACAGCAGAAGCTTCAATGCCGGCATATCAACATTTCCGGCACACCAACTCCATATTGTCCCAGTTGCGATGAGTGCATAACGCTCCAGCAGTCGTGTTTCCTTTGCACGCTCTGCATAGACATTTCTGAGAAACCCCATTTGACTCAATAAATATTGATCTACATGTTCTGCCATAATGTAAAGGCGTAAGCGTCCATCAACCACTCTGCACCACTGTCTGTCGGTCAGGTAGGCGATGCTTTGCCGCTTGTGCCTACCTGTTGCCACTCTTGGTTATTGCCGGCAGGAACATGTTCCAGGGAAAGCTGTTGGGACTTTTTATTTTAGCAACTATCATGTCGTCAATCCGTATCTTGCCCTTAGCCCCAGCCTTTGGATTAGAAAGTCGCAAGGTCACGGTGACGCTTTGACCGACAAACGGCTCCACATTCATCCAGGGGATGAGCTGGATCCCCTCGCCTAGGGCTTGGTCGCCAGTGGTGTGATAGACAAGCTGATCATTGAGAAAGACCTCAAGCATGGAGTCAGAGCTCCCGTAAAGAAATTCAACCCCGAATGCCAGACCGTTGGCGCCTGCCGGGATGTTCATCGGCATGGACAGCACCCCTGTCGAGGAGTGGCTCAGGGTCAGGTAACCAAGGGAACTGTACATTGCATGGCCCGCCGCGTCGGTCACATAATCGGCAACATCGGATACGGTGTTAAAGGTCTTCGCTGCCAGGATTGTCACTTTTTTTTGGGTCCATTCAGCGTATTTTTCGACCTGATTCTTGATTTCTGGAATTATAGAGTCATACACGTCCTCCACCAGGCCAACGTAAACACGACTATAAAAATTCAAGGTTCTATGGCTCGGTTTTCCTTCCATCAAGAGATAGTGTGGCTTCCAAGGCAATTGTTTGTAGTAGGGCGGTACATTTGCCTGATTATCTTTGCTCCACCAGTAAAAGCCCCAATGCGTGTTTTTGGCTGGTGGTGAGGAATCGCCAAGAATATTATCACTGAAATTCCCGACTGAGCTCATGTACCAGTAATATGCATAGGAATGAGGTTCAAGCTCAAAAGCCTTTTCTAACCAGACGTTGACATCTGCAACCTCATAGAGGGAGCCATATGCTGATATATAATTCTCGAAAAAAATCTTTTCCTCATCTTTTTCCTTGTTTTCTATTTCCTTATTCTCTTGGAGAAAAGTGCCACCTGGAATACTACCCTTTCCCCGGCAGGGAGAATCCAGATAGACTAGATGTGTGATATGACCGGCAAAGGGCAGGGCGTATTTCTTGGCATACATGATGGCATAGGTCGACACCAAGGTGCCGAGACTATGACCGATGAAATGAATATTATTACTATTCTCATCATAGTGCTCTGGCAGGACCTTGCGCAGGGCCGCAGCCAGATACTTACCGGAGTTCTCTGTTTTATCAAAAGGTACTCCCATTAAATCATTGCAGGACTTATCGTCGACGCCCACACCATATGCGTGCATGGCCTCCTGTTGCCAGTTCCAGTACAAGACATTGCTGCCCCGGGCTGGAGAATTCTGACCATTCTTGATCGCAATACCCATCTCCTTCACCCACCCGGGCAGGGCTGTGGTATTCTCAGGATTCCACCCATGGACAATAACAAAGGTTTCCTTATTCGGATCGAAATTCTTCTCGCTGGTCAGTTCGCCAAAACCTAAATTCTGATGAACCGGCCCCAGCTTGGAGCCAACGCTGTCGTTGGTAGTGAGTCCGCTTTCAGTCTCCCCCGCCTCAGTGATAAGGTATCCCAGCACCTCGCTGATACCGCCTGTAGTATCATCCACCGCCCACCAGGTGTACGTGCCGGGAGGCTTGTCGGCTGGCGCGATATAGGTGGTTGAGAAAGTGCCATTGCTATCGGGTGAAAGCTTAAGGGACGGCAGCTCCTCGCCATGCGGATTGCGGAAATGGAGAGTGACGGTGCTGTTTGCGGTAAAGCCCATGCCGCTCTGGGTAAAGGTAGTGCCGGGTGGACCGGTCTGTGGTGTCTGCTGGAGATGACCAACATACCCAAATGGATCGATTAGTCCGCCGCGAACACAACGTACAAAATTCTGAAATGTTTTATTTATCACCGATTTTCGCGTACGGTTTAACCGTCACAACGATATAACATTTGGAGGCAGTTTCAACTGAAGATCAGCTCAAGGGGTGCATCATCAAGCCCAGGCAATTTTCCTGGCAGATTTCTCCAGGGTACCGCCCTG
>JAJRUT010000011.1 GCA_024277655.1 Deltaproteobacteria bacterium | reverse complement strand
TTATAGGCGCTAGGCCTTTTGGTTGTTCCTATTTTCCATATCCACCGCAAAGGCGCAGAGGGCGAAGCCTGTAAAAAGAACAAAAAAAGGCGACCTTTCTGCAAGAAAAGGTCGCCTAGGGTGCAGGGGAGGGTGCCCTGCCAGGGTGGAGATAGGGTAAAACTAGAACTTGTACTTCATATCCAGTTGGTACAACTCAGCATTGTCATTAAGGTTCCGCTCCATTACCTCGTAGGAGTTCCAGGCAAAGGCCACGGCAAGATTCTTGGAGAAACCGTAGATGGCTTCAAGCTCAAAACCTTCGATATCTGTGCTTGATATGCCCGAACCAAAATCAGAATCTGTGACGTCACCAAAGAGGGAATCAGCACCAACTTGCATGTAGTTTGCCCGTAACTTCAGATTGCCGGTCTTGGCTTCAACCCCAAGAAACCAACCGAGGTTCTCATCTTCAGGATCGAGGGTGCCACCGAGAACACCTTCGCCTACATTACCATCGGCACCAAAGTTGTTCCATACCTGGGCAACGGCTGTCAGCTTCACATTACCCACAGGGATGGATGCCTTGGTGTATAAGTCACCAACGTTGTAGTCGTAGTCCTTGTTTCCAGCAGGGCCATATGCCTTGGAAACAAGAGAATTCCATACTTGCATACCACCGGCAACGGTGAGCTTGACATTGCCGACTTTACCGTTCCAGCCTGCTTGTCCCGCATACATATTGGCGGTGTTGCCGTCGTTTACTGCGTCATAGAGAACGGCATATCCACCAGCCGTTACAAATGGCCCGGTTTTTGCGCCATAATGAAGGGTTACGCCTGTGGGACGGACATCTGAGTCCCAGAGCAACCAGCTTGTCTTGTAGGGATTCTTGTGTTGACCGCCTGTAACGGAGAAATCGCCAAATTTATGTTTGGCGTAGGCATAGTCAACGCGAATGTCGGTGGTTTCGAAAACTTTATTGCCGGACCAAGTGGCGTTTGTGGAGGTGGCATCAGATCCACCGGTGGCAAGACCTACGCCTACTTCCCAGTTTTCTGCCTTGTTCTGCCAAACACCACCGAGACGCAGACGGGTACGGAAACGACTCTTGCTATCATCTGGCTGACCATCACGCTCACGGTCACGATACTCATAGCGCAGACGCATATCAGCTTTGATTTTAAGCTGGTCAATGGCCTTGTTGGCAAGTTTGATTGTGGAACCACTGGTGCCACTGTCATCAACTTTGCCTTCAAGGGCGTCAATATGCTCCTGTTGGGCCATAACCTTGTTGGTCAGGTACTCAAGTTTTTCCAGGATTTCTTTATCGGTGGCGGTGCCGGCACTTGCCATGGTTGGCAGAAGCAGTGCGGTTGCAAGTAAAGCGGTTGTCTTTAATGTCTTCTTCATTCTCAATTTCTCCAAGATACGATTAATAAAATTTGGGGATAATCAAAAGCTGTTGAAAGAAAACAATACGGTTTGGCCCGTACCCCCAGTTCTCTAAAAACAGTTCAATGTTTTGATTGAGGAAGAACATACCTGGGCTTGTTTAGGGAGTTATGTGGGGAATGTTAAGAATATGTTAGGAAGGCTGGCTATGCGCAAATGGTCATTGGCGGAAAGGTGAACCAGGGGATAAACGGCAATCAGCAATGGCCGGTTGGTTTTGATGGCTAATTTTAGTTGTTGTTTGGAGTCAGCCAGAAGATATCGGCGATGTCTAGGTAGGATTTTGTAGCTTATAACGGAGAACGGGTTCAAGGTTTACCCAAGTCCGTTGGAACTTGCAATTTCTTGATTTTTAAACATTTGTGCCTGTCATTTTTACCATGCGACATCCGTCGCAAAGACTGGCAAAAACACCAGACAAAAATGTTAAGAAAATACTACGGGATGTACAGAATGACGTTCCATAAAGGGGCATAGGAATCATCATGCACGTTTCAAACCGGACACAGCTGAAAAGTGCTACGAAATTTCCAGAATGACGCTAGCTTGGCTAAACCTTGAACCCTTGTGGGTAGCGCAGATTGTGAAATTCTAGGCGGACATAGCCTGAGAATAGCTGGCGGTGGGAGAGGGAGGCCGGGCAAAATAAATTGCCCAGCCTTTAAAGATCTGGCTTAACCCAGTTCAATTAAACCCTGAGCGGCAAATTCAATGGAAGGATCCATGCCAAGGGCCAGTTCAAAATGTTTAATGGCCTCATCGCGCTGACCAAGCATCTTGTAGTTTACGCCGATATTGGCATAATCAATGGCGGATGCCGGGTGGAGATGCACGGCGCGTTTAAAGCGTTCGATGGCCTTTTCATATTCTTCACGTTTAAAGTAGCAGACGCCAAGAATATTGTGGAAGTCTGGACGTTCGTCATCCAGTTCGCAACCTTTATTTATGGCTTCAATGGCCTCATCGAACCGGCCAAGATTCTTCAGGGTGTCACCGATAAAGGAGTAGAGGTATGGGATGTCTTCTTCTTCTGGTTGCAGGGATAATGCCTTGTTGAAGTGAGTTAAGGCCTCTTCTAAAAGACCCTGCTCGGCAAGATTTTTGCCCAGATAAAATTCAATATAATAGGCCTCTGGCAGAACTTCGCCCATGTCTTTAAGCAGCTTGGTGGAGACGTTAATATCTTCAGCGCGTTCATAGACAAGCTTTGCTGCAAACAGGCCGACATTGCTGATTCGTGAGCGTTCGCGGAAATGACAACCTGGGATAATCGTGTAGATGGCAGGGATCTGCAACTCTGGGTGAGCAACATCAACCACATAGACTTCAAGGTCTATTTTAGCCAGAGCCTCCAGGCAATTTTCAAGCTCCACCTTCATATTGTCATCACTGAGGTCGGGGATCTCATCGATGGCAATGGTCTTGCCCGGATTTGTTATGTAAGGAACTTCATCCATAGAGAGGGGTTTCGGCAGGCCGCTTGCCACATAATTTGCCGATGAGTTGAAATCTCCAGCAAGTTGAGCCACCTCGGTCAGGCCGCGGATAAGGGCCTTCTCTGCCCCTGGGGTGGTGCCTGCGGTGTAAACAATTTCACTGGTTTCCGGAAAGGTGGAGCGATCAATACACAGGGCGCCAATTGTTGGAATACCTGTGTCCAGAGAGAAGTCATTCAGGTAGATCTCAATGCCGTGTTTGGTGAATTTATGCAGGAGTTCCCGTGAAACAGGGTCTTTAACTGTAGAAAGATCAATGGCAGGGGTCTTTAGCTCATCGTGGGAAACCACAGCGCAGACGTGACGTTCAACAATCTCGCATAAGCCTTGAAGCATTGCTTCTTCATAGGTGTTACCGGCTGAGGGGCCATTGAACTCGTTAATGGCATAAAACCAGCTAAAGGGCATCAGGGTTTCTTCATCACGGCTGATGTTGTTGGCCCAGACCCACTGAATAGGGATGTCCTGAATGAGTTTGCTAAGGGTCTCTTCACTTGTGGTGGTGTCGTGGACGGAGGCCAGCCATTTTTTCAAGGGCAGGACAGGGTACTTCTGGTCAACCATTTCCTGGTAGGTACCGGTAATAAAGTTGTTTTCGTCCTGCTTGAAGGAGAAAAAAGAGAATCGTTCGCCAAGCTCCATACAGGCTGAGGCGCGGGACTGCTCGGGGGTTGAGCCCTTACCCATCTGTTTTTTATTGCCGATGGTGGCAAGTGCATCTTTACCACAGACACTGAAATAGACAGGGACATCCAGTCTGCCGTTATCAATGCGTTTTATCTCTTTCAGGATATCCAGATTGTTTTCCTTGAGGCGTTTTTTAAAGCGGGTAATGGTCTCCTCAGGGGTACAGGTCTTGTCCTGGTCGTAGGTGTAATGTTTGAAGCTGTCTTGGATGCGGATGATTCGTTTTTTCATTTTTTTGTTTTCAGTGAAGATTTGCAAGATACAGCCGTTGGGCTGAATCTTTGGTTTTAGGCCGCGTAGGGGAGTAGCGCAATTGCGACCTGGTGGTGAGATAAATGAAAAGTTTATTCACCGTAAACCCTTAAAATAAGGGCGGGTTAAAGTAACCGAATTGTAAGTCCGGAAAGCGTTTCTTTACTTTACTTAGCCAATTTTGTAAACCCATGGGCCTGTCTTTTGCCGGATGTTGCACCACGTTAAAATACCAGTCAGGATCCATGTTAAGGTTACGAAGTTGAATAAGATCGGGGCGATACAGATCTACCAGATCACAAAAGGCGTCGTATTCGGCTGGATCATCGGTGAAACCCGGCAAAATAAAATAATTGAGGGAGACATGTTTCTTGGCCTTTTTCATGGCCAGAATAGACTCAAGGACATTTTTAAAGTTAAAGCCCTCCGGCTTATAATAGAGGGTATGACAACCTTTGCGAGCGGAATTCATCGAGACCCGGATGGAGTCAAGCCCTGCATCAGCAAGCCTGACGACGGCCTCCGGTAGGCTTGAGTTTGAGTTGAGATTAATCGTGCCGTTACTTGTCTCCTTACGGATAAGGATGATGGCCTTTTCGATGGTATCGGCCTGCAGGAGTGGCTCCCCTTCGCACCCCTGGCCAAAGCTAACGATGCCATGGGGCACATTTTTTAGATGATGCAGTGCCACCTCGGCAATCTCTTGAGGTGAGGGGACAAATTTCAAACGATCCTGGGTTGATGGACAACAGCCGGATGGTTGCAGGGAAATACAACCCACACAGTTGGCGTTGCAGGCGGGTGAGGTGGGTAGCGGGGCCTCAAAGCGACCAAGAAAGAGGTTTTTTGCCGCCGGACAACCGTAGGTCAGGCTGCATTTACCCAGATGTTGAATTAAGCGATTGGTTTTAAAGGTTTTAAGCTGTCTGTTGGTGTCTTTTGTAATCTGCTGGTCAGAAAAGTCGCTAAATTCCTGGCGTTTGTCGGTGTCACTGCGAAAGCCACAGACCCAGAACCGGTCATCCAGCCAGCCAATGGCCGTGTAGGCAAAGAGGGGGAGGTGGGGCGGGTCTGATTGATCCTTCTCGTAGGCTGCTGAGAAGATGGCAGTGTGGGCCGGGGACATAAATCCTGCCACTGCCTGAATACCAAGATGTTTGCCCTCCGGATTTTCATTTACCAGAAGCGGATCGGCCGTTTGGGGGTCGATACCAATGGGCATTCTGTTAGGTAGAACAAAGACATCACTCCCCTCTGGCAGTGGAATGATATCGGTTAGTTCCGGTCTGAAAAACCAGCGTCCTGCCCGTCCTGCCATTTCTACATCTGGCAGGTCAAGGATCTCACCTTTACCATTGGCGTATAGCATAGTGGGTATTTTGCGGGGATGAATTGGTTTTGGTAATATGACTTTCATGGCGATCTTTTCATAGAAAAAGCCACTTAAACGGCAGTGTTTAAGTGGCTTTGGATTTCCCTTGTTCAGCGTTGGTTTTTAAATCAATTTCCCGGCCTGATCTTGTCAAGAATAGAGTCAACAGCAAGAAAAATTTCTCGGTCATCACCGAAAATATCTTCAATTTTCATGTGGTTGATCAAATCTTCAATGATATGCTGGGTGATATACAGACTCATGAAATTTGGATCAGCGGCAAGATGCCTGAGGGGGGCGATTTTGAAGTTAAGATCAAATTCGTCCATATCACGCATGTTTTGAAAAAGTTTATCAAAATGTTCACGGATATCATCAACAGAATTGGTCTCAATAATATGGGAGTCCAGAAGGCGCTGAACCAGACGCGTGGCCAGTTCGCCTGAGTGTTGTTGTGCCAGCTTGAGCATGATGCGCCGCTCTTTCTCCCGATTACGATCAATGGAACGAACTGCTCTGTCCCCTGATCCGTACGGATTATGTGCATAGTTTCCCATGGGATACTCCTTAAATATGTCTTTATAAAAAGCATAACATCCAGATAGTTGTAATTGTTGCGAAAAGTGAGCAGTATTCCCCACGGCAACAAGATCTGGAACGGCTTTTTCATTATTTTATCGAGATACACTTTTACACGTATGGCACAAAATCATCCACTGAAATTTCTGGAAAATGAAAATAAATATTTACGGATCAGGGGAGGGCTAACTTTGTCAGAGTTATTTTTTTCTGGTATATCTTTTTGATTAAATAGGCCAGTCGCTTTATTGGCTTTGGTCTAAATTGATAGATGAGATGTTAATCAATAAGAATGTGAGAAGAGGGTACTTCTTTATTTGGAGGTTTTAGTGAGATGAGTGAAAAAAAGATGAGTGTAACGGTGTTGCTTCCGGCCGGTCGACTGTCCCGGGATATTTTGGCCAAAATCTATACCTTTGTTGATAAATACGGTCTGGAACTATACTGTTCAACGATGCAAAATATTCGTTTGCTTGATGTGCCTGAGTCAAAGGTTCAGGAAATCAAGGATGAACTTATCCCGCTTGGTGCTGATTTTAAGGGGCCGGGTAAGTTTCCGACCCCCAGAGTTTGTGTCGGCAAGCCTCACTGTAATTTGGGACTGATTGATATTACTGTCTTAAATAAGGCAATTGCCGATCGTTTCGCTGAGCGCCAGAATGTTAAGGCCAAATTTAAGATTTCTCTTGCCGCCTGTCCCCTTGGCTGTTCTGGCTCAAAACTCACCGATATTGCTGTGGTTGCCACCAAGAAAGGGTTTGAACTTTTTGCCGGTGGGCGTGGCGGGCCATTCCCCAAGATTGGTCGCCGTTACCTGCGCGGGGCAACAGAGGCGGAGATTCTCGATGCCATCGGTGCTCTGGTTGATTTTCATGATTTAAAGACCGTCAAAAAACAGCGGATGTATAAACTGCTTGATGATGCGGAGTTTCCATTAACAGAAGTATAAGCCAACCTGCAATACTAGGGGTAGAGGCGCATAATGCAACTATGTACAGCTACACAGATTAGAGAGTTTGACCGCCAGACCATCCTTGCCGGAACTCCGGGTACGGTTCTTATGGAGCGAGCTGGTCAGCATGTTTGCGATGCCATTGTCCAGAGGCTCGGTGGGGTGACGGATCGGGAGATTACCATTATCTGTGGTGGTGGCAATAATGGCGGGGACGGCTTTGTTGCGGCTCGTCTGCTTGGCGCATTACAGGCAAAGGTGCAGATTTTTCTCCTTGCCTCTCCGGATAGTTTGCAGGGTGATGTCAGGTGCAACTTTGAACGTCTTACAGGTGTTCAGGTCACGCCCCTGCTTGACGATGAACGGGTGGCTGCGGTTGATATCCATGGTGATCTTATTGTTGATAGCCTCCTTGGGACCGGGCTTAGTCGCGTGGTGACGGGACGCTTTGCGCTTATGATTGAACGCTTGAATCAGAGCGGTGTGCCTGTTTTGGCAGTGGATATCCCCTCCGGTCTTGATGCGGATAGCGGCCAGGTTCTGGGGCGAGCGGTAAGGGCCGATTCCACTGTGACTTTTCAAGTACAAAAAATTGGCATGGTGCAGTTTCCGGCACGAGAGTATGTCGGCCAGGTTTCGGTGGTGGATATAGGCATTACCCCTGAATTATTAAGTGAATCTCAACTGCCCACCTTAATCTCCAACTCGGAAGCCATGGGCTTGTTCCCGCAAAGAATGGCTACTGGTCATAAGGGCAGTTTTGGTCATGTTCTTCTGGTGGCAGGTTCCCTTGGCAAGACCGGTGCGGCAATTTTAAGTGGGTTGGGGTGTTTGCGTTCTGGCGTCGGCCTTGTTTCTCTCTGTGTACCCGAAAGACTTAATCAAACCTGTGCGATGAGTCTTATCGAGGCCATGACAATCCCTGTTACCGGTCAGGACGGTATTTGTTTCCATAACCATGATTTTGGTCTGGTTGTGGACGAGTCGCAGGGCAAAGGGTGTGTGGTGCTTGGTCCGGGACTGGGTCAGGCCGAGACCACCAGGCAACTGCTCAATCAACTGGTTTCGGCCTTGACGAATCCCATGCTCATTGATGCTGATGGCTTGAATCTTTTGAGTAGTGATAGCTTAAAGAGTCTCGCGGGGCGCAAACTGGTCTTGACGCCGCATCCGGGTGAGATGGCGCGCCTAACGGGTAAGACCGTTGCCGAAATTCAGGCCAACCGGGTTCAGGCAGCCACAAGTTTTGCCGAGGAGTTTGGTGTTGTTCTGGTACTGAAGGGGGCAGCCACGGTTATTGCCGGGCCGGGCGGTAAGGTCGCGATAAATTCAACTGGCAACCCCGGCATGGGGACTGGTGGCATGGGGGATGTACTCAGTGGTATTATTGCCACCTTTATGGCCCGTGGCCTAGACCCCTTTTCTGCCGCCTGTCTTGGTGTCTACAGCCATGGCCGGGCTGGTGATCTCCTGGTGGAATCAGGGATGTCCTGTGGCTATCTTGCCTCAGAGCTTGCCGATGCCCTGCCGGATGTGTGGCAGGAACTTGGTGGATGATTCGCTTATATTCTCGGACATATCTAGTGAGATCTAACATAGTCTAAATTAACTCATTCTCGATAATTTCCACCGGGATCAGTCCGCGCACTGAGTTACCAATACAGAGGGTTGCGTCCCCATCTAGAATATCCTTTTTGTATAATGTCTGTTCTTTGATCTGTTTCGGATACCTCTCAAGGAGGTGTTGGCGGAAAACCCCTGGAAGCAGGCCGGCGCTTACTGGTGGGGTCAGGAGCAGGTTATCCTTGAGTAAAAATACATTACTTATACAGCCCTCGGTGATTTCCTTTTTTTCGTTGGTGAATATGGCATCAAGGTAGTCATGCCTATTGGCTTTGCGCCAGGTTTCGTTATACAGCGCGCGGTTTGTGGTTTTATGATAGAGAAAAGGGTCTTGGCTTGACGTTTGCTGGGCGCTGA
>JAJRUT010000010.1 GCA_024277655.1 Deltaproteobacteria bacterium | reverse complement strand
TAAAAAGAAAGGGGGCTTGTCGGGAGAGACGGCATTTGTCGCTACAAGTTCCAGCAGGGACAAATATCCGTCTTTTGCATCTTTGAGCTGCTTTTGCACTTTTTTTTCGGGAACCAAGAAGGTTACAACTCGGGGCGTATTGGGTGGCATTCGACTAACGGCAACATGCTTGATCAACGTGAAATTTTGGTGGGTGGCAAAAGAGAGGGTAAAGGCAGTGGCTGCACGGCGTTGGTTGGCATCTTCCCAGAGGATTCGCCCGATAAACTGAATGGTCTCCTCGGGCTTCTGACCAATGTATGAGATCTGAATCGAGTGGACATCAAAACCGGTATAGAAGAATGTCCCTTCAGTTTTACGGATACGTAGCAGGTTGTCTCCATCAAACACAACTGGGCCAAAGTGATCAGGCCGTTGTTCTCCCCGGAGGGCTACGATGAGGGCCGACAGGACATCTTGAACATTTTGTGGAGCATCTTCAATGCTGCCACTGATTTCTCCTTTAATTGCAAAAAAGTTTGCGGTTTCCTTTGCCCGCGGTTGTGCTGGAGAAATAAGCATAGCCATAAGAATGATTATGGCTATGCTTACACTAGGTTTGATAGGTGTTTTTATGCTCCGCCAGAGCTTGAAGATCTCCATTAGTCCCTCACATATTTGGGGTATCGGTTGTTGTGGGTCTATTTGACAAGGTTAAGTGCCGGATTAATGTATAGTCCTCCGGTATCGTCACCGTATGTTCCCGCCTTAATGTCTGAAGGGCGGTGGTAGGTTGTTGTGGCATCGGTCGCGGTACCGCTAATATTATCGGAGACCACTGCCCCGCCGTAATCAATTGTTTTCCCAACGATTTTATGTCCTGCATTGTTGGTAATCTTGCCCCCCATCGCGCCAAATATCTTCCCTCCAACAATTCCAACCGCAGTATTGGTTATGGCACCAGTGGTCATATTCCAGACTGCTTCGTATGGAGTGGCACCACCCTTCAGGGCATTGTCAAAACCTGTTTCCGCCCCTTGAATAGCGCTGATGACAACCCCTACAGCAGGAAATTCAGTTCCCACAACCACCAGAGCTGCGTCAGATACTGTTGCTGCGGCATCGAGCATTTGTACCTGTGTATCTTGATTAAACTGATGGATAATCGTATCACCGCCAAATTCTTCATTTCCCAGGTCAATGTAGTTAGGTTGAATATCGATACGTGTCGGCGGTTGATCGGTGTCGGAGACGGTCTCTTGAAACTTGTCAAAGGTGACATCATTGCTGAACTCTATCATCTGTGAATCGGTGAGTGGTTTTGTTGCTGGAGTCTCCATTTCTGCCCGGATCATTTTGGTTTCCGGTGGTTGGTAGCCATTGACTGACAGAAATTCGGTGGGTTGTTGGTCATGTTTTCCCAGCATTTGATCAAGCTTCTGTTGTGATTCCATTACCGTCAGCTCTGTTGTAGTTGGTAGCTTTGGCTGTTCTACCTGAGGTTCTATCGCAGGCCTGACGCGGGGTTCTGCAAAAGATATTTTTTCTTGATCGCCCTGAGCATGATCTGGAAAAGCAACCGGCTGTGACGGTTCTGGTTTTTGGGGTTGATCCTGATTGGTGGCGACTGATTCAACAGGGGTAACCGGAATTGTTGGTGTCTCGGTAAGAACAGGTGGTTCCGGTGTGGTTCCGGGCTGTTTTTCCTGCTCTGTAAGTGTCGTTTCAATAGAGTTTTTGGGTAAATTCTCTGGTTTGTTTTTTTGAGTTTTTGGTGTGTCTGTTGCGGTGTCGGCAGTTTTATCTTGTTTGGATTTATCTGCAATTGTAAGGGGAGGTGGTTCTTGTGGTGAATCTATGAAGTTAACATCGGGTTTATTATCTTTCATCGTTGCGGTCTCTGTTGGTAGAGATTTATCATTGGTATCATTAATTCCAAGATACTGCTTGATATTGACCTCCTGAATAATAATAAATTTTTGCCCCCAATATATTTCCTCAGTTCTGATAGTAGCATAACCATTATGTGTTTCTGTAATTTCAAAAACACAATCAGACCCAATCTCATCCTTAGCTTTTTTAAGCATCTGGTTTTTCCAATTAGCTGGTAAACCATGAGGGGGCGTCGTTGGTGGTCGCAGAGTTTCTGGGCGTGGCGGTGGTCTAAATTGAGTTGGAGGAGGAGATGGTGGGCGTGGTGGAGTGGGGGGAGGGTTATGCTGAGGTGGTGGAGGAGGCGGCGGATGATGAAATCCTTGCGCATAGCTTATGCCATCTATTGAAAACAGGATGATGACCAGTGATATTATTATGCTATACTTTACGCGCTTCATGAACCCCTCTCGAATGTCTGTTGAATTAAATAAATATGGGAATATTTTTATTTATTTATGTTTTTTTGTCAACTTAGAGGTGAGGTTGTTTCGCCATTAAATCGATGGTGCCCAGGTCAATCTCGGGCTGGAGCTGATCTACAATGAGTACATCCTGTTCGGCCATGCTTATCTGAGCCGCTTCCCCAGCGTAGCGTATGGCTATGAAATAGCGTCCTGCACCAATATTTGTGAAGGTAAAATTTCCATCTTGTTTGCTGGGTTGACTATCCACCAGATTCAGGCTTAGAAAGTTTGTATCAAGGTAAATCTTGCGTTCATCTTCACCGGCGCGAAGCAGGGCGACCACCACGGGTCGATCTGTTTTGATATGGCCCTCGATTTTACCATTAGAGAGCAGGGGGTGGTCGGGAATACTCACCTTGGCAAGGGCGGATTGCGAAGCTCCACGCTCCTTTGCTATTTCAAGCCACTGTCTGGCCTGCTCAAAATCATTAAAATGAATGGGGAAAAGAGGTGGGACGTTCTTGACTTATTGATTTAATATTTTGTCCAGGTTTGCTTTTAGCTCTGATCGTTCCTCTATCAGCTGTTCTCCGCGCCTCACTGCCCGACTCACTCCAGTTGGCCCTATACCAAGGAACTTCCCGGTATCCGTTCCCTTTTTGCCAATAAATCTTACAGCAATGCAGCAAAAGACGGCCCTGGCTTCTGATATAGAATTCATCCTTGTCCGCTGCATGATAGAAATAGGTTCAATTTTGAATAATTTACCAACGACTGCCTGGATTTCATGCAAGGATAACTTTGGCGGCATGATTGCTTGCAGATTTACATCTTTTTGGAGGGCCTCTACAAAAGCCCCACCCCCCAGTACCCGTTCATCATAACTTTCTATCTCACCTTGCGTACCGGCGGCTTTCTGGCTTCTACGCAGACCTCCTCCGACCAATTCCGGTCGTTGACCAAGGGCCACACCATCAGCGACAAACTGCCGATAGATTCTGCGGGCAACTAAATAATTCTTGCCAAAAAATTGCAATACTTCGTCAATCGCCTGCCCACAAAGCTTATTTTTACCCACTAAAACTGCATGGCCGCTCCAGGAATAATCATCGAGAGAGTCCAAGTCTGATACTATCCTGGCCCGTAAAGGATTTAGGTGTATGTACCGAATCAACTCGAGAAGATAAGGATCCTCTTCGCAGATAATTGATTTATATCTGTTTTGAAATAGATGCCCAATTCGAGTATGACGGTGATTAAAGTTTATGGCATATCCAGTTAGAAGGCGTCTCATGAACTGGGATAGCCCTACTTGATTACACCGAAGAAGTAGATGAAAATGGTTGCTAAGCAATGCCCAGGCAAAGCAATCTGTATGGGTCTCTTCTAACAAGGATGAAAACCTGTTTATAAAGATTTTACGATCATCATCGTCAAGGAATATTTTCCTTCGCTCTATACCACGGACGATTATGTGTTGCAGTAAACCTGGTGCGTCTATTCTTGCTTTTCTTGGCATACCAATGATCTTATCAAAACAAAAATGCTAAGTCAATAAGTCAAGAACGTCCCCCTTTTGCCCTCTTTTGCCCTTTTGCCTCTCTTAGAGATGCCCCTTCTCTTATTTCGTGATAATTGATGATGCGACTACCATCAAGCCCGCTGCGGCAAGGAGCCCATGTAAATTAACTAGAAGCATTTGCACGCAGAATAGTTTGATAAAACGCTTATCTGAAAAGAGATAATCAGACAGACCTTTCATTCCAGATCTACGCATCAATATAGACAAGGGCCAAAAATAAGGTGCTGCCATCTCTTCAACAAGCTGAGGTGGCAATGTAGTCATGTTTGTCATCAAAGCCTGGCCTTGCTCTGATGACAAAATGTTTTCTATTTTTTCAAGCATCGCCAAACCTTTTACGATTGCCATGCCGATTTGCTTGCTTAGCGCACCTATGACAAGAGAACCAGTAAACAAAATAAGCCCCCAACGTAACCCTTGACGACTTACAAGTTGTCCAACTGCATCTAGATTGCTAATAAATAGGCCTATAATTGCTGCAAGTCCTGTAATAGACCACGTAGTAGCTTGCTCCATGCTCTCACTCAAGCCGAGTGTGCTTCGCCAGACAATTTTTAAGAAAATGTGCTCCGGTTTTATAGGTTGGCCTTTGTCAGTCATATTCTTTTCTTTACCTATCGAGCACAGGAATAAACCGTGCTCACTTGTTACACATTTCAATCACAGTATCAGGAGTTTTCTGCAATTTTGGGCGTTGATGTTCTGGATCGTCAACGGCTATGCACATGAATTGAATTTCAGATCGTGGATAGTTGCCCAAAACATAAGGCGGTTGAGTTTCCTGCGTGGAGACGATCTGAAATTCCTTGCCAAGACCAGCGCAATATTGGGTGCCTTCCGCAATATTCTTGACAAAGGAGGAGTTGCTGGATGTCGCCGGAACTATCTAGCCTCTGAAAATTTATGAAGAATGAGTCCATTAGCCTCTTCGAAGCCCCAGTCGACGAATTACCCTGATCTCGTTAATCTTCTTAAAAATAGTCCGCGTTAAGCACGAGGAAGGTTATTGGGTCTTTATTGTTTTGACAACAGTAGCTGTCAGTCCGCCATCCACGGAATCGTAAAGCCCTTACTCTTAAATCGTTTTAATTTGCGCCATAGCGATACCCGGTCGATGCCGATGATCTTTGCGGCCTGGGTCTTGTTGCCGTCCACGCTATCGAGTACGGCAAGCAGATATTCAAGCTCATTCTCTTCGAGGCTCTTGATGCTCTTTGGGGCATGGACCACCGGGTTGTAGGTTGCTGGGTTGGCTGTACTGCCATGGATTTCCGGAGGCAGGTGGTGGAGCTGGATCTCGTCATCGGGACAGAGGGCCAGGGAGCGTTCTATGATGTTTTCAAGTTCTCTGGCATTACCGGGGAACTCGTAATCCACCAGACAATCCAAGGCCTTGCCACTCATGGTGCGGCTGATACTGTCCTGGGGCGAATATTTGGCGAGAAAATAGTTTGTCAGTAGGGGGATGTCGTCTTGTCTCTCGCGCAGGGGTGGAATATGCAGGGTCACCACGTTGAGGCGGTAGTAGAGATCCTGGCGGAAGTTGCCCTTTTTGATTTCCTCTTGCAGGTCACGGTTGGTGGCAGCCAGAATGCGGACATCGATGGGGATCTCCCTGGTTCCACCCACACGGATAATCTTTCTCTCCTGTAGTACCCGGAGCAGTTTAACCTGCATGCCGATTGGCATTTCGCCTATTTCATCAAGGAGTATCACCCCGCCTGCTGTTGATTCGAGCAGGCCCTGACGCATCTTTCCAGCTCCGGTGAAGGCGTCTTTGTCGTGGCCGAAGAGTTCGTTTGAGATCAACTCCTCACTCATGGCTCCGCAGTTAATTGGCAGAAAACGATGCTTGTCCCGGGGGCTTAGTTCATAAATCGTTCGGGCCACAAGTTCTTTACCTGTCCCGGTTTCGCCGGTGATAAGGATGTTGCAGTCCAGCTGCGCCAGGTGGGCAATAGAATCTTTTAATTTAAGAATCTCAGGGTTATGACCAATAAACTGGGTAACATCCGGCTGGGCAATGATGCGTTGTTTTAGCAGAGTAATCTCGTGGCGGAGCAGCGCCTTTTCTGTGGCCTGACTGACAAGGGCATGTAATTCCTTAAGCTTGATGGGTTTAGCCAGATAATAAAAGGCTCCCTGTGACATGGCCTCCACCGCAGAGTTCACTGTGGCGTAGCCGGTCATCATAATCACCTCGATTTGTGGATGGAGTTCCCGTGCTGCTTTCAGCACTTGCACACCGTCCACCGCGCCCATTTTCAGATCGGTGACCACCAGGTCAAAGTTGCTTTGGCTGAGCTGGTCAATGGCCTCACTGCCATCGTTTGCCGTACTTACTT
Source organism: Deltaproteobacteria bacterium (assembly GCA_024277655.1). GTDB lineage: Bacteria > Desulfobacterota > Desulfobulbia > Desulfobulbales > SURF-16 > JAJRUT01. Next base: position 10,076 of record JAJRUT010000010.1, on the reverse strand, counting down.
CGTAGCCTTTCTGACCGAGAAAATGACCGATATTTTCAAGATTTATGATTTCGTCATCCACCAGAAGGATGCGTATTGGAGATTCTTTTACCATCGTTTTTTTATGCTCGTTTTTTTTAGAAAATTACCTTTCAAACCGACCTTAAGCAATTTAGAGGTGCTTCACTTAGTTCCAAAGTCTAACTATGACATAGTGTGCTAGGAGCTTACCCGAGAATGTAAGGCGAAGCGAAAAGGTGGAAAAATAGCCAATTTCTCCGGCTTCCTCTTCTTGGACAAGCTCCTAGGGTATTATAGCTTATTTATCTTAGCTGCCGTCTCCAGCGCTAAAGGCAGAGCAATAGTAAAACAGGTGCCTTTGTTCTTCTTCGACTCCACCTGAATTGTGCCGTTATGTTTTTTGATAATCCCAAACACCACAGAAAGGCCAAGCCCTGTGCCCTTGCCTTCTTTTTTGGTGGTGAAGAAAGGGTCAAAGACTTTTTGCAGATGGGACTCAGCAATGCCTTTCCCGGTGTCTGTAATGGTGATGATGGCCTGACCTTCTTTTGTTGTTGCTGATATGGTGACTTTGCCGGGTGGGGTCTCGATAGCCTGGATACCATTAATGATAAGGTTGAGCAGGGCCTCCATCATCTTTTGCGTATCCATAAGAACAATCAGGTCAGCATCAATTTTCTGCTGGATGCTGATGCCGGCCGGAACCTCACTGGCAACCAGCTGCAGGGTCTTATCAATGATCTGCTGGAGTGATGCCGGTTGCATGGCAAAGGCGTGGGTTCTTGAAAATTCAAGGAGGCCTTTGACAATTTCTCCGGCCCGCTGGGTCTCCTGGTCGATGGTGTTCAACATCTTGCCGAGAAAGGGGGTCTTGTCGGGGTCTATCTCGGAGAGGGCCAGTTGGCAGGAGGTGGCAATGTTATTTAAGGGGTTGTTGATCTGGTGGGCCGTGCCTGAGGCCAAGGTGCCGATGGAGGAGAGTTTCTTGGCCTGGAATAACTGTTCCTGCTGGTTTTCCAGCTCAGTTACCATATTATTGAAGGCGTGGAGTACCGAGGTTACCTCATCCTTCTTGTTTGAGAGGTGAAGTTTGTGGAACGTGCCAGCGGCAACATTGGCTGCGGCCAGTTCGATGGATTTAAGGGGGATGATGATGGAGCCGTAGAGTAAAAATATGGTGAAGATGGACAGTAGGATCAGGACAACGATGGAGAGGTAGAGACGTTCGCGGACGGCATCAACAAAGGTGGTCATCTTCTGTTGTTCGTAGGCGACCAATTGTTCACTAATATCCACAAGTTCTTTGCCAAGCTTTTGGACCATAAGTCGTGCTGGGTAGGGGGTATTGTTGTCTTCTGGCGACCACTTATCCCGGTAGGTTCTGAAGGCGGTTTTGTAACTTTGCAGGGTGTTTTTCAGGTCGTCGAGATGGAGGGGGTGGGTGATAAGGCTCAGGTCATTTTTGACTTTAGGCAGGTATTTTTGCGCCTCATTGACATAGTCCCCCACCTTTTGAAAATTCTTGTCGTCATGGGAGATGATGAAGTTTTTCTCGTAGCGTCTTATCTCAAGACAGATGTTGCTTAGGTTCCCTGCGTGCATAAGCAAGGTGACGTCTTCCCGGAAGACGTTGAAATCCTTTAAGAATATCAAGCCGTACACCACATAGAAGGTGAGGTGGAGGCAAAAGCAGCAAATCATCTTGTTGCGTAGATTAAAATTGATCATATAGTGTTGTTTCTAGTGATGCGGGAGCTGGAAGTGAAGAGTGCTGTCGCTTGTTTTTACCTCTGAAGGCTGAATCCTTAAATAACGGTTGTCAGAGTTATTTGCAATTATCAGACCAGCTTAAAACCGTCCTCGGGAGCCTGTCTGATTTGCGGTGGATTTATATCGAAGCCAGACAGGCTCCCGGTACTCCTTTTGTCATACTACTCCTTCCTGGGTTTACTGGCAAATCTATGTTGCGTTATGTAATGATGTGACATAATGCAACGGTGCATCCTGCAACACAATATAAGAAAAAGCCTTGCAATCCTCCTCAGATTGTAAGGCATAGCCCTCTGCTTTTGAGATTTTTCCCCACTGCTCTGGGGCTGACTCCCCGTGTTTCATCTTGTAACAATAGGCTGTTTCAGCATTGTCTAAAGTTTCACCTGTTTCAAATAGCAATCCTTTTCATCTTGTTCCTTCTTTTTTGTCGACTGGCACAACGGTTGCAGTACGTCTCTCAGCATTAGGTTGACCATTTTTTAAATGGAGCTTTGCTCTCTGGTTTGGTAGGAGAGACAGAGAGAGATGGCAAAACTGTTACTGCGTCATAGGGACGTTTTAAGCCAATCGGTTTTGGTACAGGTTGGCTGGAGCTGTCATTAGCCCACAGATCACCAATTTATGGGAAAAGATGGTGGTTGGTAGGATGATGGTTTTACCCTGTGTTGCACATTAATTTTTAGCATTGAGGAGAAAAATGACTTTACCAATTATGCTGGTCATGGGTGTTTTATGTCTGGCTATTTTACTATTTATATTTGAATGGGTGCGTGTCGACGTTGTTGGCATCATCATGATGATTATTCTGCCGTTATTAGGGCTTGTAACGGCAAAAGAGGCCATTAGTGGTCTGTCCAGTAACGCTGTTGTGTCAATTATTGCGGTTATCATTATCGGTGCTGGTCTTGATAAGACCGGAGCCATGAACTCCCTGGCCAGGGTACTCCTCAAATTTGCCGGTAAGAGCGAGAGTCGGATCATGGTTCTGATCTCTGGTACGGTGGCTTTTATCTCAAGTTTTATGCAGAATATTGGGGCAGCAGCCCTCTTTATGCCTGCCGCCAAACGGATCTGTCGTCAGACCAATATTCCGGTGTCCAGGATTCTGATGCCCATGGGTTTTTGTGCCATCATCGGTGGTTGTATTACCCTGATTGGTTCAAGTCCTCTTATCCTTCTAAATGATGTCATGAAGATTTCTGATCCCAATGTTGAGCCCTTCGGTCTCTTTGCCGTAACCCCCATTGGTATCTGCCTGATTATTGCCGCCCTTGGTTATTTTATTGTCTTTGGGCGTTTCATTCTGCCTGCCGGACAGGGTGATGAGGAGGGAGGAGGTGCCGGGGCTCTATCCTCTAAGCTCGAGCAGACCTATCATGATATCGGTACCCTGTTTGAGATTGAGATCCCCAAGGATTTCGGTGGGCCCCGTAGTCTGAAGGAATGTGAAATTAGACCCATGTTCTTTGTGAGCGTGGTGGCTATTGCCTCCAAGGGGCATCACACCAACACAGCTCCAGATATGAATGATACGATCTCTGGTGGCGACACCCTGGCGGTGGAAGGTCCTGCGGAACTGGTGGCCAAAATGGCAAAGTCTTTTGGCTGGATCGTCAAAGAGGACTTGGATGTGTTTGCCGAGGCTCTTTCTCCTAATAATGCCGGAATTATGGAGGCTATTATCACTCCCCGTTCCGAACTGGTTGGTCGGACGCTACGTGCCTTTACTTTTCGCAAGAAAAACGGAGTGAACCCGCTGGCTATATTTCGGGAGAACAAGACCTATGTGGCCGGGATCTCCACCATGGTTCTCCAGCCTGGAGATGCGTTGCTGCTTATGGGGCCTTGGGAGAAATTCCATTATCTCAAGGATCGCAAGGGCTTGGTGTTCACCGAGAAAGTGCAGGGTGAGATTGTCCGTAGTGACAAGGTTAAATATGCGGTTGGTAGTCTTGTTATGGCGCTGGTTATGATCCTTGGCTTTAAGGTGCCCCTTGCCATCGCTCTTCTGGCTGGTGCCATCACCATGGTTCTCACCAAGGTGTTGTCCATTGATGAAGCGTATGAGTCGGTTGACTGGATGACCGTGTTTTTACTTGGCGGCTTGATTCCACTTGGTATTGCCTTTGAAAAAACCGGGGCGGCAAGGCTTATTGCTGAAACAATCATGGGGGCCATCGGTAGCGTCTCGCCACTTATTCTTCTCACCGTGATCGGTCTTTTGACCTCCTTCTTTACCTTAGTGGCTTCAAACGTTGGGGCAACGGTACTTATGGTGCCTCTGGCGATGAATATGGCTAATGCTGCCGGTGCTGATCCCAGGATTGCTGCCCTTGTGGTTGGTATTGCCTGCTCCAACACCTTTATTTTGCCAACCCATCAGGTTAATGCCCTGATCATGCGTCCTGGTGGTTACAAGACCCTGGATTATTTTCGGGCAGGTATCGGTATGACCGTTCTCTATTTGGTGGTCATGATGGCAGCTATCTCTGTGTTCTTTGGAATATAAGGCTGAGGTGTGTTTTACGGAAACAGGAGGGGGTTAAGTTCCCCATCTCCTTGTTTCTTTTTTTGTAATGGAGTCCTTTTTTACAATACGGAAAAGGACTCCTTGTCTCTCTCTACTCTTAGATTATTTCGGCTCAGACCGTAATATTATTACGACCTCGCCAGGAAGGTTATTATGAAACGAATTATCCCTTTTTGTGTTGCTTTACTCTGTGGAACGGCTCAGGTTGCTCTGGCTTCCACGGGTCATGGTGGAGAGGCTTCCACCCTTGATCTGACGGTCAGTCCCTTTGGTTATGCCTCACTTATCCTGTTTGTTTTGGCCTATGTTCTGGTTATTTTCGAAGAGCAGCTGCACCTGCGCAAGAGTAAGCCTGTTATGTTTGCCGCTGGAGTCATTTGGGTGCTTGTAGCCCTGACCTATAAGCAGGTAGGTATTGCCCCTGAGACGGCGCATAATGCTATTATCCATAATATAACCGAGTATGCTGAGTTGTTGCTGTTTTTGCTTGCTGCCATGACCTATATCAACTCAATGGAAGAGCGTAATGTCTTCCAGGCGCTTCGGGGCTGGCTTGTCTCCCGGGGCTTTTCCCTGCGGGTGGTGTTCTGGATCACCGGGCTTCTGGCCTTTTTGATTTCCCCCATTGCCGATAACCTCACCACGGCGCTACTCATGGGTGCGGTGGTTATGGCGGTTGCCAAGGACAATCCTAAGTTTGTGGCCCTTGCCTGTATCAATATTGTTGTTGGTGCCAATGCCGGCGGAGCGTTTTCTCCCTTCGGAGATATCACTACCCTGATGGTCTGGCAGAAGGGTCAGGTGTCCTTTGTCCAGTTTTTTAATCTCTTCTTTCCATCCCTCATTAATTGGTTGATTCCGGCCTTTATCATGAGTTTTGCTATCTCCAAAGAGGTGCCTGAGGCCCTGACCGAGAAGGTCTCCATGAAGTTTGGGGCAAAGCGGATTATCGGCCTTTTTCTGGCGACCATTGTTACTGCCGTTTCTTTTCATAATTTTCTGTCCCTTCCGCCTGCCGCCGGCATGATGTTAGGTCTTTCCTATCTAGGAATTTTTGCCTACTACATCAAGATCAAAGAGAAGCGTCAGCTTGAGTATGATGCGCCCTTAGGTCATGCTGATGACCAGGCGGGCCCGTTTGATATCTTTAGGAAAATAGCCAGAGCAGAGTGGGATACGTTGCTCTTCTTTTACGGGGTTATTCTCTGTGTTGGTGGTTTGTCACAGTTTGGTTATCTGGCTCTTGTTTCCCAGCAGATGTACGAAGGCCTCGGGCCCACCAATGCCAATATTCTGGTGGGGGTTCTCTCTGCCATTGTTGATAACATCCCGGTTATGTTTGCCGTACTCACCATGGAGCCGCATATGTCCCTGGGGCAGTGGCTTCTGGTTACACTAACCGCCGGTGTCGGTGGCAGCCTGTTGTCCATTGGCTCAGCCGCCGGAGTGGCCCTTATGGGTACAGCCCGTGGGGTGTACACCTTTGGGGCTCATCTTAAATGGATGCCAGTTGTGGCCCTGGGGTACGCGGCCAGTATCTATGCCCATCAAGTTATTAATAGCAATCTGTTTTAAAGGGGAGGATTGGCGATGGATGATCTTATTAGCAAGCATATTGAGTCTGGAAGTCAGAATCCGGCTGAAAAGCTTACGGAACGTTCAATATCTTATCTGGAGGGAGAGCGTAGTTTGCATGGGCATGTTGATCTCGATCCTATCGACTACCTGAAGAAGATCATGGGCGAGAGGCATCTGCGTAATAAAGATCTCAAGGCCTATATTGGCAGTTCTGGGCATGTCTGTTCGGTGCTGAAGAAGAAAAAACCGCTGTCGTTACGGATGATTCGTAATTTGAATCGTTATCTTGATATTCCGGCCGAGATCCTGATCCAGCCTTACGACTGCCATTGAGGGCTGTTTTTTTCTCAATAGTAGTTTAGTGTTCTGCGGTAGTTGTTGATCTGTGGTTTTTGGCAAAAAAAATCAGCGGTGTCCGGTTTGAAACGTGCACGAGGATTTCTATGCCCCTTTATGGAACGTACATTCTGTACATCCCGTAGTATTTTCTTAACATTTTTGTCTGGTGTTTTTGCCAGTCTTTGCGACGGATGTCGCATGGTAAAAATGACAGGCACAAATGTTTTAAAATCAAGGTATGTGGAGTGCAAGTGGAATAAAGGGGCATAAAAATCCGGACTTAATTAAGTCTATTTTCTATCCGGACACCACTGCAAAAAAATAGTTATTTTTGGGGCATTGTTTCTTTAACAATGCCCTTTTTTTGTTTCCGCGATACTGTTTAAATGATTATTACCTCTCCCTTGAGGGAGAGCATCACCGCAAAGACGCAGAAACCGTCTATTCTGACCATTTATCTCATTTCGGGTGTGTATGAATTTTTTTAATAAGAAAAAAGGCCATGAACATAAGGTGATGATTGCTCCCGGTCAGGAGTCTCTGGTTGCTGATCTTGGTCTGAAATTTCACAATACCCGCCTCCCGGAACCGGTGGCCTTGCAGGTGGGTTCTGAGCTTAAACGTCTGGAGAAGATGGATACCCTTGCGGCAGAGTTTTCCATCGGGGTCAGCTATGTTGAGACGCTTCTTGGTCTTCCATGGTTTAAGGAGACAAAGGATAATCTTGACCTTGGTCGAGCCGAGGCAATTTTAAACCAGCATCACTATGGCTTGCAGGTCGTTAAGACAAGGGTTCTTGAATATCTTGCCGTTAAGTCTCTAAAGGCCAGGCAGGGGCAACGAATCTTGATTGTTGATGACGAAGAGATCGCCCGCAGTAATCTGAGTCATTTTTTCACAAAACTTGGTTATGTGACTAAGGTTGCTGAAAATGGCGTGATGGCTCTGGAGATCATCAATAGGCAGCCGACCTTTGATCTTATTATTACTGATCTGAAGATGGCTGAAATGGATGGTCTAACCTTGGCCCGCAAGGTGGGACAGGTAGCCCCGGATCTTAGTATTGTCATGCTTACTGGCTATGCCACGGTCTCATCTGCTGTTGATGCCTTGGGTAGGGGGGTCGTCCGTTATCTTACAAAACCGGTGCAGCTCGATGAGTTGCGCGGGGTGGTTGAGACTATTCTCGCCAGGGAAAAGAAATTACGCGTGGCAGGGGCGCCAATCCTCTGCTTTTCTGGTCCGCCAGGTACGGGGAAAACTTCGATCTGTCAAGCTGTGGCGGCGGCTCTTGGCCGTAAGTTTACCAGCCTTTCCATGGGTGGTCTACGTGATGAGTCTGAAATTTACGGGCATAGACGAACATATGCTGGGGCGCTTCCTGGGCGGATTATCAATGAGATCAAACGGACCGGGGTGGTTAATCCCTGTTTTATGTTTGATGAGATTGACAAGATTGGTCAGGATTTTCGGGGTGATCCGGCCTCAGTGCTTTTGGAGGTGCTTGATCCGGAACAGAATAACCGGTTCAGGGATCATTACCTAGAGGTACCCTTTGACCTTTCTAGGGTGATGTTTATGGCAACGGCCAATGATCTTGGTACCTTGTCCACACCACTCCTTGATCGTCTGGAGGTTATTGAATTTCCGAGCTACACCTTGCAGGAGAAAAAGAGTATTGCCCGGAAATATCTTCTGCCCAGGCAATTGCAGGAGTCCGGCCTTAGTGATAAACCACCCCGTCTTAGTGATGACGCCCTTGATCTTCTGATCCGTGGCTATACGCGGGAGCCAGGAGTTCGCGGTCTCAGTCGTGAGATTGGCAAGATCTGTCGAAAGCTCGCCCTGCAATCTCTGGTGGGAGAGGAGGCTGGTTTCAGCACTGAGATTAACAGCTCGTCCCTTGTCGGATTGCTTGGGCCGTGCAAATTCCACCGTGAGATGACGAGGGGTAAGAGTCAGGTTGGTGTCGTGACAGGACTCGTATGGACGAGTTTTGGTGGTGAGAGTATGTTTGTCGAAGCATTGATCATGCGGGGCAATGCGAATCTTATCCTCACGGGATCGCTGGGTGAGGTGTTGCGCGAATCGGCCCAGACGGCGCTAAGCTACATTAGAAGTAATGCCGGGGCCTTGGGGCTTGATGATGAATTTTACGCTCAGCATGATATTCATATTCATCTTCCTGCCGGGGCGGTGTCCAAGGATGGCCCGTCTGCTGGAGTAACCATCGCCATAGCCCTTGTCTCTCTTTTGAGTAAGCGTCCTGTTCGCCTTGATGTTGCGATTACGGGCGAGATGACCCTCACGGGTCATATTCTGGCCGTGGGCGGTATTCGTGAAAAGGTGCTGGCGGCAATCCGTACTGGCTGCTCAACCGTAATCCTCCCTAGGCAAAACAAGGAGGATGTGGCGGCCCTGCCCCCAGACGTGTCTGGTCAGATTGACCTGGTGCTGGTGGATCATTTTGATGAGGCCTTGCCTTTTCTCTGTCCAGATTCTTTGTAGATCTTGTTGCACCCTGCAACCCTTGCATCACCCCATTCTTTCCTGTTGACTATTGTTACATCGTGTCAATGTGCAACAGGGCGCACTGTTTAGCTATTTTGTCTAGGAGAAACAACGTTATTTCAAGGGTTAACCTTGATTGTGCGGGTGTGTGTGCCGGGCTTTGGCTTGAAAATCGTTACAAGGCGCAACGAGGCCCTGTAACGGTGAAGTGTTTCTTTGGTTGAGATGTACGGCGCTGTTTGTTTATCTGTTTGTTTTAGCGATATTGTTGCTTTCTTGTCCTTCTGTGGCATGGCCGATGCAACTGATATATGCAAAATGGCTACTATGATTTCACATCGGCATTAGCCGCTGTGAAATCACAATTTAAGGATATAAGGAGAAGGCTATGGGCTTAATGGATTGGATGAAATCCGGCAAGAAAAAGCAGGATGTGAATGTAAGTAAGGTTGCCGAGCAGACGGTTGACATGGGTGAGATGGCTGCCGGTAATCAGGTTGCGGCCAATGCTGCCCTTGACCGGATGATGGCGCAAAAGTCGGCGACCACAAAAATTCTGGTGGTTCAGGATGGTGATTATATGCCGCAGGTCACCGAGTATGCGTTGAAAATGGCTCAGCGTCTTGATTGTGATGTGGTGGCCCTTGATGTGACTGATGCTCCTCTGCAGTTTAGCGGTGAGCGTAAGGCGCAGGAGAGTAAACGTTTTACTGAGAAGGCCCTGGCTAACGGAGCCAAGTTTGTCGAGCAGGCAGAGGCGGTTGGTGTGTCTGTGCAACATGTGATGGAGATTGCTGAAAGCGAAGAGGTGATTGCCCGTATCAGTTCCGAAGATGCCGGTATTCGCTACGTTCTCACCAAACCAGACCTGGATATACCTCGTGAGGATCATGAGCAGGCCCAGGTGCCTGTATTTGATCTCCACTGTTCATGCATAGCTCGTTAATCAGTAAGGGGAAAAATCATGGAACTTACTACAATTTTTATGGTGGCGGTCGGAGTTGTCTGTCTATGTCATATTGCTTTTTCCATTGACCAGTTTCTTCTGGGCAAAGGCGTACGGCGTGAGGTGCGGACACCGGCCAAATGTGATGAGTGGTACTGCTTTTTTAAATTAGAGGATCTGTTGGGAAGGAAATCTGGCGGGCGCAGAACCGACAGGGCGCAACTCGATAAGAGACGCCGCCAACAGCAACGTCCCCGTATGCAGGCGTAAACTGCGCGGCGGTCGATGTTATTGAGAGGTGTTCTGCCGAAGCTGAGCATGTTTAGTCAAGAATTCAGGATTCAGAAGTTAGAATTCAGCCCAACATATTGGCTCGTCTTTTACTGAATCCTGACTCCT
>JAJRUT010000136.1 GCA_024277655.1 Deltaproteobacteria bacterium | reverse complement strand
ATGGGTGAGTGGGGCAACGTTGATGTGGCGGTTGATGGGGCGATGGCGCTGGAGTTGTACTATAATGCCTACGAAACTCAGTCCATGTATGACGTGATTTGCCTTGATATTATGATGCCCCATCTATCAGGTCAGCAGGTTCTGGAAGAGATCCGTAAGTTGGAATTGGACCAGGGTGTACCTGTAGAGAAAATGGTGCCGGTGATCATGACCACCGCTCTCTCTGATGAAAAAAATGTAATGAAGGCCTTTTTGAAGGGGGCCTGCGAGGGATATGTGGTGAAGCCAATGACCTCGGCGAAACTTGCAAATGAGCTGGTACGCTTAAAGTTGCTTGCTTGAACCGATATGGAACGCAAGCTTAATGTGTCAGGATATTCTTCCCCTGTCCCTTGTTCTGTTCATCTGTAACACCACTCATCTGGGATCCTTGAAGAAGTTTGTTGTCTCTGTCGCCTTTACGGGGTAGGGGTGGTCTGGTATCCTCCTCTGACGGGAATAATTTATGACCACCTTGCAAAATATCTAGTTTTTCAAGGTACCCCTATGAAAAGTTCAACGGGTTACAGTGTGAACCAGCAAAGCGAAAAAAAACAAGCCAGTTTAACGGTAACGTCGGACTGTCTGCTCTCCGGTGTGGGAGTTGCAGCACTTGAGTTCTTGAAAAAAGAACTTACAATTGATAATCCCAAATATGTTGATGCCGTAAAGTATGGGCGTTGGGTCGGCAAACGTTTAAAGCCCAAGTTGAAGTTCTTTACCGGTAGAAAAAATCTGCGTTTCCCGCGTGGTTTTGCCAATGAGGCCGTACGTCTGGTTCGGCAGCTTGAAGGTCACCCCCCTGTAATTATCGATAAGCGTACCGGCCACGATCCAGTTTCGTTCAAGTTTTCAGGGCAGCTTCGGCCATACCAGGCCAATGCTGTGGCTGAGGTCACGGCTAGGCAATTCGGGGTGCTCGAGTCGGGTACTGGTTCTGGCAAAACAGTCATGGCCCTTGCTGTTCTGGCTAAACGGGCCCAGCCAACCCTGATTTTGGTGCATAATAAGGAGTTGCTTTATCAATGGGCAGAGAGGATTGAGTCGTTTCTCGGGGTTCAGGCCGGTCTTGTTGGTGATGGTAAGTTTGATCTGCAAGATGTAACGGTGGCCATCGTTAATACGGCTCGTAATAAGATTGATCGACTCCGGAATCATTTTGGTCATCTGGTGGTTGATGAATGTCACCGGGTACCGTCATCCCTGTTCACCGATGTGGTGACAGGTTTTGACTGCCTGTATATGCTTGGTCTTTCAGCCACGGCCTTTCGCCGGGATGGCCTCAGCCGCCTGATTAATATTTACCTAGGTGATCTGGTTCATCGGGTGGATAAAAAGAATCTTGAGGCCGTGGGAGCAGTGTTAAGGCCCAAATTACTGATTCACGAAACTTCATTCTTCTTTACCTATCGTGACAATTACCAGGATTTACTGAAGGCTCTCACCACCGATGAGCCACGTAATAATCAGATTGCTGATGATGTTAAGGCAGAGTGCAAGAGGGTTGGTGCTGGGATCCTGGTGGTCAGTGACCGGGTGGCCCATTGCGGACTTCTCGTTAGCCTGCTTGTGCAACGAGGGGTCGATGCCCGCCTGCTTACGGGCCGTACACCCACCGAAGAGCGACAGCTGACGGTGGCGGATGTGCAGGCCGGAAAGTTGCAGGTTTTGGTATCCACCCTGCAACTCATCGGCGAGGGGTTTGACTGTCCCGGCCTGGCCTCGCTTTTTTTGACAACACCCATCAAATTCTCTGGTCGTCTCTTGCAGGTAGTGGGCCGTATCCTGCGTCCGGCTGAAAATAAGGTTGCCCGCGTACATGATTATGTGGATCATGAGGTTGGGGTGCTGGCCCGTTCGGCCGATATCCGTAAGCAGAGTTTAACAGGCTTTTCTTGATGATTTAGTCTATGTTCTTGACCAGTTGTGGGTGTGAGAAGTAAGAAATAAGAAGACTGACCTCTGAATACTGAATCTTAAAAAATTGGATCTTAAAACCATTATAATGTCAAAAACAAATCAAACAGAATCCCAGCAACTTCTCCGTTCCATTCCCAAGGTGGATGAGTTTCTCAGTTGGGTGTCCCATCATGACGCTCCGCTACGGGTGATCAAGAAGGTGGTACGTGAGCTTCTTGAGGATGTACGGGGTACCATTTTGGCCGGCAAGGATTGTTCGGCTGTCGATCTTGCCAAACAGCAACTTTTGTCGCGCTTCGATCATCGTCTGGAGCTGTTGATGCGGGCTAATTTTTGCTCTGTAATTAACGGCACCGGGGTGGTGGTTCATACCAATATGGGGCGCAGTTTACTGCCTGATGTGGCCATGGATAATATCCTTGCCGCCGGTGCCCGTTACTCAAATCTGGAATTTGATCTTGTTACCGGTAAACGGGGTAGTCGCTACGCCCTGGTGGAGGAGTTGCTCTGTGAGCTTACCGGGGCTGAGGCTGGCCTTGTGGTGAACAACAATGCGGCCGCTGTTTTACTGTGTCTCGATACCCTGGCCAAGAATAGAGAGGCCATCGTTTCCAGGGGGCAGCTTGTCGAGATTGGTGGGTCGTTTCGTATCCCGGATGTAATGGAAAAAAGTGGTGCAAGGCTTGTTGAGGTTGGTGCCACTAATCGCACCCATTTGGTCGATTATGAGCAGGCTATTACTGATAACACTGCCATGCTCTTAAAAGTGCATACCTCCAACTACAGGATGATTGGCTTTACCAAGGAAATACCTCTTCGGGAGCTTGTGGAGTTGGCCGGGCGCCACGGTCTTGTTGTTATGGACGATCTTGGCAGTGGCTCTCTGGTGGATATGACAAGATTTGGTCTTGAAAAAGAACCTACGGTGCAGGAGGCGGTGGCGGATGGTGCTGATGTGGTGACGTTCTCCGGCGATAAACTTCTTGGTGGACCCCAGGCCGGTCTTATTGTTGGTTCAAGGGAGGTTATTGAGCAAATCAAACAAAACCCTTTGAACCGCGCCCTGCGTATTGATAAATTTACCTTGGCGGCCCTCGAAGCCATATTCCGGCTGTATATGGATGAGCGTGTTGCGGTATCGTCTATTCCGACCCTCGCCATGCTTGATGCAAATTATGATGTTTTAAAACGGCGCGCTGCCCGAACGGTGCGCCGGTTGCGAAAAGTTGTTGCCAGCGACCACTGCCTTGTCAGTTCTGCGGATGTGCAATCTCAGGTCGGGGGAGGTGCTTTGCCGGAGCAGGGTTTGCCCAGTCGGGCTGTGGTGTTGCAACCCTCAACCTGTTCTTTAAATCAGTTGGAAAAGAGGCTCAGGGTCGGTGCCACTCCTGTTGTTGGCAGGGTGATGGATGGGCGGTTGCTTCTTGATATGCGCACAGTGACGGACAGAGAAGTCCCTGAGCTTGTGACAGCTATAGCGACTGTTTTTACCAGTTTTTAAGCAGGAGCCACTATGAGTTTTCCCTTTTATCATCATGAGCTTAAGCTTGAAAGTTGTGACCTTGACCTGCTTGGGCCGTTGTTTTCCGCCCAGATTAAAATAGCCTGTCCCTGTGAGGCTGTGTATTTTGTTGGCCCTGCTGTTTCCGGTGACGGCTTGCCCACCCGGTGGAAGGCCGGGGTTCTAGTGGTGCGAAACAGTTTACAGCCCGTGAAGGATAAGGGCGATAACCCCGCCTTGTATCTGCCACTTTGGGCTGGAGAAGAACTCTTCGGGGTGGCTGTTTTAGTCGGGGCTGGTACAGAGGTGTTGGAGGTTGCTGGTGGGCATCTTCTTGAAAAAAGTAGAACCATATCCAGGGAGTTACATCTGGTTAAGCTCGGGGCGATTGATCCACTAACTAGGCTTGGCAATGGACTGGTATTGCAGTCGCGCCTTAATGTTATTGGCAAGAGGGCGGATGACCTGGGCAATGCCCTGATCTTGTTTGATCTCTGTCCTCCAGCCAATGAGGCTGGCAGGCTTGGTAGCGCTGTGGCGAAGCTTGGGGCCTGCCTGCAGGCCCTTATTGGTCATCTGGCCTTTCCGTGTCATCTGGGGAATGGTCTGTTTGGCCTCTGCTGGGAGGGGGCAACAGAGGAGGCCGCGGCAAAGATGGCAGAGCAGGTTCTCCAGTGGTTGAAGCGGGACAACCTCACGCGGGGGCATGTGGGAATTGTGGCTTGCACGGAAGACCCGCCGGAGGTGATTCTTGATCACGCCTGGCAGGCCTTGCTCACTGCCCGGAAACGTGGGCCATTTGGGCTTTGCTCCTATGCCACCCTAGTCAATCGTGCCTCACACCCCCTGTATCCTCCGCCGGGTAAAACGGTTAGACGTCTGCGAAATCTGATGAAGGGGGTGAAGCAGTTTGGTTTGGTTGAGTTAAGGTCTGACCTGTCATCCTCGTCATTTCCAGAGGAGCTCCTCGCCAAACTTTCGGGAACTTCTGTGGCTACAGGGCTTGGGGGGGGGTATGTTTTTTTACCGGAAATGCCAGAAAAAGAGGTGCTTGCATGGTGTCGCAAGGCCCAGGCCATGTTTGCTGAGGTTGGGCTTAGTTTTTCCATGGGGGGATGTGTCTATCCCTTTGCAAACTTTCGCAAGGGTGAGGTGGTGGGTAACTGCCGAAAGGCTTTACTGCACACGGCCTTTTTTGGCCCTGGCACCTGCACTATTTTTGATGGGGTCAGTCTCAATATTAGTGGTGACGTGTATTATAATGAGGGCGATCTGGTTAAGGCTTCCCGGGAGTATCAACGCGGCCTGAAGCTTGACCCTGAAAATGTCAATCTTCTTAACTCCATGGGTGTTACCATGGCGCAAATGGCGCGCTATTCCAAGGCTATCCCCTATTTTGAGAAGGTGCTTGAAGTTGACCCTAGGGATTTTATGGCCCTGTGTAATCTAGGGTTTGCCCATGTTGCCATGGGTGATTTTGCTCAGGCCATTACCGCTTTTGAGGAGGGGGTGTGCTGTGCTGACGCCCATTTTGATCTACTGTTTCAGCTTGGTAAAATTTATTCTGGTCAGGGTAGGTATAAAGATGCGATTAGGGTGCTTGTCCAGGCGGAGACGATGGGGCCTGCAAGCATTGAAGATGTGAGTCATGGCGCTGTACATCGTTTTCTTGGCGAGGCCTATTATTATGAGAAGAATGTTAAGAAAGGGATGGCAAGTTTGCAACGGGCGATCCGGTACAACAGTCAGGATGCGTTGTCGTTAAGTCTGCTTGGTGATCTCTATGCTGAAGGGGGGGAGGGGGTTGATATTGGTCTCACCTTATGCCGGCAGGCGGTGGAAATTGATCCTGAAAATTGGCATTACTGGCTTCGTTTGGGGAAATTGTTGGTGGCTACTGGTCAGCTTTTAGAGGCGCAGGAGGCGTTGGAGTCATTGATGGCATTTGCGCCCCGGCAGGTTGAGGTCTTTTTATTTCAGGCCAGGCTTTATGATGCCCAAGGTAAAAGAGCTAAGGCCTGTAATGCTTATCGTCAGGTTCTTAAACTTGAAGCAAGGCATAAGGGTGCTATTTCAGCCTTGAAGCGTCTGGGGAAGATGCTGGCCAAGAAAAAGTGATTATGCCTGGTCTAAATAGAGGTATTTTTTTACATGGATGAACAGGATACACAGGATTGGGTTTTTATTGTTTTATCCCAACCGACCTGGGCCTAAAACATCCTGTTCATCCTGTCTATCCATGTAGTTTGTTTTAGACGGGTTTAAAGTATAAAAAAAAGAGGTTTAATTTATGGCAAAATACCCCCTTTCCTGTGACGAAACCCAGCAGTATTGGTTGGATAATTTTAATGTTGGCGATTCGTGGCGCTTGTTTAGGATCATGGCTGAGTTTGTTGATGGTTTCGATACACTTTCAGCCGTGAATCGGCCGGCGGTGACGATTTTCGGTTCAGCCCGGTTTGCGGAAGACGATAAGTATTACAAGGTTGCTAGGGAGATTGGCAAGGGCCTTTCCGAGGCAGGATACGCCATTATGACAGGTGGTGGGCCAGGTATTATGGAGGCCGGAAACCGTGGTGCTGATGATGTGGGCGGTGTGTCCATTGGGCTTAATATCGACTTACCCTTTGAGCAGGAGGGGAATCCGTATGTCAATGTGCCGCTTGAGTTTAAATACTTTTTTGTCCGGAAGGTTATGCTGATTAAATATGCCACGGCCTTTATCTGTATGCCCGGCGGCTTTGGTACTCTGGATGAGTTGTTTGAGGCGGTTACTCTAATCCAAACCAGGCGGATTAAGGGTTTCCCCATTGTTTTGGTGGGGAAGGATTTCTGGGCTGGGCTGGTTGACTGGATTAAGGAGCAGATGATGGCGGTTCAGACGATTAGCGGTGGGGATATGGATATTTTTGTTGTGCTTGATGATCCAGATGAAATTGTCCAGTATATTAAAAGAACGGTAATTATTTAACTCAACTTTTCCACTTGATGTATGGCGATGGGTTATGGTGAGGTTGTGTGCGAGTCAAGGCAACGTCGCTTATTTTGAATTCAGGATTCAGTAGAATGGTAAGAAGATATGTTGTGCTGAATTCTGAATTCAGATAATACTTCATGTCTGGCAAGAGCATAAAACGACGATAATCCATCGCCATACGCCAAGTGGGGAGAAATGAGTTTTTTTAAGTTACTCTTAACGGATAACTCTGATGAAAGAAACATGGTCAACCGATTCGGCGGTAATTTGTGCTGAACTGCAAAAAAATAGTGATGAGCAGGTCGCCCTGACCTTGCTTGGTCCCGAGTTGTCGCCAACCTTTGTGACGATTCGTTCTATTTTGGAGGAGCAGGGTCAACTGCTGGTTGAATTTGAGAAACCCGATGGACTTGATATTCAGGGTGAGATGTTTGTTTTTTATCGGCGCAATGATCAGCAGCTTATGCGGGGCTTTGCGCTTTCAGAGATTCGCCAGACAAGTCGTTTCTTTAGGGCTGCGATGCCGGAGGCAATTTTTGAGGTCCAACGACGACAATTTCCGCGCATATATGTTGCTAAGGGCTCAAGTTTAACCTTTGCTCTCAAGGCCAGTCGCCGTATTTTCCAGGCAGAGGTGATTGATGTCTCCATGGAGGGGGTAAAGATATTTGGCGCTCTGGGCGGGGTGAAAGAGGGGAGTGTGCTAACCCCCCTCACCTTAACCCTGTGTTTCGATGATAGACGCAGTGCTGATATGGTGGTTAATATTGGCAAGGCTGTTGTGGTACGCGAAATAAGGGTTATGGAAAAGGTGGAGCTTTCGTTCCATTTTCAATCAAAAGAGGCCGATGATTTGCTCGAGGAGTATCTTGAGCTCCGGCTTATGGAGCAAGAGGTGTACAACTGAGTGGGCCGGGTATGTTTCACTCGTCTCTCCCGGTTGTCTGGTGGCTGTAGTAATCTATCTAATTTTTAATTTCCCGCAAGTCGTCATGCGCCGTTCCTGAGTCGATGGGTCGGGGGTGTTGTCTGTTGCTGGCTAGATCGTAAGCTGCCTTGGTAATCCGTACATCACATTTGCAATAATTCCTTTGTAAGACGCTGTTCAGCGTCGGGCTGTTTTTTTTCCGGAAAAACTTTCATTTATTTATGTATGCGTGGCTAAAACCATGCGAATGGTATGCTTTCGAGGTTCCCTTTGCTGTTGTTGTTTCTGGTGTAGTGTTCTGCTTATCTTGCTGGTTTTCCGTGGTTTTCTTGTTCTAGTCTGTTTGTTAGGGGTTTTGCTTCTCTCTGGCAGTCTATATTTCCTTTTTTCTTGCCCCACTTTGTACCCACCTCTTTTTTTGAACTTTTTTTACTGGTGCTAAGGTGGTGTTTGAAGTCATCTTTTTACATTATGTTGTGTGGGTAGTGTTTGCTCTCTGGTTCATGTTGTGTTTTGTTAGGTTGTTGTTCTGGGTTGGATAAAAAAGCATAAAACAATTTTTATTGACATGCTATTGCCTGGCTAGCTATAACGAGCATACGGTGGTGTAAAGTGGTGTAAAGTGGAAAGCAGAAAAGGAGAAGTGGTGGAGCAACAGTCCCCAGGCAAACTCAAAAAATTTCGTGGACAGTCTGAACACGGTCTGGACAGTAAGGGGCGCTTGAATATCCCTGCTCGTTTTCGGGACGTGTTGGCGCATACCTACGAAGATGAGCGGGTGGTAATTACTCCGCCGTGGGAGAAGTGCTTGCGGATTTATCCCTTGGAGGAGTGGAGCAAGCTTGAGGCTGAACTCGAGGAGGCGGCGAAGACAAGTCAGAAGGCGAGGGTCGGGTGGCGTTACCTTGTTGGTGGGGCGATGGAAACCAAGATTGACCGGAATGGACGGGTGCTTCTTCCTGCTGGCCAACGGGCTAAAGCCCATCTGACGAAGGATATTACACTCCTTGGTTTTGTGAATTATTTTGAGGTTTGGGACAAGGAACTCTGCCTTGAGGACCAGGGCAGTACCCCTGACGTATGTGGCGATCTTGCCGAGCTTGGGTTTATTTAGCGCATTATGGCTGATCCAACCCACGTCTCAGTCTTGCTTGATGAAGTTTTGCAGTACATGCAGCCCCAGGAAAATAAAGTTTATATGGACGGCAATCTTGGGCTCGGAGGGCATTCCGCAGCCATTATGGCCCGCTGTAACGGCCAGGCTAGGCTCATTGGTTTTGACTGGGATGAAGAGGCGCAGGCGCGGGCGGCAAAGAATTTAGCCTCCTTTGGTGAGCGAATCACTTTTGTCCGCAGGAACTTTGCTGAGGTGAAAGAGGTTCTGGCTGATCTTGGTATTAAGCAGATTGATGGGTTGCTCCTTGATTTGGGTCTCTCGTCTCTGCAACTTGATGAGAGTAATCGTGGTTTCAGTTTCAAGAGGGAGGAGCCTCTTGATATGAGAATGGATAGTCGGGTGGCTGAAAATGCGGCTGATCTTGTGCGGGACGCCTCTGAAGAGGAGCTTGCCGATATCTTTTTCCATTATGGGGAAGAGCGCCAGGCCAGACCAATTGCCAGGGCAATCTGTGAGATGCGGGCAACAACCCCAATATTAACCAGCGCCCAGTTGGCATCGGTGATTTACAACGCGATTCCTTTGCGGTTCCATCCCAAGAAAATTCATGTAGCCACCAGGGCTTTTCAGGGGTTGCGGATTGCGGTTAATCGGGAGCTTGATAATTTGGCCACCATTTTAAGAGACGGAGTTGATGTCCTTGCCCCTGGTGGTCGCTTTTGTGTCATTTCTTTCCACTCGTTGGAAGATCGGTTGGTGAAAAGAAGTTTTAAGGCGGCGAAAGGCTTGAAGGTGTTAACCCCTCGTCCTGTTGTTGCCGGGAAGGCTGAGTGTCAAAGGAATCCGCGAGCCAGGAGCGCCAAGCTTCGGGTGGCAGAAAAATTGAGTAACGAGCCTTTGGCTGGTTGCAATTCTGGGAGAATGTAATGCGTGATTATGTCGGGAGTTATCGTGTAAGAGCACAAGCCCATGGTGCCACAGGTCGGTCACGTGGTCGAGTGGCTGTCCGCCCGTTGCGAACCCTGTTCTGGAAAACGGCGGGGGGCATGGTTGTATTTGCCATGTGTACCGGGGTGGTGGCAAGTTTTTGGCTCGGACAGCAAATCCAGAATAGCCTGATGTCTATTGCCTCTATGCAACAGTCGGTGGTGCAGCAACAGTCCATGCAGACATCGCTTATCCTGGAACGGGACGGTCTGCTGTCCACCAAGCGTATGATGGCACGGGCTGCGGTTCAACATGGGCTCTATCAGGTCACAAAAAACCAGCAAAAACGATTTAGGGATTAGGCCTTCGGTCTGTGAGGTGGCGTCATGGGGTATGAGAGGCGCAATGGGCCAATTGACTATAAGGGGTATGGTCGCAAGAAAAAGGGTAACCCCTTTAGCCTTCTGCGGGTTGCCGGGGTTGTTCTTCTTGTTTTTGTCGTTGGCTGGGTGCTTGTTCGGCTTTTTGGCTCAGGGGAAGAGACAACAAGTCAGGCCGAAAAATCCAGTCTGACAGAGGGACTTTTCGGCGATCGGAAAAACATTTACGATCGCAATCTGCAGCCCTTGGCGGTGAGTTTGTGTCAGTATGCGGCCTATGTCAAGCCCCTTGAGGTTGTGAAAAAGGCAGAAACGGCAAGGGTGTTGGCTCAGGTTCTAGGCCTCGACGAGAAGGCGTTACTTGTTCGTCTGAATACTGAACGGACTTTTGTTTGGCTTGGTCAGCAACTGCAAAGTGAGCAGGCGAGACAGCTTTTGGCAATGAAGATAGCAGGCGTCTATCTTCAGGAAAAACCGGTTCGTTACTATCCCCACGGGCCAAGCATGGCGCAGATGCTTGGCTATGTCAAGGATGGCAAAGGGCTTGCCGGTGTAGAACTCTATTATGACGCTGCTTTGACTGGCGGGGTGGGGCATGCGGATGCAAGCCATCCTTCTCGCCCCATATTTGAAACAGGTAAGCATGTTGTTTTAACCGTTGATTTGAAAATCCAGACCGGGTTGGAAAAAGCTATGGCGCAACTCCTAGAGAAAACAGAAGCAACTTCAGTTGCCGCCATGGCGGTTGACACGGAGACTGGTGCTATTCTGGCTTCTGTCCAGTTGCCATCCTTTAACCCCAACAGGTTTTGGGACGGACATCCCCAGTCTCAGCAGTTGCGGATGGTCTCCTCTCTCATTAATACTGGGGGTGTCTCCTCCCTCTTTCGTTATGCAGCTGCGGTGGATGCCGGGACGTCCGGTGTTTGGCATTCTACTGGTCGTTCCTCTGCACTTATGGGCACAGACTCTGCGCGTATGATTAAGCCGACTCTGATGAAATCGGGGGGCAGATTCAGAGCAGGCTACTGGTGGCCATGGGCTGGGGGGGGGTATATTTCTGATGAGCTTACTGAGCTTCCCGATCCAACAATAGCACCGACAGCACTTCTACGATTTCAGCAGAAGCTTGGTATCAGCTGCGCCGATGATTTTGATTTTCCTGACAGCGGAACCCCTAGGGGAAAGTGTCAGGAGGGCCAGCTGAATGGGATTTCTCTCCTTGGTGGTTTCACGCGGCTTGTTAATGGTGGCAAGCCAATTTATGTGCATGCCATGAAGGGGACGGTTGCGGATGATGGTCAGTTTACCGCCTATGAATTTGCTACCCGGGGGGAAGATATTGGTGGGGTGAGCAGTATGCTTGGTCAATCATTTGTCGCCAGTGCCGGGGAGGATGCGGGTATTTTTGCTGTGGAGTATCTCTCCCCCAAGGCGCAAGATGATGCGGTGACTGTGGAGACGGCGTCTGGGTCAGGAGACACGGAAATTGCCGTTTTACAAAAAGATTTTCGCCACGATGGTTTGCTCCTTGGGTCGTTACCAGCCGAGAACCCGAAGATGACCATTCTGGTGACAGTTGAAGAGGGTAGATTTGATCTGCATGGGGCCTCTCCTCTGCGAAATGTGGTGAATAGCTTTTCCCGGCAGGTTTCCTTTGCAGGCCTTGGCTCAGTGGAGTCTGGAAACGATACAAGGCTTAATCTTGAGGGACTGGAAAGCAAATTTGCGGGAATGCAGCAAGCCACAGGTGTTGCCCGGAAACCGGTTCAACCTGTTGGCACATTTTATATGCCAAATCTCCGTGGCCTGAGTTTGAGGAAGGCCCTGGTGCTCATTCAGCCGTACATGGTGTCTGTGGAAATTGAAGGGGCTGGCCTGGTATTGCAGCAAACTCCGGAGCCGGGTGTTGAAGTTGGCAGCCATGTTGTTCTTGTTTTGGGCAGGCAGGAGTAAGGATGGCTCGGGGCGCTATGACGCTGACCAAGGTTTTGGCCGGGTGCGGGTATAGCTTACCCGCAAATGGTGAAACGACGGTGGTTGGAATCACCAGTGATTCCCGGAAGGTGCAACCTGGATTTATCTTTGTTGCCATTGTTGGTGTGGTGGCTGATGGTCACGACTTTATTGGTGATGCGGTGGCTCGCGGGGCCTGTCTGGTGGTGATGTCAGAGCATAAAGCAGGTGGCGAATGGGGGTGTTCGGTTCTGGCTGTTGCTGATACAAGTGCGGTTTTGGGGCATCTGGCCGCCAGCTTTTACGGGTTTCCGGCTCGCGATATGACCCTTGTTGGCATAACTGGAACCAACGGCAAGACGACCTGTGCGTATCTGGTGGATGCTGTTTTGCAGGCCGCAGGTTTTAAGACCGGACTTATTGGCACGGTGAGTTATAGGTTTGGCGATGTTGAGCGGGGTGCCAGTCATACCACACCGGATGCCGTACAGTTACAGGCGCTTTTAGCTGAAATGCGGGAGGTCGGGGTAACCCATGTAGTGATGGAAGTCTCTTCCCACGCACTGGCACAAAAAAGGGTGGCTGGGCTCGTTTTTGCTGTGGCGTTGTTTACAAATTTAAGTCGTGATCATTTGGATTACCACCAAAATATGGCTGAATATTTTGAGGTCAAACAGAAACTCTTTACTGAATTTCTGGCACCAGATGGTGTTGGTGTTGTAGTTGCTGACGGTGACAACGGCTTTGGTGACAAACTGGTGGGGGTATTGTCTCGGAATGGGGTTGAAACCATAGTTTGTGGCAAAAAAAAGGATGTGTCGTATGGGAATGTCCATTTATCCTTGGAGGGTATACAGGTGGATATAGATTTGATGGGTCAACCGACTCTGGTGACTTCACCTCTGGTTGGTGAGTTTAATTTGCAAAATATCCTGGGAACCATGGGTGTCGGCAAGGCCCTTGGTATTGAAACAAAGGCCATTGTTCAGGGTATTAAGAGTGGTAATGGCGCGCCGGGCAGGATGGAGCAGGTAGTTATTAGTGAGGCAACCCATCCGGCCCTGTTTGTTGATTATGCCCATACTCCTGATGCCCTTGAGAAGGTTCTGGCAACCCTCAAGGGGTTGACCAAAAAGAGGGTCATTGTGGTATTTGGCTGTGGTGGTGATCGGGATGCTGGCAAGCGTCCCTTGATGGGGTGGGCTGCTGAGACAGGCGCGGATATCTCTATTGCCACTTCAGATAATCCAAGGAGCGAAGACCCCTTGGCTATTCTTGAGGCCATTGAAGGCGGCATGCGGGATGCTGGTGGCAAAAAATGTACTGAACCATCTGATCTCGCTGGGCACGAGAAAGGGTATTTTATTATTGAATCGCGCGGCAAGGCAATAGCCTGTGCGGTTGGTTTGGCTGAAAAAGATGATGTGGTACTGATAAGCGGCAAGGGGCATGAGGATTATCAGGAAACACAAAGTGGCAGGGCTTATTTTGATGATCGCCGAGAGGCGGCGCAACAGTTGGAACGGATTTGGGGACAGGCTGCAGTGTAGGCTGTTTTGCTAAAAATCGGTTTTGGTTGAAAGGAGATGAGAATGGAAACACTACGTTGCAGGGACAATCGACCGGAGTTGCATTCACAGGAGAGACAAAATGGGAACGCAAACATTGAGGATGCCACCGCCGTGTGGACCTTAACGGATGTGCTACTTGCCACAGGCGGTAAGTTTGTTGCGGGTAAGCCTGGAACCTGTTTCGGTGCCGTATCCACCGATACAAGGTCTATTAAAAAAGGAGATCTGTTTTTGGCGCTGTCAGGCGCCAATTTCAATGGTGCAGAATTTGCCCATGAGGCTTATGGCAAAGGTGCTGGTGGAATTATTGTTGACACCGAACTGGAAGAGGAACTTGATATCCCGGTGATCCTTGTGGCGAATTCGCAAAAGGCTCTGGGTGATCTTGCGGCCTATCGTCGTAGTTCTATGGCTGACTTGAAAGTTGTGGGCATTACTGGTAGTTCCGGTAAAACCACGGTGAAGGAGATGTGTGGCGCTATTCTATCCGAGGAATACAATATTTTGAAGACAGAGGGGAATTTCAATAACCTTATTGGTATGCCACTGTCACTCTTGCCTGTTACCAATGAGCATGATGTGGCCATCCTTGAGATGGGCATGAACCGTGAGGGTGAGATTGCCCGGATGACGGAAATTGCCGACCCTGATATCGCCTGTATTGTCAATGTTCAGGCGGCTCATCTTGCTGGCTTGGGGAATGTTGACGGGGTTGCCAGGGCGAAGGGGGAGTTGTTTGCTGGCTGTAAATCCTGGTCCATATTCTGCGTTAATTATGATGATAAACTCGTCCGCGCTCTGGCCCGTCAGACAAGCCAGGAAAAGGTTTCTTTTGGGCGTCACCGTGACGCCTTTATTCGCGCCACCCATGTAAAAAATAACGGTGAGAAAGGCATGACTTTTACCCTGCATGTAGGGAAAGAGCGAATGCGTACAAGCCTCAAGGTGATGGGGGAGCATAATGTCGCCAATGGTCTTGCGGCTACCGCTATCAGTCATGCCGCGGGATTGTCCATAGAGCAGATTGTCCGCGGGCTTGAGACTTTTGAACCGTACGATAAGCGGATGCAGCTTGAGAATATTGGCGGTATGAAAATAATTAATGACTGCTATAACGCCAATCCTGCCAGTATGCTGGCGGCGTTTGATGCCGTACAGGCCATGAAGGGCAAGCATAAGACCATCGCTATTTTGGGTGACATGCTTGAACTCGGCGAGGCGTCTGAAAATGCCCATCGTCGTTTAGGTGAAATGGTGGCGTGCAAGGGGTTTGACTATGTTCTGGTCTTTGGTGAGTATGCCAAGATTGTCGCCCAGGGTGCCATGGATGGTTCAATGACCTTGCGCCAGGTGCATCGCCTTGAAAATAAGGATCATATCCTTCAGAAATTGTTTGAATGTATGGAAGACAAGGCCTTTGGTCGGGGTGATTTTTTTCTGGTAAAAGGTTCCCGTGGCATGTGCATGGAAAAGATTGTTGACGGGTTGCGTCGGGAACTGGGTTAGTTGCAAAAAAGAAAATAAAGAATGTAGAGAAGGTAACGGAAAATAAAGAATGAGTAGCATGGTTTGCTTCTTTAATATTCTATATTTTCTTTACCTCCTTTATCTTCCAAAGTTCATAACTGTGTTTTGGGAAGTAGAAAAATATGCTCTACCATCTGTTGTATCCGCTCCATACCTCCTTTGGAGGGTTTAATGTCTTTCGCTATATTACCTTTCGGGGGATTGGCGCAACGGTGACGGCGTTCCTTATAACCCTGTGGCTTGGCCCGAAATTTATCAGGTTCCTACAGAGACATCAGGTGGGGCAGGTTATCCGTGATGATGGCCCTGAGTCGCATTTTTCAAAGAAAGGAGTTCCCACAATGGGGGGGCTCCTTATTTTGTTTGGGCTCTGTTTTTCGACCCTGTTGTGGGTTGATCTTACCAATGTTTATGTGTGGATTATTCTGGGTTTGACCCTGTGGTACGGGGGGATCGGTGCCTATGATGATTATTGCAAGATCAAAAAGCAGAATTCAAAGGGGCTCAGTGGTCGGGGCAAAATGGCTTTGCAGATCATAGGTGCTGTGCTTGCTGGTCTTGTGATTGCCAATTTGCCTGAATATTCCACCACCTTAAATATCCCGTTTTTTAAAGGGTTCACCCCTGATCTTGGCCTGTTTTACATCCCCTTCGCCATGTTTGTTTTGGTGGGGGCCTCCAATGCTGTAAATCTCACGGATGGTCTTGATGGTCTGGCGGCTGGGCCCACGGTGGTAACCAGTGGTGTGTATCTTCTCTTTTCGTATCTCGCCGGGCACGCGGTGCTTGCCAATTATCTACAAATACCTTATGTCCCAGGTGCTGGTGAGGTAGTTATTTTTTGTGGGGCTCTGGCCGGAGCAAGCCTTGGCTTTCTATGGTTTAATGCTTATCCTGCCCAGATATTTATGGGGGATGTTGGTTCACTTTCCATTGGCGGAGCGCTTGGGATGGTGGCTATTGTCACCAAGCAAGAGGTTCTCCTTGCCATCGTTGGTGGGATCTTTGTCTTGGAGGCGATTTCGGTCATCCTCCAGGTTGGTTATTTTAAGATATCTGGCGGCAAACGAATATTTCTCATGGCCCCATTTCACCATCATTTTGAAAAGAAGGGCTGGAGTGAGCCAAAGGTCGTTGTGCGCTTTTGGGTCGTGTCAATTATTTTAGGTTTAGTTGCTTTAGCGACATTGAAATTACGTTAACTATGAATGAAAACTCTTTGCATGATGGTCAGCATGTCCTTGTGGTGGGCGCCGGATTATCCGGCCTGGCTGCCTGTAGACTCTTGAAACGCGAGGGGTGTCACGTTTGTATAACCGATAGCGGGACAAGGCAGTTGCAGGACCCGGATGACCTGTGCTGGCTTGATGAAAACGCTATTGTTCAGGAGTTTGGCTGTCATCATGAGGCCACATTTTTATTGCCTGATCTTATCGTTGTCAGTCCCGGGGTGCCTTTGACCATAGCGCCGATTCAGGCTGCCCTTGCAGAGGGTATTCCTGTGATTGGTGAGCTTGAACTTGGCGCCTTATATTTTAAAGGCAAGATTGTCGCCGTTACCGGCACTAATGGCAAGACCACTGTCACCTCCATGCTTGGTGAGTGTCTGAAGAAATCAGGTCAAAGCGTATTTGTTGGCGGTAATATCGGCACTCCTCTTTGTAGTCATGTTGTCGAGGATGTTCAGGCCGAGGTGGCAGTGCTTGAGGTATCAAGCTTTCAGCTTGATACGATTTGTGATTTTCAGCCGCAGGTTGGCCTTCTCTTGAATATCAGCCCTGACCACCTGGATCGCTATGAGAGCTATGAGGCCTATGCTGACTCAAAGATGCGCCTGTTTAAGAATCAGACGAAAAAAGACGTGGCCATCATCTGCGCCAGTGATCCTGAGATAATGGCTCGGCAAGACATGATTCTGGCCGATTTGCTTCTGTTTGATAATGAGCAATGGCAGGTTGATGCCGGGTGTAACAGTCTGAGGTGGACTCGGGATGATAAAAGTTGTGAGACCTACATACTTCATGACCTGCAACTTACCAGGCCCAATGTTCAGAATTGCATGGCGGCTATTTGTGGTACGCGACTCATGGGGGCAGGTGTCCGGGATGTACAGGAGATGCTTGATACCTTTAGTATCCCAGAGCATCGTCTAACCCTGGTTGGCAGTTTTGCCGGTATTGATTTTGTTGATGACTCCAAGGCTACTAACATTGGTGCGGTGCGGTCGGCGCTTGCCGGAATGACAAGACCGGTTGTTCTTATTGCCGGTGGCCGTGACAAGGGCGGGGATTATGGCCTGCTTGCTGGTGAGGTTGAGCGAATAGTTAAATGTCTGATTCTGGTCGGTGAGGCTTCCTTGTTGATGCAACAAGCTTTTTCCGGGATGACCAAGATTGTGCTGGCAACAGACATGGATGGTGCCGTTAACCTGGCTGTAGGGCAGGCAACTAGAGGTGATGTGGTGCTTTTATCTCCTGCCTGTGCCAGTTTTGATATGTTTACAGGATATGCGGAGCGCGGGAATAAATTTAAACAAGCTGTGGGGATGTGGATGGGAGCTTTGGGCCAAGGCCAAGGCTTGCCAACGGTTAAAATCCATACAGCAGGCGGTGTAGCGTAGATGAGAATACTTATTAGTGGTGGGGGCACCGGTGGTCATCTATTTCCTGGTATTGCTGTGGCGCAGGAAGTTCTGCATTCGGTGAGCCGAAGTGAGGTGCTGTTTGTTTCCACCGATCGTGATACGGATAGACGGGTTCTGGCCGAGGTTCCCTTTGCCACAGTATCGTTAGAGGTAAAAGGCATCAAGGGGAAATCGCTGGTGGACAGGTTATTGGCCTTGCTCCAGCTTCCCCTGTCCCTGTTTGCTGCCTTTAAGATTGTGAGGGGCTTTAATCCCGATGTGGTGCTTGGGGTCGGTGGTTATGTGACGGGGCCTGTTTTACTGGCTGCGCGTTTGCTGGGTATCCCGACCTGTATCCATGAGCAGAATTCGGTGCCGGGGCTTGCCAATCGTCTCCTGGCAAAGTTTGTGGCCAAGATCTATGTCTCTCTGCCAGGAACGGAGGAGATGTTTCCCAAGAATAAGGCGGTTCTTACCGGTAATCCGGTTCGTCAGGAGGTTCGGGCCCTTAGCGGTGGAGAGCGAAATAATGGTGCTTTTACCCTGCTTGTAATGGGGGGCAGTCTTGGGGCGCACGCCATAAACCGGGCCATGATTGAAGCGGTACGGGTCTTGAAACGGAGGGTGCCAGCTGGCTTTGTTATTATCCATCAAACCGGCACAGAGGATGAAGGGCAGGTTCGCAGGGCTTATAAGGATGGGGGCTTGACCTCTAAGGTGACACCCTTTATAGATGCCATGCCCATGACCATGGCCAAGGCCGATCTGGTTGTTGGGCGTGCCGGGGCAACAAGTATTGCTGAGCTTACCGTGATGGGTAAACCGATGATTCTCATTCCGTATCCCTATGCTGCGGACAATCATCAGGAGATAAATGCCCAGATGCTCGTTAATGTGGGGGGTGCCAAGATGATTCGCGAGAGTGAACTAAGTGGTATTGGCCTGGCGGAAGAGATCCTTGACCTGGTCGGTAGTGATGGCAAGAGGCAGAAAATGGCAAATATGGCCCTTAAGTTTGGGGAGCCTGATGCTGCCCGGAAAATAGTTCGTGGTTGCCTGGATCTGGCCACAGCGAGAAAGATCTCACTTTGATTGATAATGGTAGAGCGCACTTAGATGTATAAAAAAAATAAACAGATACATTTTGTCGGAATTGGTGGGATAGGCATGTCCGGTATTGCTGAGCTTCTCCTTAATCTGGGGTATCAGGTCTCGGGTTCCGACTTAAATGATACAGCCATTACCAGGCGTTTAAAGGAACTTGGCGGGAAAGTTTTTAAGGGTCATGCCAGTGGTTCCATTGAGGGGGCTGATGTTGTAGTAACCTCAACTGCTGTAACGCCAGATAATCCGGAAGTTGTGGCGGCGCGGGAGGCTGGTATTCCGGTGATTCGTAGGGCCGAGATGCTGGCAGAACTGATGCGGCTTAAAAAGTTTGGTATCGGTGTTGCCGGATCCCATGGCAAGACCTCCACCACCTCATTTATTGGTGATATTCTGGCCGAGGCAGGTCTTGATCCTACGGTGGTAATTGGGGGTAAGGTCAATAGCTTAGGCTCAAATGCAAAACTTGGAGAAGGTGAGTTCTTGGTGGCTGAGGCCGATGAGTCAGATGGCTCTTTCCTGCATCTCTCGCCGGTTGTTGAGGTTATCACCAATATTGATCTGGAGCATCTTGATTATTACGCAGGTATAGAGGAGATCAAGGCTGTTTTTCTTGAATTTATAAATAAGATTCCTTTTTATGGGGCGGTTATTCTCTGTCTTGATGATCGTAATATTACAGACCTGCTTCCGCAGATCGAAAAGAGAGTGATTACCTATGGCTTAACAGCCCAGGCCGATATCAATACCCGTAAGGTGAAAAAGGAAGGTTTTGGGGTCAGATTTAATGTGTATAACGGTGGAAATATTTTAGGTGAAGTAAGTCTCAAATTTCCGGGTATGCATAATGTTTACAATGCCTTGGCGGCTGTAGCCGTTGGCCTTGAGCTGGAAATTGATTTTGAGATTATTGCCCGGGCGCTGTCAAACTTTAGCGGAGTGCAACGTCGCCTGCAGTTAAAGGGTGAAGAGCAGGGGGTCACAGTAATTGATGATTATGGTCACCACCCAACTGAAATTAAGGCAACCTTATCCGCCCTGCGGGATGCCTGGCCGAACCGCCGCTTGGTGGTGATGTTTCAACCCCACCGCTACACCAGGACAAAGGCTCTGTTTAGCGAGTTTACCACGGCGTTTTATGATGCCGATGTGTTGATATTAACGGATATTTACCCGGCAAGTGAAGAGCCCATTGAGGGAATAACCTCCGAGAAGTTGATCGAGGCCATCAAGGCCAGGGGGCAGCGCAAGGTCTATTTGGCAGAATCGGTGGCCGCTTTGCCCGATGCGGTGTGGCCGCATTTGGAAGAGGATGATGTTGTAGTCAGTTTAGGGGCCGGAAATATTTATCAGGCCGGTGAGCAGCTTTTGGATTTGTTACGGGAAGAATAGGTGCTGAGAAGTCGAGAATTGAGAATTCAGAGATTTGCTGAGTTCATCGTTTTCTCTCCTGAGTTATGGCTACTTGATTCTGAATTCTAAGACATAAGAGGTGCAACTATGGAAGCAGCAGTAATGGCGAGAGAGGTGGTTTCGGTCATGGCAACAATACCAGCCTGGAGTTCTGCTTTTAATGAGGCCATGATTGACTTTTGGGGTGGTGAGGTGCTGTGGCAGCAGCCCATGGTTGAGTACACAACTTATAAGGTTGGTGGTCCGGCGCAGGCCATGGTGTTTCCCTGTGGCATTAAGGAGCTTGCCAGTTTACTTTCCGGAGTGCGCCAGTTGGATATCCCCTGGCGGGTTATTGGTGGTGGTTCTAATATCCTTGTGGCGGATGAAGGTTTACCTGGGGTCACTCTTGTACTCAACAAGGGTTTTGCGGCAAAGACGGTGGTTCAGGATAGTCCGGAGGCTGTTTTGGTCAAGGTGGAAACCGGCTCATCACTAGCAAGTTTTGTCAACTGGTGCGTGGAGCAGGGCTTAACCGGGATGGAATTTGCTGTGGGTATTCCTGGATCGGTTGGCGGCGCGGTGGTTATGAATGCTGGAGCCTTTGGTGGTGATATGTCCAAGGTGTTGTCCATGGTTACCCTGATGGATGAACAGGGGGATGTGGTGACGAAAGACGCCTCGGAGATGAATTACAGTTATCGCCACTGGGGCGAAGAGTCCGGGCAGATTGCTCTTGAGGGCTTTTTTCTCCTTCGGCGCGGTGATAAACAGGCCATTCGGGCCAGTTGTCGTAAGCTTTTGCAGAGCAGGCGAAGTCATCAGCCCATGGGGCCCAGTTGTGGTTCTTTTTTTAAAAACCCACCCGGTGATAATAGTGCCGGGGCCTTGATCGAGCGGGCAGGTTTGAAGGGAACCGCGGTTGGTGGAGCCATGGTCTCAGAAAAGCATGCAAACTTTTTAATTAATACAGGGTCGGCTACAGCCAGGGATCTGGTTCGCTTGATGCAGCTTGTTCAGAGTGAGGTGAAGGAGAAATTTGGCCTGTTTCTGGAACCTGAAGTAAAGCTGTTAGGGTTTGCAAAAACGTGAAATCACGGAAATCAAAATACTCTAAATCCATGCGCTCAAAGATTGGTGCCGGTGGACTCTCCTTAAAGCGGCAACTGATTGGTGCAAGTGTTGGTGTTGGCGGTGTAGTTTTCGGTGTTTTTGTGTTAGGCTGGTTGGTCTATACCGGTTTAAGTCACGCCACTTTTTTTCAGGTGGAGTCGGTAAAGATATCAGGTAATTCCCAGCTTGATGATGGTGAAATTCTTACCCTTATTGGTGTTACGAATCACTCGAATTTGGTGGCGGTGGATAAGGCGAAAATCGTAACCATATTACAGGGTACGGGATGGGTGAACAGGGTTGAGGTGCTTAAAAACTACCCCAACACCTTGAAGATAGAGCTTGTGGAACGCAAACCTATTGCCCTGGTTCAGCTCGATGATGGGTTGCATTATTTTGATCGGAAGGGTGTTGTTTTTGCAGAGGTAAAGCGTGGTCATGATCTGGACTTTCCGGTGATTCATTTCTCGGATCATTCCATGCTAGAAATAGAGGGAAGTTTAAAAAATATAACAGATTTTTTGAAATACACCAGAAATGGCAATCCGGCCCTGTCTATTCAAAATATCTCCCAGATTATGGTGGACGATAAGGGTGATATGACCATGTATATGGCGGACAATCCCTTCCCTGTGCAAATTGGTCAAACCAAGATGTGGCAAAAGTATAAGCGGCTGGCTAAGGTTCTTGGCTGGCTGTACAGGAAAAAGAAA
The DNA here is from genome assembly GCA_024277655.1 of Deltaproteobacteria bacterium. Taxonomy (GTDB): domain Bacteria; phylum Desulfobacterota; class Desulfobulbia; order Desulfobulbales; family SURF-16; genus JAJRUT01. The sequence continues at coordinate 4,407 of JAJRUT010000136.1, read as the reverse complement.
TTTAACACTGTGACAGCAATAGACCTGGAATATCTTCAGGACAGAGTGTTGGTGAGTTTTCAAGGTTAGGAACAGGTAGTTTAAGGGTTTAGAATTCTGAATTCTTCACAGCGAAAAGGTTTAGAGCACATGGCGCAAAGTCGACAGAGGGGAAAAATCATCGTTGGTCTGGATATTGGCACGACCAAGATCTGTACCATTGTTGGTGAAATCCTTGATGGTAAAGTTGAAATTATTGGTTTTGGAGTCCATCCCTCGGTGGGGATGCGCAAGGGGGTTGTGGTTAATATTGAGGCCACCGTAAACTCCATCAAGAAATCAGTGCAGGAGGCTGAGGTCATGGCCAGTTGCGATATTTCATCGGTCTTTGTGGGTATTGCCGGTTCCCATGTGATTGGCACTAACAGTAATGGCGTGATTGCCGTTAAAAATCACGAGATCACTGCGCAGGATATTGCCAGGGTTGTGGAGAATGGTCAGGCCATCCCTCTTTCTCAGGAACAGGAGGTTCTGCACGTTATTCCTCAGGATTTCACGGTGGATGGCCAGGGTGGAATTCAGGATCCGCTCGGCATGACAGCGGTGCGCCTTGAAGCTAATGTCCATATTGTCACGGCCTCGACCACCGCTGTGCATAATATTGTTAAATGCTGTAACCGGGCAGGGCTTGATGTTGATGATGTGGTACTCGAACCGGTGGCTTCGGCGGAAGCGGTGCTGACCCCTGAAGAGATGGAACTTGGGGTTGGTCTCCTTGATATTGGCGGTGGTACCAGTGACCTGGCAGTGTTTTCTGACCACACGATTCGCCAGACCTTCGTTTTGGGGATTGGTGGAGATAATCTCACCAATGATCTTTCCCAGGGGTTGCGGACTCCCCTCGTGGAAGCAGAAAAGTTGAAGGAAAAATATGGTTGTGCTATTGCCTCGGGGATTGACAAGGATCAGGCCATTGATGTGCCAAGTGTGGGGGGCAAGCAGAGTCGGAAGTTGTCGCAACGGGTAATGGGGGAAATTCTTGAGCCACGGCTTGAGGAGATGTTGCTCCTGGTGAATCAGCAGATTGTTGATCATAACCTAAAGGAGACTATTCATGCTGGTATAGTTATGACTGGCGGCAGTTCGCTCCTTGCCTGTATGGAAGAACTTGCTGAGCAAATTTTTGATGTGCCGGTGCGCATTGGCTATCCCAACCACATTGAAGGCATAACCGATTTGGTAAATACGCCTCAATGTGCAACTGGTGTTGGCCTGTTGCTGTATGGCATGAAGCATGAGCCTGGGCGTTTTGTTCCGGATGATTCTGGGCCTTTAGGTAAGCTTGGTCAGCGGTTAAAACAGTTTTTTAAGAAAGTGATGTGATGTTTTGAGAAGGTGAGAATTCTGAATTCTGAATTTGAGAATGGCTGTTGCTTCTTTTCTTCTGAGTTCTCAACTGCTGAATTCTGAATTCTTAATAAATAGAGGGGAGTAATTATGGCAGAATTTAAGATGGCAGAGACCTGTGGCCGCGCCAAGATCAAGGTGTTTGGTGTTGGTGGGGGTGGCGGCAATGCGGTCAATAACATGGTGGATAGTAAGATCCAGGGTGTTGAGTTTATTACCGGCAATACTGATGTTCAGGATCTGGAACGCTCTAAGGCTGATGTACAGGTGCAGCTTGGCCCGAATATCAGTGGTGGCCTGGGTGCCGGGGCAAAGCCTGACGTTGGTTGTCAGTGTGCTGAAGAGTCTCTGGATGCTATTCGTGAGTGTCTGCAGGGGGCGGAAATGGTCTTTGTCGCGGTAGGTCTTGGTGGCGGTACCGGTACCGGGGCTGCCCCGATCGTTGCCAGGGTTGCCAAGGAGATTGGCGCTCTTACCGTGGCTGTGGTGACAAAACCCTTTAGTTTTGAAGGGCCACAGCGGATGGAGATTGCCGAGAAGGGTTGGCAGTTGTTGAAGGAGCAGGTGGACACGATCATCACCATTCCCAATGACAGGGTTCTTGCCCTGTCACAAAAGAATATGTCCTTCGTTGAAACCATGAAAATGGTGGATGATGTGCTGGTTAAGGCGGTGAAGGGTATCACCGACCTCATTAATAAGGATGGTTATATTAATCCTGATTTTGCTGATATCTGTACGGTGATGAATGAGATGGGTACGGCCCTTATGGGTTCTGGTTCCTCTGTTGGTGAAAATCGTGCCAAGGAAGCGGTGAAACAGGCCATTGAAAGTCCACTTCTTGAAGATGTGTCAATCAGCGGTGCCCGGGCGGTATTGGTTAATATGTCTTCACGCAAAGATACCTTGGCCATGTATGAGGTAACTGAGGTTACCAGTCGTATTCAGCATGAGGTTCATGAGGATGCCATCATCATCATGGGAGTTATCTTTGATGAGGATGCCGGTGATGAGTTACGGGTAACAGTCGTTGCCACCGGTATTCAGGATGAAATTGCCTTGGAGCCATTGGTTGAGGTGATTCCCATTGCGGTGAATGGTAATGGTGTGCTGGTTGAGTCCGACGTTACTGAAATGAGCGCATCAGTTCAGGTTCCTAAAGGTACGGTGGTTCGCCCCAATGCCTTTGGCTTAAATGTTGATCCCCTGGATGAGGCGACCCTGGATACGCCAGCTTTTATTCGCAGAAATGCCAATTAAGTTTTCTTATCACTGCATGATGCGGTGAATACATTGTAATCTGTCGGTAGGTGAAAACTTCCCTCTGTTTTTTGTTTACTTGGCGCCTCTTAGAGAGCCTGTGAGTGGAACCTTGCAGGCTCTTTTGTTTTTTTGACGTGGTGAACTTAGAGCTAAGCGAACCTGTGAGGCTCCGAAATCAAGATCTTTTTATGCCACTAGCGAAGATAAACAACGCTTGTCTCCGGCTTTCTGGCTACGCAATTTCTTAACCGGACACGACTGACCTGCAATAGATTGAGTCCGGATTTTATGCCCCTTTCTTGGCTAATAATCAGATTTTTTAATGTTCCGGTAAATCCATGAAACAACCCCCTGTATCGTTATTAGATAAAGAGCGTGGAACCATTATCAAGAAATGGACAGGACTGTTGCCGGTGGCCATTGTCTTTCCGAACGTGTATCGGCTTGCCATGTCTAATCTGGGAATGCAGATTGTTTACCGGCTTGCCAATGAATTCCCGGAGATCGTCTGTGAACGGGTGTTTTTACCCGAGGATGACGGGGTGCCAAAATCAGTTGAGTCGGGCCGGTTGCTCAGTGAGTTCCCGGTGGTGCTTTGTGCCCTTAGTTTTGAGCAGGATTATGAGAATTTTGTAAAACTTTTTCTCCTGGCTGGGATTGAGCTGTTTGCGGCAAAACGTAAGGCTGTCTTTGCTGGAGGAGAGCCACTGGTTGTTGGGGGTGGGGTGGCAACCTTTATTAACCCGGAACCCCTGGCAGATTTTTTCGACCTATTTCTTGTCGGTGATGCCGAAGTGCTACTGGCGGATTTTTTACAGGCTCTTCTTAGCTTGGATTCGTTTGATCGCACCGTCTTTTTGAATTCCATAGCGGCTCTTGATGGGCATTATGTTCCCTCCTTTTACAGGTATAAATGGCAGGGTGGCAGATTTGCCGGCTTTAAGGTGCGAACCGGTATTCCCCCCAAGGTGAAAAAACGGGTGTGTCACCACATGGAAGTGAGTGGTCATAGTGAGATTCTGACCTCTGAGACTGAGTTCTCCGGCATGTTTATTGCCGAACTTGGTCGTGGTTGCAGTAGGGGGTGTCGCTTTTGTGCCGCAGGTTTCGTCTATCGGCCACCACGCAGGTGGGATGCGGCGGCCATTATAAACGGTATCAAAAAGCGACCTGTGTCATGTCAGAAGGTTGGCCTGCTTGGTATGGAAATGACAGATCCTGCTGCCCTTTCTAAGGTGTCGGATTATTTGCTTAGCCAGTCGTGTGTTTTGTCGTTTTCTTCACTTCGGGCTGATGCTATTACGCCAGAGCTTGTGGCACTTCTCAAGCAAAGCAGGTTGAAAACGGCGGCCATTGCTCCTGATGGTGGTTCGGAGAGGTTGCGGCGGGTCATAAATAAGGGGTTGACGACCGCCCATCTCCTTGCCGCAGCGCGTGTCCTTGTTGAGGCAGGCGTGGTGAATTTGAAGTTATACTTTATGATTGGTTTACCCAGTGAGACAGATGAGGATCTTGATGAGCTGGTCGGTCTGGTGACTGAGATAAAAGAGACCATAGATGTGATTGGCAAGGCAAGGGGGCGTTTGAGTACCATCATTGTCAGCCTTAACTCCTTTGTGCCCAAAGGGGTCACTCCGTTTCAATATGCGCCTTTTGCCGGAGTTCCGGCTCTGAAAAAGAAGATCAAGAGGATTAGTCGGGCGCTTAAAAAAATAAGCAATGTTCGCTTAAATGTGGATAAGCCAGAGAATGCCTTTT
>JAJRUT010000135.1 GCA_024277655.1 Deltaproteobacteria bacterium | reverse complement strand
GTAAAACAATGTTTACCCGAAACAATAGCATGCAGAACGAAAACCCAAAACAAATCACTAACGGCTTTAAAATGCTAACAAGATTATATCAAAAATGCCATTTCTGAGCCAGCCGTGCAACCATTGATTACTAGGTAGCAATTCCTTGATAAGTTGATATTCGGTATCTTTTTAAGCATATTTTCCTTACACTAATATCTTGCCAGAGAAAACAAAACCTAACATAAAAACATGTCTATGGACAAGCAAAACAAGACTAATATTCTGGATGAAGTTCGAAGTTGGTCGTGGGGCTCACAGGGGGCTCAGGGTCACATCTTTATAAATGACAAACCCCAAAGAGACTGACCCCCCTCCCGACCCTAAAAGATGTTAGATGGATGAGCCTCAGGGTGGAGTGTCAAATTTGTCTATTTATCTTGGTTAAGAGTAGCGTTAGCTGTTTCTGTTCGTCCATAGAGAGATCGGCACAGAGGTCTGAGGTGAGTTTTTCGTGTAATTCATGATGTTCGGCAAAGAGTTTTTGTCCTTTTGTGGTCAGGGCCACTAGGATGGAGCGCCGATCCTGGGCGTGGGCCCGGCGCTCTGCTGCTCCAAATTTCTCCAACCGGTCAACCATCAGGGTGATGGTGCCGGTGGTGAGTCCCATTTGCTCCGCCAGCTCCTTCATCCGTAATTGACCGGCATGACCAATTATCTCCACGGCATGCATCTGGGTTGGGGTGAGACCGCTGTCCCGCACCACAGAGTGTTCCCAGGATGAAATTTTATCGTAAAATTCAATTATGAGGTTGGTGATATCATGCATGGCGTTTTCTATAACCGGTAGAGGGAAATGGTGCTGAACAGGATGGTGACCAGGCCGGCTGTGCGCATCATGGTTGCTTCGATCCAGTCCTGGCTCAAGGTTTTCAGTAAGCTCGTAATGCGGTAAATGGCATAGATCACGAGACTCACAGTGGTGCCGGTGGTGACGGCGTATGCTCCAAAGACCAGGGTGGCCTTCATGGTACTGCCTGATTCCAGGGCGTAGCCATACATAATGGCCACTGTGGGGCAGGGAATAATCATATTGACGAAACCAATGCCAAACAGGGCCACCAGGGTAGTTTTCTGTTTTTTAGCCTGGTTTGGTTTTTCCTGGTAGCCACAATGATGGTCGTGGTGGTGATGGCCATGCTCATGGTCATGATGATGGAGGAGATTTGGTCTAACGATTAAAACAATCCCAAGGCCGATGAGGGTGATAGCGGTGGCCACTTCAACGTAGAATTGGTAGTGGGGAGGAATGAATGACGAGATGGCACCCAGAGAGGCACCTAGGGCCAGGCACGCCAATGCAGTACCACTGAGAAAGGCTATGGTGAGCAGGGTCACCTGTCTGCCCGACTTCTTGCCGACTGTAAAAGGGGCAAGAACCAGCCATGAGTGGCCACAGGGGTTTATGCCGTGAATTAATCCCAGCATCAGGCTGGACTGTATTGCCATTATGAACAAAGAATCAAACGCCATAGTTCCATCTCCTGTAAATTTAAGAGTTGAATAGACCTGATAGTAGTTTGAGTGTCAAGCTATTTGACTTTCAAGCTGTTCCGGCAATGGTGGTGGTTTTTTTTTGGAGATGCTCGAGACGGGCAAGCCAGTCTGTATCGGTGCGTCCTTGTTCAATGCTTATGATCTGATCGCCGAGGATGGTGGCCTCTTCAAGATCATGGGTGACGAGGATGATGGGGATCTGAAATTCTTGTTTGAGTACCGCCAGTTTTTCGCGGAGCGATGATCTGGTCTGTATATCCAGGGCTGAGAATGGTTCATCAAGAAGTAGCAGGTCGGGCTTGGTGGCCAAGGCTTGAGCCAGGGCTACCCGTTGTCGTTCGCCGCCGGAAATTTCTTGTGGTTTTTTGTCGGCCAGGTGTTCTATCTCAAGCAGCTCAAGCAAGGTGTTAACCGGGGCCATTTTTTTACAGCCAAAGCGGATATTGTCCCGCACCGTAAGATGGGGGAAGAGGGAAGCCTCCTGAAAGACGTAGCCCAGATTCCTCTTTTGGGTGGGAGTCCATAGGTTTTTCTTTGACTTTGGATCAAGTTCACAGAGGAGGCGATTGTTAAGGCGAATGAATCCCTCATCCGGTTTCTCAAGTCCGGCAAGAAGACGAATCACGGTGGTTTTGCCACTGCCGGATGGGCCGACCAGGGCAAGGATTTCACCGTTGGCACACCCAAGCTCAAGTTCTAGTTTAAAATGAGCGAGCTGTTTGCTGACCTGCATTTCAACGGCCATACTGTTTCCGGTTTAAAAGATGGAAGGTGAGGAGGATCAGATAGCTTATTGCCAGCAGGGCAAGGGAAAGCTGCCACGCCTCCTGGTAACGCATGGCCTCGACAAATTCATAGATGGCAATGGAGGCCACTTTGGTTTCACCGGGGATGGAGCCACCAATCATCAGAATAACTCCAAACTCTCCCATGGTGTGGGCAAAGGTCAGGATGGCTGCACCAGCAATGCCGGGTAATGAGTTGGGCAGAATCACCCGAAAAAAACTGGCTGTCTTTGAGCAACCAAGCACCGCAGCCGACTCAAGGAGACGCGGGTCGAGTTTGGCATAGGTAGATTTCAGGGGTTGAATAACATAGGGGATGCCGTGGAGCATGGCAGCCACAACAATACCGCCAAAGGTGAAGATCAATGGACGACCAAGGGCTGCTTCGTGCAAACGTCCCACCACACCCTCGGAACCCATCAGTATCAGCAGAAAAAAGCCAAACACCGTGGGGGGCAATACCAGTGGCAGTCCCAGGATGGAATCAATAAATATCTTGCCCCGCATGGGGAAGAAGACAAGGAGATAGGCCAGTGGTGCGCCGATTAAAAGCAGTCCCACCGTAGTGATGGACGCCAGTTTAAGGGAGAGGATAAGGGGCGCGTAGTCCATCTCACCTGTACCCGTATTTCATGGAAATATGACGACCCTCTGCAGACAGTAAAAATGTTTTGAATTCCTGAGCTGAGTCTCGGGATTTGGCTTTGATGGCAATGCAACCCCATTGCTCCACTGGTTTTGCCTCTGGTACGGGGAGGTAAAACCCTTTTTTGCCATCGGTAGAAATGGCCTGGGATAGGGCAATAAAGCTGAAGGATGCGCCGCCTTTTGCCGCAAACAGAAAGGTTTGACCCACCGATTGACCATAGATGAGTTGTGGTTTTACCCTTTGTACAAGGTTTTGCGCAATAAGTGCCCCGTAAGCCTCTTCGCCGTAGGGGGCGGACTCGGGGCTGGCGATAGCTATTTTCCCTGTGCTGTTTTGCAACGCCTTTTGCCATGAGGAGAAGGTTATCTGTTTACCCGACCAGAGGACAATGGAGCCTTGGGCGTAGCTGAATGGCTGGCCACAAATCCCTTGTTCATGAAGGATTTGCGGGCGTTTACGGTCGGCTGAGAGGAATATATCGTAGGGGGCGCCATGTTCCATTTGGGCAAAGAGTTTGCCGGAGGAGCCATAGCTTACATCTGTTTTGATATTATGCTGACTGGTAAAGGTGCCGGTCAGTTCTGTCATGGGATTGATAAAGTTCACGGCCGTGGCAATGGCAAGATTGTTCTCGGCCCACGCGGGTGCGCTGATGATGAGAAGGGCGAGACAGAGCCAGGATGTAAGTCGTTTATGAGGGGGCATTTTCTTTTTTCTCCTTAAGCCACAGGGCTGTTTCTTCGGCGAGTAATGTCTCAAGTTTTTCTTGCACACGCCAAAACCAGGTAAGGAGCTGTTCTCCGGTTGAGGTGATAGTCGCTCCTCCGCCATTTTTGCCCCCACGACTGGTGACAACAACTGGCGATCCTGCCTGGCGTTCCATGGATTTAACAAGGCTCCAGCCATGTTTGTAGGACATTCTCATCTCCTTAGTGGCCTTGGCAATGGAGCCTAGGTCCCGTATTTTTTCAAGGAGTATGGCCCGGCCAAAGCCGATAAAAGTTCCTTCCTCACCCTCAAGCCATACCCGACCATGAAATCCCGGTTCAGGTTCTTTTGTTCGTGTCTTTTTATGTCCCATCTCCGATATGTACAGCAAAACATAACGAGTGTAAATGTAAATTCAGGAGGGGGCATGTTCAATAAGGGGTTAAGAACAAGTAGGCTTCAGGGTCAACCGCCAACAAACTCCGGCTTCTCCAGCTTAAGCTTCTTGATCCGGTAACCAATCTGGCGCTGGGTGAGACCAAGCTCTCTGGCGGCCCGTGCCTGTACCCAGCCATGGCGTCTTAGTGAAGCGATAATCTCCTGCCGTTCCAGATCTTTTAGCGATGTGGGCTGGGGCGGATTTGGGGGCATGATGTGTGATTCCGCCAAGGTTTGTGTTGGCGTAGCCACGCTGGTTGCCCTGTGGGGTAATGCATGCAAATGGTCTGTAATATCAGCTGGTTGAATGGTATTTTTGTCGGCAAGGATAACAATTCTTTCGACCAGGTTTTGGAGCTCCCGGACGTTTCCGGGCCAGCTGTATTCAGAGAGGTACTCCACTGTTGTCTGGTCAAGCATGATGTTCTTGCCGTTACGCTCATTGGAGGATTTGACAAAATGCTCGAGGAGTAGAGGGATATCACTCTTTCTGTCCCGCAGGGCAGGCAGGATCAGGGGTACGACGTTAAGTCGATAAAAAAGATCGGCCCGAAACAGGCCGTGATCCACCGTTTCCTGGAGGTTGATGTTAGTGGCGGCAATGACCCGCACGTCCACCGTGAGGGTTCGGGTTCCGCCAATCCGTTCAAACTGGTGTTCCTGTAAAACCCGCAGAAGCTTGGCCTGGAGGAGGAGGGGCATTTCGCCGATTTCATCAAGAAATATGGTTCCCCCATCAGCCAGTTCAAAGCGACCAGGTTTTGCTGAGGTGGCACCGGTAAAGGCACCCTTGTCGTGACCAAAAAGTTCGCTTTCAAGTAAATTGTCAGGCAGAGCCGCGCAGTTTACCTTGATAAATGGTGCATCACTGCGGGGAGACGCCTCATGGATGGCCCGGGCCACAAGCTCCTTGCCTGTCCCTGATTCGCCCAGAAGTAACGCCGTTGCCCGGCTTGGCGCCACCTTTTCAATGGTCCAAAAGACCTCCTGCATGGCCTTGGAGTTGCCGATGATGTAGTGGCGGTTAAAGCGACTGTGCAACTCGGCCTTGAGGGATTTGTTTTCCTCCACAAGTTTTTCTTCTTTTTCGATTATGGCATGGTGCAACATCAAAAACTGACCAATCAGGGTGGCAACAATATCAAGAAAGTTTATATCTTCCTCAAAGGAAACTGCCGGGCCAAAGAGGCGGTCCACCGTAAGGACGCCCACCGGTTCTCCGTCCACCAGTACTGGTACTCCAACAAAGGAGACTCCGTCCTTACTGGCAGAGCGTGCCCCCGTACGATTGAGAAAGAGGGGTTCGGTGGTGATGTCTGGAACCACACAGGGTGCGCCGGTTTGGAAGATGCGTCCGCAGATCCCCTCTGACAGACCGTAAATCCCCCGTTGCTCCTCTTTGACCGTTAGTCCGTATGATGATTTAATGGCAAGATGCTGGTGGTTTTGGTCAATAAGCACCAGAGTGGCCCGCTCCATACTTAAAACGTCATGCAGTACCTGCAAAATATGGGTCAGGGTGGTGTCGAGATGCACCACCTTGCTGATGAGGGTGCAGATTTCCGTGAGAGCCTGTATCTTTAAGGTTTCAACGGAACTGTTGTGGGGGTATTCGGCTTGAAGCATATCATCCCTTGCGAGTGAAGATTGAAATTGTTCTGTACCAGAAATATAATTCCGGGGTAAAAAGTACAGATTGTTTAGGGAACTAGCAAGGAGAGTGCCACGGGGTGCGTAAATGAGTTTTGCTCGTTAAAACAAGTGGTTGGGAGGTGTGTTTCGGCGTCGTGGATATGACGATTATTACAAATATGTAAAATTAGCAATTGTCCTCACTGGGCTGGTGACAAAATTGTAGGTATGTTTCCCTTTGGGCGTTTATTTAACGCGACCAGCTTTTTAGCGGGGCCAAGGCTTATCTGCCGTGATGTTTGTCCGTGTCGGCGACAAAGGTAAGCTCAACACTACGCTTGCCATCATCACCTGTAACAATAAGGGTGGCACTATCGCCTACGGACTTGTTTTTAATCACATAGATGAGGTCGAAATTTTCTGCAACAACCTCTCCATCTATAGAGAGGATCCGCTCTCCCTTGGCTATTCCGGCATTATCCGCCACGGAGCCTGGCATTACCCCGAAGACCAGCACCCCGGATTCCTCGTCCTTGTCCTCAAGAAGAACGCCGAGGCGCACCTCTTTTTTAGGCAGAAGTTCATACTCCTGATAGACGATATAGTCGGCCTCAGGCATGGGGAACATGGGCATTTTGATATTCATTAGCTGTGGATCTTTACCTTCGGCGATCTTGATGGTTTTACTACCAATAATGGTATAGGCCAGGGGCAGGCGACCAAAGACCCTGCGTGGAATACCAAAGCCATACTCAATATGCCAATTGCCGGCAATGACCAGCATATTCATATCAGGATTGCTCTGCATATAATCAGATACAGACTGGGCCATGGTCTCATCCCATAACGTCTGGCGGCGGTGAAAACTGTCCGCCATCTTGCTCCCTCCGGCGTGATCGGCAAGCATGGCCTCAATCATAGCGCGTTGGTAGGGGTCGTTCATATCCATTTGCGGCAGGGAGGCGCGCATTTCAGGCGTCATGTCGGCAAGAGGAGTCATGCTGACCTGTCTGCCGAGTTCTTTATCAACATTAAGGCCAATCACAGGGATGCCATTGGTGCGACAAAATTCAAGAATGTCCCGATAATAGCCAAAATTGAAACGCCAGCCTTCGCTGAACCACTTGCTCTGTTTTAAAAATTCCTTTTCGGAAAGTTTGCCGGCAACCCAGTTGTCTAAAATATCCTGCTGGCCGGTGGTAAACATTTCCATGCCGAGAGCCACCCTGGTTGGATTTTTTTCGAACATGGATTTGAGTACTAGCAGTTCAAGCCTATGGGAGGCCGGGTTGTCGTGAAGTTCTCCCACATAGATAATCCGGTTCATATTGGCATTGGCAAGCATTTGCGTCTCGGAGAGAAAATGTCCGGTGGCAACGTGGAGGATGTCCCCGACCTTTGGTTCTGAGGTCGGCTGGTAAGGCATTTCACTATTCCACTGTCTGGAACCGCCAGTACATCCCCCCAGTAAAAGGGCAATGATAATGGCTATAAAAGTGCGAGGGGTCATGGGGTTTACTCCTTTGCTGATCTGGGTCGGAATTCTATTGAGATGATATTATTAATATAATAATGGATATGCCGTAACGGAAAAAGTTCCAGCCGCCCCGTTTTCTTTCGCCACCAAAATGTAACCTTTCAACTTTTTTGTCTTCTTTGCCACAAAATGAGTTTTGTAAAGAAAACTGATCAAAAGGCGTTTTAAGGTTTAACATCTTGTTTTTATGGATAAATCTAGAAGAAGTATTTCTTTGGCATACCTCTTGAAGACCCCTCTCGTACATGCAAACAAAGTTGCTCCGATGTTTTTTGGAGCAGATAAATAATAGGTTGCCACTTGAGAGAGGTGAGTAACCGCAGTGATCCTAAGGAGGATACAATGGCTAAGGTAATGCGCAAGGTTGCAATTTATGGCAAGGGTGGAATTGGTAAATCTACAACAACTCAAAACACCGTAGCGGGTCTGGCAGAAATGGGCCGTAAGGTGATGATTGTTGGTTGTGATCCCAAGGCAGATTCAACAAGGCTTATGCTGGGTGGTTTGGCTCAGAAATCTGTACTTGATACCCTGCGTGAAGAGGGTGAAGACGTGGAGCTTGATGACATCCGTAAGGAAGGGTATGGCGGTGTGCTTTGTGTTGAGTCCGGTGGTCCTGAGCCAGGTGTTGGTTGTGCCGGTCGTGGTATTATCACCTCGATTAATATGCTTGAATCCCTCGGTGCTTATGAGGAGAGTGAGGGGCTTGATTATGCCTTCTACGATGTGCTTGGAGATGTTGTTTGTGGTGGTTTCGCCATGCCGATTCGTGATGGTAAGGCCCAGGAAATCTATATTGTTGTCTCCGGTGAGATGATGGCCATGTATGCCGCCAATAACATCAGCAAGGGAATTAATAAGTTTGCCCAGAACGGTTCGGTGCGTTTGGGTGGGTTGATCTGCAACTCACGGATGGTGGATAATGAAAAAGAGATGATCGAGAAGTTTGCCGAGAAGCTCGGTACTCATATGATCCATTTTGTGCCCCGGCATAATGATGTACAACGTGCTGAAATTAATAGGAAAACAGTGATCGACTGGAACTCTGAAGCTGAGCAGGCCGATGAGTATCGGGCCCTTGCCAGGGCTATTGATGAGAATGAAAAATTTGTCATCCCCCAGCCCATGGAAATTGAAGAGCTTGAGTCGTTGCTGATGGAATTTGGTCTGATGGAAGCTGTGTAGTGAGAGGTCGTCTGGAATCTGTCTAAGGCAGATAAAATAAGGGATGAGGCATTGTTTTACGTAGTTGCTGTCTTGTCCCTGTAATAAGCGAAAAAGATTGGAGAAAATACAATGATAATGATTAGAGCAATTGTGCGACCAGAAAAGTCGGATGCGGTACTTGCTGCCCTTATGGATGCCGGTTTCCCGGCGGTAACCAAATATTCGGTTGCTGGTCGCGGTAAACAACGTGGTATTAAGATTGGCGAAGTAACCTATGATGAAATTCCAAAAACCATGCTGATGTCGGTGGTTAATGCCGCTGATAAGGATTTTGTTATTGAGACCATTATGAAAACGGCGCGGACTGACAAAAAAGGTGCCTTTGGTGATGGTAAGATCTTTGTCAGTGAAGTTGATGAGTCGTATACCATAAGTTCCGGTGTGCTTGACACAGCCGCAGCCTCCGAGGGAGGTTCCGCATGAAAGAAGTGATCGCTGTTGTGCGAATGAATAAGATGAACCAAACCAAGGAGGCATTGGGTGATGTGGGTATAGCCTCCTTCTTTGCCCATGAGGCCCAAGGCCGCGGGAAAGGTTTTGTCAATCCAGAGGTGCTGGCCGGAGCCGAACAGGGCTATGAAGAGGCTGCCGCCCTGCTTGGTGAAAAAGGCAAACTTTACCCTAAACGCTTACTCACCGTGGTGACGGAAGATGATAATGTTGCCACCGTGGTTGAGACCATCATTAAAACCAACCAGACTGGCAAGCCAGGTGACGGCAAGATCTTTGTTCTGCCCATACCCGATGCTGTGCGGGTACGGACTGGTGAGATGGGTGAGAAGGCTATTTAGGGATTTAAGGCTTAAAGGTTTGAGGATAGGCCCTTACCCTTATTAAAATACGGAGTATGATATGACAGTAGAAGAAAAACTGGTGCAGTGGGATCCGGTGGATATCAAGGCAAAGCTTATTGCCAAGTATCCACCCAAGGTTGCCCGGAAACGTGCCAAGCAAATAATGATTAATGAGGCACTTGAAAACGAGACGCCGGAGATCACCGCCAACGTGCGGACCATTCCCGGTATCATCACTATGCGTGGTTGTACCTATGCAGGGTGCAAGGGTGTTATCATGGGGCCGACCCGTGATATCGTAAACTTGGTGCATGGGCCGATTGGTTGTAGCTTTTATGCCTGGCTGACCCGGCGTAACCAGACCGATCCAGGGCCAGAGGGCCCGGATGGCGAGAACTTTATGCCCTACGCCTTTTCTACCGATATGCAGGAACAGGATATTATTTTTGGTGGTGAGAAGAAGCTCGAAGCTGCGATTCAAGAGGCGTATGATCTCTTTCACCCGAAATCCATTGCTATCTTTGCCACCTGTCCGGTGGGGTTGATTGGCGATGATATTCATACCGTCACCAGATTGATGAAGGAAAAATTCGGTGATTGCAATGTCTATGCCTTCTCCTGTGAAGGATACAAGGGTGTTAGTCAGTCAGCCGGCCATCATATCGCCAATAATCAGGTATTTAGACATATCGTTGGTGAAAATGACGAGGTTAAACCTGGCAAGTTCAAGATTAACCTCCTTGGTGAGTACAATATTGGTGGTGATGGTTTTGAGATTGATCGAATTTTTGATAAATGCGGTATTACCTGTATCTCGACGTTTTCAGGCAACTCAACCTATGATCAGTTTGCCTCTGCTCATACTGCTGATCTCAATGCTGTTATGTGTCATCGTTCCATCAATTATGTGGCAGATATGCTTGAGACCAAATATGGCATTCCCTGGATAAAGGTGAATTTCATTGGCGCCGAGGCCACCGCAAAGTCGTTGCGTAAGATTGCCCAGTATTTTGATGACAAGGATCTTATCAAAAAGGTTGAAGAGGTTATTGCTGAGGAGATGCCTGCGGTTGAGGCCGTGGCTGCTGATGTGAAAACCCGTACGGATGGCAAAACTGCCATGCTCTTTGTTGGAGCTTCTCGGGCCCATCATTATCAGGGACTCTTCACCGAGATGGGTATGAAGGTTATTTCTGCAGGCTATGAATTTGCCCACCGGGATGACTACGAAGGTCGCCAGGTGATCCCTGATCTCAAGCTTGATGCGGATAGTCGTAATATTGAAGAGCTTGTGGTGGAGCCGGACGAGACGCGTTTTGCCCCGCGCAAAACTGCTAAAGAGATTGCCGCCCTGGAGGCGGATGGCTTGGACTTCAAGAAGTACGATGGTCTCATCCCGGATATGGCCAAGGACACCCTGATTATTGATGATCTCAATCAGTATGAGGCGGAGAAGCTGGTGGAATTAATGAAACCGGATATCTTCTGTGCCGGGATCAAGGAAAAATTCTCCATTATGAAGCTTGGCGTGCCCATGAAACAACTGCACTCCTATGACTCTGGTGGCCCGTACGCCGGTTTTAAGGGCGCTATGAATTTCTACGCAGAGATTGACCGCTTAACAAACTCCAAGGTCTGGTCCTATTTAAAGGCCCCATGGCAGGAAAGCCCGGAACTTACCGCGGCCTATGTTTGGGAGTAGGAAGACTACAGGTCAACGGTTTTCGGCTGATGGTCTGCGGTATATGAAATAGCCGGGGGAGATCCCCGTTCATAGAGCCGCAGTTCGTCGAGCGCAGGCCAATGACTTTATAAATTATTAGCTGGCTAAGTGAGTTTTTCAACCAGCCCCCATGAAAAGAGAGAGGTACCCCAATATGTTACTCCGTCATACCCCTAAAGAAGTGGTGGATCGCAAGGCGTTGATGATCAACCCTGCCAAGACCTGCCAGCCCATCGGTGCCATGTACGCCGCCCTTGGAATCCATGGTTGTTTGCCCCATAGCCATGGTTCCCAGGGTTGCTGTGCCTATCATCGCTCGACGCTTACCCGGCATTACAAGGAGCCTGTTTCGGCCTCCACCTCGTCCTTTACAGAAGGGGCGTCGGTGTTTGGTGGTCAGGCCAACTTGATGCAGGCCATCAATAATATTTTCACTGTGTATGAGCCGGATGTAATTGCTGTTCATACCACCTGTCTGTCTGAAACCATTGGTGACGACCTGCCCCAGATTCGTAAAAAAGCTCAAAGTGAAGGCAAAATTCCTGAGGGCAAGTATGTCCTTGGTGCCTCTACCCCAAGTTACTCCGGTTCCCATGTTACGGGTTTCTCAAATATGGTTAAATCCATGATTGATCTATCCGAAAGCACGGATGTCAAGAATGGGAAGGTAAACATCATTCCCGGCTGGGTCGAGCCATCTGATATGGAAGAGATCAAACGCATGGCCGCCCTCACCGGGGTTGATACCATCATGTTTCCCGATACGTCTGGAGTTTTAAATGGCCCCATGACCGGTGAATACAAGATGTTTCCGGATGGTGGAACCACCATCGAAGAGCTGAAGTCGACCGGTGATTCCATCGGCACTCTGGCCCTTGGTGAATGGTGTTCAGCCGATGCGGCCCGAACCCTTGACAAGAAATGCAAGGTGCCGTGCAAGGTGCTTGATATGCCCTTTGGTCTTAAGGCCACAGATCGCTTTGTTGATACCATGCGTACCGTTGCCGGAGTCTCGGTGTCAGATGAGTTGGTCTTTGAGCGCGGGCAGTTGGTGGATATGATCACCGATATGCACCAGTATTTTTACAAGAAGAAGGTGGCCATTGCCGGTGATCCGGATCAGCTTATTTCCATGGTTGAGTTTTTGGTGTCCATTGATATGTGCCCCGTGCATATTGTTACGGGTTCCCCTGCGGGTAAGAAGTTTATAAAGCGCATGGAAGAACTCACCGAAGGTATCGGTTGCGAGGTCAATATCAAGGCCAAGGGGGATCTTTTCACCCTTCACCAGTGGATGAAAAATGAGCCGGTTGATCTGCTGATCTGTAATACCTACGGCAAGTATATAGCCCGCGATGAAGATACTCCTTTTCTCCGCTGGGGATTCCCGATTCTTGACCGTCAGGGTCATCAGTATTTTCCAACGGTTGGTTATAAAGGTGGTTTACGGATGCTTGAAAAGATTCTTTCAGCCCTTATGGACCGGATGGATCGTGATGCCGATGATGCGAAGTTTGAGTTGGTTTTATAGGTCGAAGTATGAAAGGTATAAGGGGTGCAGAGTCGTCTTTGCATCCCTTGGCCTTTTTTTGACCGGCCAGCTTCCAAATTGAACGTTGGCCGGTCAATTTCTAGTCACAGCAATTCAAGCAAGCTTACACTCCCTTCGCTGATTTTTTCAGGGTAGACCCCCCAATCATTAAATTCCATAAAAGAAGAGGTATGGTTATGACCCCAAATCCACCCCATCGACATAAATTAGACCTCACCTTGCCCATTGCCCCTAATGCCAATCACCGTAAAGTTGGTGATGAGAATACCTTACCCTCGGCGATGTTACCTGTTGAGGCGGTAAACTGGCTTGCGGCACTCAGGCAGGGCGGCAGGGAGATTGGCAGTATTGATCTTTGCGGGCCGGGGGATGTCTTGACTTCTTGGGATGCCACCAAGGCCTGCCTTGACCTCCTGGCGGAAGAATCAGCCCCGGTGTCCCTCACCTGTCTCGGGTTCTCAGGTGTTGAGTGTGGAGTTAAATTATTACAGTATGACGTAAGAAAAATAACGGTTCTAGTGGACACCATAAATCATGCAACAGCCATGGGGATGTATCAGTGGTTGCGGCCGGGCAAAAAAAATATTCCTCTGGCCCAGGGGGCAGAACTCCTTATTGCCGAGCAGGAAGAGACTATAAAAAATATGGTCGAATCCGGTCTTGAGGTGGTGGTGCGTACAGAGGTGATTGCCGGGGTGAATGATGGTGAGATTGTTGAAATAGCCGAAAAGATGGCAAGTTTCGGCGTGAAGAATATGGAGCTTATTGGTGGGGAGCAGGTAGCCTCTGAGCTAAAGCCCTACCTGAACGCCAAGGTTATAACTGCGGAAGCGCCCATGCCGCCTCCTGGGACACCAGATGCTTGTAGTTCCGAAGATATGCCAAAGCCAAGCACAGAGCACCCCTACGTGGCTGTGGCAAGTAGTGATGGCATGGATGTCAATATCCATCTCGGTCAAGCCGAAAAACTGCTTATTTATGGAGCACGGGAGGACGGCCTGCCCTGTCTTATTGAGACCCGTGATGTCTTAAGAGATGGTGGTGAAAACCGCTGGCAGGATCTGGCAAACCTCCTGTCCGACTGTTTTGTTATGCTTGCCTCCCATGCCGGCAAAGCCCCGCGCGAGCAACTTGCCACAGCGGGCATCAAGGTCATTTTAGTTGAGGATCAGATCGAGGGTCTGGTGGATGTTCTGTTCGGTGGTGGGAAGAAAAAGAAGTGCAAGACGTGAGCTTGGTTTGCATGGATACAATATAATCCTGTCTATCCTGTCCATCTATGTAACTAAAGTAGTACAAGTCTGGGATAAAACAATGTCCTCCTTAATAATGGGGCGGTTTCTCATGGATCATATTCCCCCCAGCATCGCCTCCTCCCTGCTTTTTTGACTCCTTGGCAAGGGAGGTGTACAGCGTCTCCAGTTCATCTATTTTCTGTTGCTGTTCATACATCACATCACTCAAGGTCTTGATAGTCTCTTCCTGAAAGGCGATGCGGGTTTCAAGTTCAATAAAGCGTTCTTCATTCATATTTTTGTTCTCTCTGGGCTATATTTTCTGTTCAGCGTTTATTGCTGAAATAACGTGATTTGGTTGTAATTATTCACCAAGGTATAAAAAACGAATAGACCTCATCTTGAATTAGTTTAGGTGTAAAGGCTGTGTGGGTTTAGACTGTTAGGGTTGACGTGCTTTACTCCTATTAATGCGGTGAGACGGCGACCCGAATAGCCTTCAGCCTAAACACCTAATACGCTTCTAAGTAACAAGTCAGTCTCCAAAAACAAAAAATAGCTTACATGGATGAACAGGATCGTCAGACACCGTTGCACTGTTACGCTATTGACAGGATGAAAAAAACATAATCCTGTATATCCTGTTCATCCATGTAAAAAACACTCCATATTTTGTCCGTGTTTTTCTGTGGCTAAAAGATATGTTGATTCTTTGCTTGAACAATTACTCGTTTTGTTACTTTTATAATAAAAGCCGAGTCGCCTCGGTTAGTTTGCTGAACAATTACATTTGGTTTACCATTTTATCTTGAGTGTTTAGAGCAAGAGTATGTGGGGGGGCAGGAATATAAAGAAGGTGGACGTTTGCCACTTTTTATCTTCCACTCAAACAATATTGGCCACGGCAAGGGTTCAGGACACGTTTTTCTTGTTTGAGGTGGCGAAGGATTGGGTAGATCTTTGCCGTGGATAGTCCTGATATCTCGGCGAGATCTTTGACACTGATATTGGTGGCATATTCTTTTATTATGGCAAGGATCAGGTCTGAATCCGGGCTAGGCACGGATGGTGCCCTGGTTATTTTTTTTGCGGGTTTTGGCTTCTTTTTAACCTGCTGTTTCCGTCCTTTTTTCTTGGACGAAAAACTGATATTACTATCCATAGTAATGCCGAATAAGTTACCCAGATCATCATCGGCGATGACATTGCTCTTTGCTGCTGTTGTGGTCGCTGCGAGGATACGTTTTGTTTTAGCCTGGACGGCCTGTTGCACCAGATCTTCAACGCCTACTCCCCGCAGGGTGAAAAAGAGGGCGGGGTCTTCGTCAAGCCTTGCGCCTACCCCATATAGGGTGGCGGCAACATGTTTACACATAACAGCCCAGTCCGGACAATCACAGCTAAGTTTGATCTCTTTAGGGTTTGGGAAAAGCCCCTTGTTCTCCACCATGAAAATATCCTGCAACCCTTTGGGGAATTTACCGGCAAGGAGATCTTGGAGGGAGGAGAGTTGTTTGGCCGATTCTTTTTTTATGTTGTTAAGAAGCCCCTTTTTAAGGGGAGCGATACTGATTTCCACCTTATACGGCTGGCTTGTTGAGCCATGCACCAGAGCCTTGATATGGCCCTTGCTAATGTGCAGATCAAGCACGGCCATATGGCGAACATAGCTCTTGCCCCGACCAATGCGATTAGCATAATCGGCGTAGCGTTCAAGATTTTTGTTCCAGGCCTTGCCCCACCATGTTGTGGAGAGTGGTTTACCTGCAAGGATCACAGGTTTCAGATCGGGATTCTTTTTGCGTAACTGTTTAATCTTCTTTTCGGCCCGGGCTTTTTTTTCTGCCACCGAGACGTATTTAGGCCAGCGTTCGTAACTCATGGATTAACTCTCCAGGGTAAAAAGTTCTGCAAGCTCATCATTATTCATTTCAGTAAGCCACGATTCGCCACTTGTGGCTACAACATCTTCAGCCAGTTTTGCCTTGCGCATGAGCATGGCATCAATTTTTTCTTCGATGGTGCCCTTGCTGATGAATTTATGGACCATGACATTTTTCTTTTGACCAATTCTAAAGGCGCGGTCGGTGGCCTGATTTTCCACCGCCGGATTCCACCAGCGGTCAAAATGAATGACGTGATTGGCGTTGGTCAAATTCAGACCAACACCCCCGGCTTTCAGGGACAAGACCATGAAGGGGATATAGTCATCCCCCTGAAAGGTTTCAACGATTTGTTTACGCTTGCCCACGGGCACACTGCCGTGCAGAACAAGGCCATCCCGGCCAAATATCTCGGCTAGAAACCGAGAAAGTGGTTCGGTAAGTTCCTTAAATTGGGTGAACACCAGAACCCGCTCCCGTTTTTCATAAATAACGGCACAGATCTCACGCAGACGGCCAAACTTACCACTGTCTTTTTCAGGATACGAACCGGTGCCTATGTACTGGTCGGGATGGTTGCAGATCTGTTTAAATTTTGTCAGGGCGGCAAGCACCATGCCCTTGCGCTGAATACCATCGGCCTCGGCCAGGCTTGCTGTAATGGTATCAATGACCTGTTGATACAAGACGAGCTGTTTCTTTGAAAGATGGGCCCACGCCTTGACCTCCACCTTTTCGGGCAGGTCGCTGATGATGGCCTTGTCGTTTTTCAGGCGGCGGAGGATAAAGGGCTGAATCATGCGGCGTAGTCTGCCATAGCCATCAGGATGGCTGGTCAGGCTCTTGCTGAATGTTTTAAACTCGGAACTGTTGCCCAGGAGACCGGGATTGCAAAAATCAAACAACGACCAGAGGTCACTGAGGCGATTCTCCACCGGGGTTCCAGTCATGATGATGCGCTGCCTGCCCTGAATCTTTTTAATGGCCCGGGTCTGCTTGGTGGCGGGGTTTTTGATGGCCTGGGCCTCATCGAGAATCAGGCAGTCCCACTCATATTCTTGGAGCCAGTCGTAACGCTGAGCCAGGGCGTAGGTGGTGATAACAAGATCAAGCTGATCTAACTCTTTTGGCGTGGGGACTTTCAGTCGTTTGGGTTTATGCATATCCGGATGGGCCATGAAAAACTTCATGGTTGGCCAGAATAGGGCAATTTCAGTGGCCCAGTTTGCCAGCAGGGATGCGGGAAGGATCAGTAACGAGGCCCGCTTTTGTTGCTTGTCTCTCCCAAGAATATTCAAGAAGGCCAGGATCTGGACGGTTTTGCCAAGTCCCATATCATCGGCCAGACAACTACCAAACCCCAGGCTGTTCAGGAGCCAGAGCCAGCGTACCCCTTGTAGCTGGTAGGGTCTGAGGGTCGCCCGGAATGTTTTGGTGGGCTGGACCTTCTCGGCGGCTGCCGGGTTTGCCATTTTACTGAAGACCGCTTGCAGCCACGCGCCATGGTCCACCGTACACTCAATATCATCGGTGGAGTGTAGGGCTTGTTCTGGTTGGAGTTGCATCCGCATGGCATCGGCGAGGGTGAGGCCGTCTGCGCCAAAACGTTTTTTGGCTTCATCGTAGGCCGCAAGGGTCTGTTTGAGCTTGTCTGCGTCCACTGTGACCCATTTGTTCTTGATAAAGGCCAGCCCCTCCACCTGAGCCAAGAGTTGCCTGGCCTCGTCTGCTGTGATTTCGTCCTCACCGATAAAGAGCCTGGGGGTGAAATCAAGCAGGGCATTGAGTCCAACCATGGCAGGTTCCTTATCGCCAAGGCTGATCTTGAGGCTGAGACTGGTCTTTTTGGTTTGCCACCAGTCAGGGATTCGGCACAGGATACCCGCCTCTTCATACAGGTGGATCTCCTGGAGAAAGGCGTAGGCCTCCTGGCTATCCCAGGCCAGGGGGTGGAAGAGACTATTGTCTTCAAGAAGTTCGGTTAATAACCCACTGCTCCTTGCGGCGCGGTGTACCGTGGCCAGGAGTTCAAGGAGCTTTTCGTTGTCGTCCTGATACTCTTGCAGGGCATATTTCAGCGGTAAATGGCGGGATTCGCCCTCAGTGCCAATATGGGTGGAATAGGTGGCGAGAAAGGCAAAGGCAGCTTCGCCATCCTTATTTTCCACCAGGTGGAAATAGATGCGGCCAAGGAGGTTGCTGTCCGGGGAAAACTGATGAATAAATTCGGCGACGCTACCACTATATTCCCCGATGATCCGCGCAAAAATATCATGTAAATCCTGCCACAGCGAGGTCAAGAGTGATGCTGTGACGTGTTCGGCTCCAAACATGGCAGGAACAATGGCGAGGAGGTGGTTCAGCTCGTCTGTGCTGACGTTAACCTGGATATCCTGACGTAATTCTTCAAGATCAGGACTGAGGCGGAGATGGTCCACAAATAGAGCCGAAAATTGGCGCCAGAAATTCAGAGAGGGCGAAAGGCTGATGTTGTGGTCGTTGAACCCCAGAAATAGAAACCAGTTCTCTCGGTGGTCTGTGTAGGATTGAAAGATCGTCTGTTGCAGGTGGTGTTGCTTTTGGGTAAGGCGCTTACTCGCTTTCCGCCATTCAAGTTGCAATGACCCGTCCATCCACAGGGCATGGAGTTCCTGGGTGTTTTTTGCTGGGGTAGGCATTAGTCGTGAACCACGGTTTGTTTATCAGCAGTTTGGGATATGTCGATCTTATTCATGATTTTTGCGAGTCTTATGAGGGCTTTGAAAAAAACCACGGGAGTGGGTGTTGGAGTTTGAGAGGTTCGGTTCTTATAACGTAAATTCAGGCCGAGTATACCCTTTTTCCGGTGATTTGGCTCGGATTAAGCCTACGTTCCCCTTTGGTTTGGCTTACGGGACAAAAAAGAGGCGATCTTTCATTATTGTCACCTTTCCTACAATTTCAGGTGTTGTCGGGCGAATTGTTTATCCGGTGTTTCTCGCTTATTTTCCTGTAGTATCGTTTGTTTTGGCGAATCTGTAAGTCGTGGCACAGCCATTGCTCTTATCTTTGTAATCAATCAATAAAAGGAGAGTTTCAAATGGCAATAGCAGAGCGACAGATTTTAGTCTGTCAGAGTTTTAGGGTGGCTGGGGACAAGAAGGGTATCTGTCACAAGAGTACGGATGGTTTCCTGCAATATATCGAAGAGGAGGTCCTTGATCGGGGTCTGGATTGTTTGATCTCGGCCACCACCTGTCTCAAGCAATGTGAGAAGGGGCCGATCATGGTGATCCAGCCTGAGAACTGGTGGTTTAAAGAGGTGAACTCGGAAGAGGTTATTGATGAGATCCTTGATGGCTTGGAAGATGGCGAGCCACCGGCGGCGTATCTTATTGCATGATGTGGCGGTCTCGGCGGTCAATTGAATTCAGAATTCAGAATTCAGAATTCAG
>JAJRUT010000134.1 GCA_024277655.1 Deltaproteobacteria bacterium | reverse complement strand
TGGCTCGGAAGCTCGAAATGGCAACGAATATATAGGGCCAATTCAACTGACGAAAGAAGAGGCCACTGTTTATGTCTTTACTGAGTGCGACGGCCTTGAGGAAAAAAGAAAATTCACCTTTGCTGAATCGGGCTCCACTGAGGTACCGATCATTGCCGACAAACCTGCCATCCTCTATAGTCCATCGCCCAAACGCCTGGATAACTCTGCCCGAACCTACGAAGGTCTCAAAATAGCCCAGGAAAAAGATATTGAGTTTGAGCAGGTGACATTGATGGTTGGTTCAGCTCCCAAGGTGGTGCATCTTTCTTTGGGTGAAATGAGAATTAGTGCCGAGTTTATTGAGGCAGAGCTTACCCACCTGCAAACCCTTCTTAGTCCAGAAGCACCGGTTGTTATGAACTTTAAAAAAGTCCATACCCCCACGGGCTATGATCTGGAACAATTTGCCAAGTCCCTCGGTATTGAGATAAACAATGGCGAGGTAGAGCAATAATGAAGCAAACCGTGAATTTTGGCGCACCAGCTGAATTTGGCATGCACCATTTTTATGTGGATATTCCAGCTGGCCCTCGTGAGGCAATCTATATTTACGAGGATTATGGTTTTGATGGTGATGAGAGTCGGCGTGAAACCACGGAGTGTCGGGTGGTTTTGGCCCGGGAGCTTTGGACTCAAATCCGTGATGATGCCCGCCGTGATTTTAACGCCCGGCTGAAAGCAAAAAAACAGAACACCGGTTCCTGGACCACAGGAACAGTTAAGCTGGATCGTTTTTTGGGCCGGGAACTCTGTATTCTGGCCTGGGCGGCAGAACACGCTTCCCCTGAAGAATGCCTGATCATAAATCAGAAATGGCTGGCTTTGCGTCCAGAGGAACGTTGGTGGTTGTATAGCAAGACAGCTTCTGAGGCAGGGCGGGAAAACCAAACCCAGTGCGGCTGGCGCAAGGCTCTCTACTGTGCTCTTTCTGACGGGACGAATATCAGGCTGCAACCCAAGAAGAAACCTAAAATGAAAAAAAAGAAGCTATTAGGTGGTGAAGCACCCTTATTATTTGATTTTATGGAAAAAGGAAACATCTAATGACTCTACAACCCATGGCCTGGAAAGATAGACCAGCATTGATTGAACATCTCTTTCCGGTGCAGAAGATCTCAGCTGAAAGTTTTAAGGAGCAGATGGCTGGCGCAGGTAAAACCCTCACTGCCCTGGGCAGTTACTGGAAAGGCAGAAAACCCCTTATCCTCAATAAGGCCTGCATTCTCGGTTCGCTGCTGCCGATAACTGATGACCGGCTGCAAGACCTTGAAATATTTGAGTTGTTAATGGGGATGGATCCCCAGTCCATGCAGCAGCGTCTGGTGGCAAAACTGCCCGCATCGAGGCAGGATGAAGTAGGTGAGTTTCTGGTTCTGCCTTATAATGAGCAGGTAAAAAATGCTAAACGGCCTGAAGAGCTCGGCATGACACTCTTTGGTCATATCTGGCAGCGGGTCAACAAGCATCTTGGCACCTCAGCAACTTCATTCCCTGAACTGGTGGAGCAGATGGGGATTGCCCGTTTTGGCCGCCGTCCACGGGTTGCAGATGTCTTTTGCGGCAGTGGCCAGATTCCTTTTGAGGCCGCCCGACTTGGCTGTGATGTCTATGCCTCAGATCTGAACCCTATTGCCTGTATGCTTACATGGGGGAGCTTTAATATTGTTGGAGCAAGTGCGGCAAAGAGGATAAAGATTGATACGGCCCAGAAGAAGCTTGCTGAACAGGTACAGAAAGAGATTGATGAACTAGGTGTTGAGAAAGATGGTAAGGGGTGGAGAGCCAAGGTTTTTTTGTATTGTGTAGAGGTTGTTTGTCCTGAAACAGGATGGAAAGTTCCTTTGTTGCCAACATTTATAATTAGTAAGGGGTATAAGGTCGTCGCTCGGTTGGTTCCTGTCCCGACCGAGAAACGATACGATATTGATGTTGTTTATGTGAACACCAATGCGGAGGTTGATGAAGCTAAAGTGGGGACTGTTCAGGATGGTGATTTGGTCCATTCCCCTGATGGGATTGCCAAGTATCGAGTTAATATAAAAACGATTCGTGGCGACTTCAAAGACGGGAAAGAGAGTAAAAATCGCCTTCGAAGGTGGGAGAAAACAGACGTCAGCCCTCGCCCCAATGATATCTTTCAGGAACGCCTCTATTGTGTGCAGTGGATGAAGAACAAGCCAGGTGGCAAGAAGTTTGATTATGAGTTTCGTGCTGTAACTAGCGACGACCTTGAACGAGAGCAGAAAGTCATTGACCATGTGGGGGCGCACATTGAGGAGTGGCAGGAAAAGGGCTATATTCCAGATATGGTTATTGAAGCCGGTGACAAAACAGACGAACCAATTCGTACACGGGGGTGGACTCATTGGCATCATTTGTTTAATTCGAGGCATTTGTTATATCTAGGTCTAATGAAGAAAGTATTAAGTGAACCATCGCTTTATCCTTCTTTTGCCTCAATCTTAGATTTTTCAAGTAAATTGAGTAGATGGACTACCTCTGGTGCTAGAGTTGCGAAAGATGGGTCTGGTAAGCAAATCGGTGGAGCAAGCAACAACACATCAAATGTATTTTACAACCAAGCTCTAAATACTTTTTACAACTGGGGGTGTCGGGCTCTCCCCGATTTATTTGCTGTTCTCGACAAGACAGTGAAAAGAAGGCCTATACATTCTAATACATTAGTTGTGAATTCAAAGGCTTCTGAATTAGAAGCTGAAAACGACATATACATAACCGACCCACCCTACGGCGATGCCGTAAAATACGAAGAAATCACCGAGTTCTTCATCGCCTGGTTGCGCAAAAATCCACCCAAAGAGTTTGCCCATTGGACATGGGACAGCCGCCGCTCCCTGGCTATTAAGGGTGAAGACGATGGTTTCCGTCGTGGTATGGTGGCTGCCTATCGTAAAATGGCTGAAAAGATGCCGGATAACGGTATTCAGGTATTAATGTTCACCCACCAGAGCGGTGCTATCTGGGGTGATATGGCCAATATCATCTGGGCCAGCGGCCTACAGGTAACCGCTGCCTGGTATGTGGTAACGGAAACCGACTCCGCCCTACGCCAAGGAGCTAATGTTAAAGGCACCATTATCCTCATCCTCCGCAAACGGCATCAAGAGCTTGCCACCTTCCGTGATGACCTGGGCTGGGAAATTGAGGAGGC
>JAJRUT010000133.1 GCA_024277655.1 Deltaproteobacteria bacterium | reverse complement strand
TGATCTTTTTATCAAGGTCAACAATAATCTGACGTTTGACAAGGGGGGGTGGAGGGGGAGGTGGTCTCATTTTCACAATGACATCAGCTATCTACAAATGAAAAAAAGGGATGACTTTCATTATCCCTTTTCACAGTCCCCAAGCGGAGTACAACTCCTAGAAAGGAGGTTAGTCGCGTGCCATGCGATACATAACCTTGCGCAGTTTGCGCTTGGCTTCTGCCTGCTTGCGGCGACGTTTTACACTTGGTTTTTCGTAATGCTCACGACGTTTGAGTTCTTTTTTCATTCCATCGAGCTGCAGTTTCTTCTTTAATTGACGGATAGCGTATTCGACGTCGCCACGTACTTCAACTTCAATCATGATAACTCCGTTTGGGTGACTGTGTGCTCTTGGGAGCACTTTAATGATTTTATATTCTATGTATGATTCTCTATTTTGGCAAACAGTTCTTATAAATGATCCACTAGCCGGTTGTCAATCGGTTTTTGCATATCCGCGAGCATGATGTTGTTATCGAACCGAAATTTATCTCAATTTTAGCATTTGTGTCGGGTTGCGGTGAGTTTTTCTCCCGGCAATCTTTTTCATCGCCAAGACACACCGCTCAAAAGATCTTCCCCGGATTTAAAATGTTTAACGGGTCAAAGACGTTTTTCAGTTCTTTCATCACGGCAATGGACGTCTCAGATAATTCAAGACCGATATGTTCCGCCTTGGTGGTGCCGACACCATGCTCGCCCGATAGGGTGCCACCAAGTTCAAGCACGGCTTTAAATAGGGATTCCTTGGCCTGTTTGGCCCGGGCATATTCCTTGTGGTCCGACTTGTCCACCATGATATTGACATGGATATTGCCATCTCCGGCGTGGCCAAAGGTAAAGATGAGCAGATTTAGATCCCTTGCCAGTTTTTCGGTCTTTTGGACAAGGTCAGGTATTTTGGTCTTGGGAACCACAACATCTTCACTTATTTTATCGGGTTTAAGCTTAAAGGCGGATGGTGAAACCTGCTTTCTGGCAAACCATAGGCGTTTGGCCTGTTTGGCATCCGTGGCGTTAACCTGTTGCTGGATCGCTGGTTGTCTGGCCAGAAACAGGTCAAGCTTCTCCGCTTGGATGGCAACGGACTCCGGATCACCATCAAGCTCAATAATCAGCATGGCGCGGGTTCCTTTTGGTAAAGGGGTGGGGAGCTTTCCCGCGACAATATTAAGCGCCGTACCATCAAGGTATTCGAGCTTTGCCGGGGTGTGGGAAAGGAGTAGCTTTGCGACAAGGGAGGTCGCCTCCTGCAAATCGCCAAAGAGAAGCATGGTGGTGCGGGTGGCGGTGGGGTGGGCGATTAAGCGGACGATGATCTTGGTGATAATGGCCAGCGTCCCTTCAGAGCCGGTGAACAACCGTGTGAGATCGTAGCCAACCACGCCCTTATTGGTCCGCACTCCGGTTGCCAAAATTCTACCGTCGCTAAGTACCACTTCAAGACCCAAGACATAATCGCGGGTCACGCCATATTTGACCGCACTTGGCCCTCCGGCGCATTCTGCCACATTGCCACCCATGGTGCAAAAGGCGACACTGGCAGGGTCGGGTGGATAGGAGAGTCCATCCTGTGCCACACGCTTACGCAGATTGCCGGTGATCACCCCCGGCTCAACCACGGCAATTTGATTTTCCGGGTCAACCTCAAGGATGCGATTCATTTTAGCAAGCGCCAGAACCAGCCCTCCCTTTAATGGCAAGGAGCCGCCCGTCATGCCGGAACCAGCCCCCCTGGGGACAACAGGGATGGTATGGGCATGAGCAATCTTCATTATACCTGCAACCTGTTTGGTGTTTTCCGGAAAGAGTACTGCCTCGGGTAGAAACTCCTGACCTGTACCGTCGTAGGAGTAGCACAGGAGTTCTTCCTTGTTGGTTTCGATTCCGGCTGGGCCGACAATGGTTGTGAGCTTTTCGAGAATATTTTTTGTGAGTGAGGGGGTGGGCATGGTTACTGTTTTAAATTGTTTTTTATAGTATGCGTCGGGTCAGTAGTGTTTGGTTAGAAGATTACACTCACCTTGAGTCCGGATTTTTTGTGCCCCTTTACTCCGCTTCCCACTTCAAATTTCTTGATTTTCAAACATTTTGTCTCCCATTTTTTATCACGCGAGTCCCTCGCAGAGACAGGTAAAAAGGGGAGACAAAATGTTAAGAAAATACTACGAAATTTGCAGAATAACGCTCCATAAAGGGGCACAAAAAATCCTCTCGCAAATTCTTAACCGGCATTGCTGACGTAAGGTCAGTAATATCCGTAAATGGTCTTCCCTTTATTTACAAGGGCTTTTTGTTCGGTACGACAGGGCAAGAGTGTTTTTGCAAATGCGATCGCTTGCCGGAGGCGTTTTTCCTCGGTTTTGATTGGTGCCCGTGTCCGCAAGCGGTCTGGGCTTGTTACAAAAGTGTGCCGACTTCCTGCCCATACTGGACAAAAATGTAAGACTATGGGTGTCACCGTGGTTGGTATTGGGCCTTAATATCGCCGTATATAACGATATTAAGGCCTTGATTTCTTTGTGGCATGAGCGTTGCAAGTGGGGAGTAAGTTTCAAGAAGATTAGTGTTGTATTGAGTTGTTATTAAAAATAAGTCAACAAGAGCTCTCTTTGGGCGAAAAATTATACAGGAGAAGTTATGAATTCAGGTGATACCGCGTTTATGATCGTTGCAACAGCCATGGTCATGCTGATGACTCCGGCACTGGCTCTTTTCTATGGAGGTATGGTT
>JAJRUT010000132.1 GCA_024277655.1 Deltaproteobacteria bacterium | reverse complement strand
TGCACCTTTCTTCTCACCGGAGCCGGTTCAGCCAAGGCAGTCCTTGACCCTGTTATCCTGACCGGTGACATTGACAGTTTAACTGTCCAGGGTGACGATCTGGTTAACACCATCAACAACACAATACTTGCCCCCTTCACAACAGCAAGCCAACTTACCGACATTGAAACGGCCATGCTCGACTACCAGACAAACGTCTTTGCCGTTTATGATGATATCCTCGCCTCTGAGGGCACAAGCATGAGCGTAAGCGACGACCTGCTCATCTCCCTGCAAAATATCTCAAACACTATGGCCGCACTGGGTCAGGGGACAATGGGACTCTCCTCGCAACTTGTAGCCATTGGTGACGCCAGTATGGGTGCTTCATTTATCACCATGCTGCGTCTGGCAGATGACATTGGTGTTATGGCTGACCGGATCCTTGAAATGGCTGACAAGATCCTGATCATGGCCGATAATATTGGTCTTATGGCTGATCGCATTATGGAAACACAGGTCATTCAGAGCAACAATCTTGAACTTGTGCTTGATGCTTCTATGCAGACCCAAAGAAATATGATCACTGTAATTCAACTTTTTGCCCTCTAAACAGGCCTGACTATTTTCTGGCAGGTCTAATTATCGGCACGAGTAACAACTTGTCGATTTTTCCCTGCCAGAAAATAGTTATATTCCGAGTTGCTTGTAATTTTCGAGCATATGCTTAATTACAATTTAAAAGAATTTAACCCAAATTATTAAATTCATGCTAAACCCCAGACATGAATTTCAAATCCAAAGACGCGCCACTAAAAGAGTCCATTGCTAAAATGCAAGCGGTGCTTGCAGATATTAACTGCAACACCGCCTTTTCCCAGGAAAAGCATCCACTGAAACATTGTTATTCGGTCAACCTTGCCTCCGAAGCCGCCCCAAACCACATCTATGCCAATGGTAAAGGTAGTGAATCTGAGGCCTCCATCGCCAGTGCCCTGGGTGAGTTTATTGAACGGGTGCAGACCAATAATTTTGTCAGCGACTTTTTTCTCCCCGAACGCCACCACTATCCAGACCAAAAGAGTTTTGTTTTTGATCGCGGCTACCTTGATCCAGAATTACGCCAATTCTATGACCCGGATGGCCAACTGGTACTTGAAGATCTTGTCGATTTTAATAGCGATACCCTCGACAAAATCATTGGTCTGCCCTTTAGCAACCAAATGACAGGGAAAACCACATATTTCCCCATCAATATCTTAAATAACCTGTATGTCAGTAATGGTCTGGCCACAGGCAACAGTCCACTGGAGGCAAAGGTTCAGGCCCTCAGTGAGATCCTTGAGCGCTACGCCAAGATAGCAATCATTAAAAACGGCTACGCCCTCCCGCCCATCCCGGCCGGGATTATCGAAGCCTGCCCCAAACTCCAGCGTGACATCGCCTCCCTACGTGAATCAGGCTATATCATTGAGATCCTTGACGCCTCCCTTGGCGGGCGCTTTCCGGTTACCGCCATCTCCTTGATAAACCCCCAAAACTCCACCCTGTATGTCTCCTTCGGAGCCCATCCAATTTTAGAGGTTGCCCTTGAACGCACCATGACAGAACTCATGCAGGGACGGGACATGGATCATCTTGACGTCTTTGAGGTACCCACCTTTGATATGGATTTTGTCGCGGATAGCTTTAATCTTGAATCCCACTTTATCGATTCCAATGGCAAGGTGGGCTTTCCTTTTCTGGCCCAGAAAAAAAGTTTCCCTTACACGCCATGCCCATATCAGGGCCAAGGGTGCGCCGACGAGTACCGTTTCCTTACAGATATTATTAAAAATTTGGACAAAGAGATCTATCTCCGCGAATATACCTACCTTGGTTTCTACTCCTGCCATATGGTTGTTCCTGGGGTATCAGAGGTGTACCCAATTGAGGACCTGACGTTCAACAATCGTAACCAAGGCAAATGGATTCGCGATATGGTTCTCAATTTCCAGGAATATCGGCCTGAGGATATTCTTAAGGCAGTGGATGATCTGGACGACACAATTCAGCTCGGTCATTATATCGGTGTTATTTTCAAACATCCATTTTCAATGCTTGAGTTTAAGGCACACCTACACCTTATTCTTGGCAATAAAGAGGATGCCCTGACAATCCTTGAATTTAGCGCAGAAAAAATAGGCATGGTCATTGTCGAGTTACTCCGAATGGAGGTGGCGCAACTGGAGTGGCAGGAGTATGGACATGCCCTGTTTGCCGTTTTTGGCAAGAACATCGTCATCAAGGCAAAACACATCATTGACAACAAGGAATTTCTTGTCGATACAACCCCGCATAGCGATTACCAGAATATGCTTGCCCTCTATGACAACGTTTACGCAAAAAAACAACCAGCACCACAACATGGCTCAAAGTGAGATGGCAACAGCGAAAGTAATCGTCATCGGTGGTGGCCCGGCGGGACTGATGGCAGCAGGCCAGGCGGCTCTACACGGAGCAGACACCCTGCTCCTTGAAAAAATGCCAAGACTTGGCATGAAGCTCTGTATTACCGGCAAAGGGCGTTGCAACCTTACCAACACCTGTGAAGTTGCAGAGTTCATAGGTCATTTTGGCAAAAATGGCAGGTTTCTCAGACAGGCCTTTGCCCGTTTTTTCAACAACGACCTCCTTGATTTCCTCACCGAACTCGGCCTAAAGATCGTCAAGGAGAGAGGTGGGCGGGTTTTCCCGGCAAGTGGCAAGGCCCCGGAGGTTCAACAGCTACTCCGCCTCTGGTGCAAAAAATGTGGGGTCAAGATTGAATCCTCCGCCCCGGTAACAAAATTACTCATAACAGATAATCAGGTTACAGGTGTGGTCAGCAAGGGCAGAACCATCTCCTGCGAGCGAATCATCCTGGCAACAGGTGGCGCCTCCTATCCGGCCACCGGCTCAACCGGCGATGGCTACCCCTTGGCTGAGTCTGCGGGTCACACCACCATTCCCATTCGGCAGGGACTGGTTCCCCTTGAGACCGCTGGCAAAGAGGCCGGACGGATGGCAGAGTTAAATCTGCGCAATATCAAGGTGCGGATGTTTGTGGATAATAAAAAGAAAAAGGAAGCCTTCGGGGAAGTTGTCTTTACCCCATTTGGTCTCACCGGCCCCACTATCCTCACCTTAAGTGGTGATGCAGTGGATTACCTGCGAGCAGGACACCGGGTGGAGTTGGCCCTTGATCTTAAACCGGCTCTCGATGGGCGGAAACTTGAGGCCCGCCTCCTGCGCGATATTGACTCCCGTGGCAAGGAGGAAATCACAAGTTTTCTCCGTGGCCTGATCCCCCGGCAGATGATTCCTGTCTGCCTTGACCATACCAAAATCCCAACGGAACGCAGGGTCTGTGATATATCAGCAAAGGAACGTAAGGCTCTTAGGGGCTGGCTTAAAGATCTGCGTTTTAACGTAACCGGCTACCGCCCCTTCAGTGAGGCTATTATCACCGCCGGTGGCATCAACACTAAAGAAATTGATCCAAAAACCATGGAATCAAAAAAAACAAAGGGTCTCTTTATTGCCGGTGAACTACTGGACATCCAGGCCGACACCGGCGGCTTCAACCTCCAGGCCGCCTTCTCGACAGGCTGGCTTGCCGGACGCAACGCAGCTGGCCCGAGTTCTCAATAATAGAACACAACCTCCACCTTCACAAAATCATCCTCCCGCAGGGAGTAAGCCACATCATCGGTATCAATATCATTGAACAAGGCCGCCGTTACTTCCAGTCTGACCCAGTCACTCAGGCGACGACTACCCTCAAGGGTGGTGATAATCGAGCTATTACGGATGTCCTTAATCAATCCGAACAAGAGTTCGGAGGAGGCCATATCGTTCACGCTAAGACGCAACCCCGTCAGCAGATCATTATTGTAAGGGGTAGCATAGCGATCCTCACGGTCATCAAAAACATACTCCGTGATAAGACCAACATCCATGGATGACTCTAAGAGCCCAACAAAGGTGTATTCAACCCCACCGACAGAGGCACCAAAACTACGTCCCTGCCCGGAGCGGTATAGTCCTTCAAACTTCCACAGCCACCGCCCGGCGACATATTGGATATCAAGACTGGTCTGGGAAATTTGCTCGTAATAGGGGGCCAGGCGCAACCCGCCATGCTTAATGATGGGGGACAGAAGTGGTTCCCTGGCCGTGCCCTGAAAATAAGCAAGACCAAAATCCATATCAGCAAGGGTATGGCTATAGCGCAAAGCAAAATCAAGGTGGGTCTCTTCGGCTCCCGATTCAAAACTTGCCTCGTCGGTATCAATAACCAGGGGATAACGTAGACGCCCCTTGCGTCCGGCAAAGGTTCGTTCCCGAAAATAGGGGAG